>CAYUFU010000043.1:12766-17959 GCA_964444145.1 uncultured Chitinophagales bacterium
ACTTTCGAGGTCGTCAAGAAGCCGAACACCAAACGAATCTTCTGCATTGGCGAATCAACCATGGAGGGATTTCCGTACGAGTTCCACGCGACTGCGCCCGGATTTTTGCGGGATCGATTGAAGGCGATGCTCCCCAAGTACAACGTCGAGGTCATCAACATCGGCTTGTCGGCAGTTGGAAGTTATGTAGTGTTTGATTTTATGAAGGAGTTGCTCGACTACGAGCCGGATTTGTTCATCGTGTATGTCGGACACAATGAGTTCTATGGCGCGTATGGCGTCGGCTCGACAATCTCGATTGCAGGTGGGCAATGGCTGACGCGCTTGACGTTGACCCTCTTGAAATTCAAGACGTTCATGCTGTTGCGGGATGTGTATGCAGCGTTGCTTTCCCAATTTGCATCGGCGGAGAAGAGACCTATCGGCAACATGATGCAGCAGATGGCAGCAACGCAGACTATTCCCTTTGGCTCGCCCCTCTATCAAGAGGCAAAAACAATTTACATTTCGAATCTCGAACGCATGATTGCCGCGGCGCAGTCGTGCAACGTCCCACTCATGTTCAGTACGGTCGTCAGTAATTGGAAGGACCAGCCGCCATTCATCAACGATGCGCAGAATGCTGATTCAGCCTTTGCTGAAGGGACAAAGCTCTACGAGCAAGGAAAGTATAGCCAAGCCAAAGACGCATTTCTGCGCGCCAAGGATTATGATGCTCTCCGTTTCCGCATGACGGAAGAGTTTCAAGAAGCGCTGATTGCTCTCTGCTCAGAGCATCGTGTTCCGCTTGCGCGAGTAGATTCCGCGTTTCTCGCGAATTCACCCCACGGCATTACGGGCAACGAATTGTTCCTTGAACATCTGCACCCGAACATTCATGGATATTTCCTGATGGCAAAAACGTTTGCGCATGCGATCAGGCAGCATCATCTTGCGTTCGACAGTTCAGCATGGCAACCTGCCCCGCCGGATTCCGTCTTGATGGAAGCTTCCACGGTCGGTGAGTTCGATTGGACTCTGGGCACAATCAAGACAGATCTTCTGAAACGTCGTTGGCCCTTCAACAAGGGCGCAGTCAATTTCCAGTTCACGGCAAAGAACCCAATCGAGAGTCTTGTCTTCAAATATGTGAAGCAGGAAGTCGCGTGGTCAGATGCGCGTTACCTGCTTGCCGAGCATTACGCAAAGAACGGACAATATCATCTTGCAAGAAAAGAATGCCTCGCGGTGTCACGCGTGATTCCATATCATTACAACCCGCTGCTGCGCGTTGCCGACTACTATCGCTTGGAAGGAAAGCGAGAGGAAGCGCGCGCAGCGTACAAGCAGTGCCTTGCAGTTGAAGAGAATCCCTACGGCCACGTGAGGCTGGGTTTGTTTTACCTTGAGGAGGAGAACGCAAGCGAAGCAGCGAACGAGTTGCAGACGGCATTGAGAATCAACGACACCTTCTCCGACCCGCTGCGCACCGAGGGCGTTTCCGGCGCGAGATATCTACTGGGTGTCGCCTACGCGAAGATGGGAAGAATTCAAGAGGCAAAGAACGAACTGAACCGAGCGCTTGCGATCGATCCGACCAATGAAGAAGCGAAGGAGGTGTTGAAACAACTGGCACTGCGCCAATAGAAACAAAAAGGCAAGGCGCTCGAAGAACGCCTCGCCCGAGTGTATCCTTGTCTTAGAGGTTGAGACAGGGTTTATTTTTTCATCTGTCCCTTGATGAAGCCGACGAGCGCCATCAGAATTCCGCCACCAACTCCCGAGGAGAGGATATTGGTAATGACGCTGCCGATATCCATGCCGGTTGTGCCCGCTGCCGTAGCACCCCCGCCGAGAACGCCGAGCGCGTTCAGAATCTGGCCACCGATGCCACCGCCCAAAATGCCGAGCACGGAGTTCAGCGCAGTACCGAGACTGATATTCTTGAACAAACCGCCGGCAACGTTGCCTCCCACTGCCCCACCCAAAAGATTCAGAAGAATGTCCATTGGACTCTCCCTTTATATTGTGATTGGATGTTGTTTATGTTGCGCGGTTCTCAGTTTCGCTGAGCACCATTCGCAATTGCTGGTTCTACGTATGTCGTAGATGGAAATCCGCCCTTGGTAGGTAGAAGAGGGACGTCTAATGTAAATTGGAAAACGATCTGTCGGTAGTACGATTGCACTTCAAAGTTGTAGAAAACGCGCGCGAGATGCAAGTACTTTTTTTCTTTTGCGATACTCGAAACAAACACAGGTGAGTAACCATCAACCGGACAAACACGAACCATCGGTTCAGAAAACACGAAGGGCGCTCATGTTGCAGTGAGCGCCCTTCGAGCAGATATACAATTCGTACTGCGTGTGAATCGTTACTTCAACAACAACATCTTGCGCGTCTCGTTGAAGTTACCTGCTTGCAACCGATAGAAGTACACACCCGTTGCGTGCTTCGAAGCATCGAAGACAGCCGCGGTCTCACCGGCCGGTGTTAAGCCGTTGATCAGTGTCTCGACCTCTTGACCGATCAGGTTGTACACCTTCAGCGTCACAAACGATTGCTTCGCGAGAGTGAACTTGATTGTCGTCGTTGGGTTGAAAGGATTCGGATAGTTCTGATTGAGTGCGAACTCTGCCGGGATCGGGTTGTTGTCGCTTGCGACGTCCGTCGGATACGGCGGTGTGGCTTGCGGCAGCGGAACGACTGTTCCTTGCCAGGTATCCTGTGAACCCGCGTAAGTACGCACGAAGTTGTTCGGCGTTGTCGGGGTGACATATTTCGTGCGATAACCGCCCTGCGCTCCCAGGCCGGCGCCTTCGGTCACTTCTCCCGCTGCACCGGCTTTCGTAAATCTCCAGCCGTACATGATTCCATAGTGCGCCTTACCGATGATACGGTATGTCGCTTGGAAAATGGAGTCTCCACCACCGGTCGCAAGTGTTGCACGAACGAGGTTCGTGAATGACGTGCCCTGTATTCTGCGTTGCGCAGAAACGGACAGCGGATCGAAGAGCACCAGCTTCACCGTATCGGTTGCAGGCACAAACGGAGGCGTGCCGCGTTTTGCCGGTCCCATGTTCACGCGCAGGGTGATATCAACGGTGTCGGTAACTGCATCCAAGACACCACGAGGATTGATACCGCTGAAGAACCAGCCGGGCGACGGGCTTACATTACCGCCGACTGAGAGCGTGTATTGCTGGTTGCCATCACCGCGATTGAATGGATGCTCGTACCGATGACCATCCTGATCATTGTTGAAGTTCGGGAACCGTGTCACCGCGCTCGCCGAATCCATATCAATGTAATACTTGAAGCTGACAACGTCGCCGCTAAACTGATTGAATGCAGTTGTAGTGAAATACGTTGCCGTGGTCAGCGGATCGCGCTGGAGCACTGCACGTGGAGAACCGCCCCATCCGTTGAAACTGCCCCGTACCTCCATGGTATCGTTCGAGGTGGGTACGAACCAGCCTAAGCCTGTTGCGCTCGTGAGAAAAGCCGTCATATCGACAGTCCAACGGAATGTACCGCTGACGGGGGTATTGACGATCGAGTCACGATCGAAGTACACGACGGGAATGGTGCCGCCGCCTACGGGAACGGTATAGGTTCGGTTGGGATCGCCCTCCCAATCGGAGCCACCACGCGGCGTCTTGAAGAACTTGTATTGGATCGTCGTGTTCTCGAGAATTTGAATCGTCTTCGTGTAAATGCTGTCGTTGTTCGGGTCGGTCAACGTGTCGGCATTCGTATTCCACCCATTGAAGCTCCCGGGGACGCGTACGCGATCACCCGCGCCAGGTTGGAAACTTCCCTCCAACATCTTGACGCGCATATTGACCTGAAACACCACAGGCGCGTTCACTGCCGGGGTAAACACCGAGTCATTGTCGAACCAGACCAGCGGCACAGCTTGCGTGCCGACGGTGACGGTGTAGGTCCTATTGCTCCCCCCCTCCCAATCAATACCGCCGCGAAGAGTCTTCAAGTATTTGTACTCGATGTTTCCCGCAGCAAGGTTGATGGTTTTCTCATACACGCTATCAATGGCGTTAATGTCACGCAGCGTGTCGGTCGAACTCCCCCAGTTGTTGAAACTGCCCGCGACGCGTACGATATCGCCGCTGCCGGGCAGGAACGTTCCCTCGCGCATCTTAATGCTCATGCGCACGCGAAACGTCACCGGGTTTTGTGCAAACGTTGTCTCCACCGCAACAAACGCGATGAACACGAACGCTGACACGACCCAGCGTAGTAACTGCTTGTTCATTGGTACCTCCCTTTGTGGTTGTTTTTGGAGTAGTGAATTGTGATGCGTAGTAATAGGTGCATATCTGTGCCGGTGAACCTCCTGAATATGTGAGTATTATTAGTGAATTAAAAGACGACGCCAATCGCAAACTTATGTACCGTTGCGAGGCGCTCGAATTTTTCGTAGCCGTAATCGAACTTGAACGTGAGGGCATCGCCGAACGGATACTTTATCCCCGCACCGAGAGTAAAGCGCTCCTCACTATCACGCTGGCCGAGCGCTTTATAGCCCCCACGCAGTGCAAGAGTATGGTTGAAGACGCTGTACTCACCACCGATGCTCACGCTTTCGGAATTGTCGTTCGGGTGCTGCGCGTCCACAACAAGAATAAGACGTTGATCCTCATTGCGGATCGGCTCGTACGAGAAGCCGATACGGAGATTCAAGGGAAGATCGAACTTGTCTGTTGAAAGAACGCCGTTGATGTTCGCATTGTTGCCGGCGTTCGGCGAAACGTCCTTCACAATCAGCAGGTCATCGCCCGTGATTTTCATCTTCGTCCCAAAGTTGGAAATGCCCGCTCCGAATTTAACTCCTTCGAACGGCGTCGTGAAGAGCGTACCGAGATCAATTGCCAAGCCGGTCGCACTGGAACTGGAGATATGCTCGTTGACGTATTTGAGACTCCCACCAATCGAAAACCAGTCTGTCAGGGCACGACCGTAGGAGACACCCACCGCTATACTGCCGACAGAAAAGAACTGCCCCGTTCCATCGGGCTGTGTTTCCGTCGTTTTCTCCATGTCATCCATGGTCATTGAAGTGAAATGAATGCCAACTGCGCCGAACCCTTCAATGGGGATCACGGCGGCGCCGTAGTTGAACTTGATGTCGGCGATCCAGCTACTATGGGCAAACAACGCCTCGGAGGTATTGATCTGCGCGATGCCCGAAGG
>CAYUFU010000043.1:18059-30816 GCA_964444145.1 uncultured Chitinophagales bacterium
GCATCGACATGGTAGATATACACACCATAAGCGATTTGCAGATTATCGCGCGTGAGCATATTCCAATCCGCGGTGCCGTCTAAAATGTCGCTGTCATGGTAGATGGTATTCACCAACTCACCGCTCACCGTGTAGATCCGAATAGTGCAGCGGCGCGGCAAACGCGTAAAGTGCAATGAGCGAGGACCTCTGCCGCTGCTGAATGGATTCTTCTCTTCCCACGTTGCTGTGGCGATGTATGGATTTGGAACAACTCGTATTTTATCGAGTTCTGCACTTGCCTTCTTCGCGTCTACCTTTTGAGCGGTTGTCGTGAACTCGAAAATATCACTCGCACGGAACAGCTTGGACAACACAATACGCAATGAGTCGCCTTCGCGAGGGAACCGATGGAAACTGAGAGTATCGTAGCCCATCTGAACATTCCATGTAGCAACCAACGAATCGCGCAAGTCCCTCTCGAAAAAGATGATGATGTCGCTGTTGAGCTGATTGAAGATGTCAATGCCTGAGGTGAAGTAGCCGGCTCCTCCTGTACGATCTTTCTCAAAGAAGGCAAAGTCAATCTTCCTGTTCGAGCGAGTGTTGAACACTTTGAAGTTCACCGGGACTGCCGGCGGGATAAACGGCGGGTCGCTGATACTCAACGCCTTCGAGGTGTCGCTCCCCAACGGACCGAATACGATGAGATAATCATCCGGACGTTGCACACCACGCAAGAATCCGTTTGCCCACTGACTAAAGTTGTAGGAATACAGGCTCTCCGGTTTGCTCCACCCGCTCCGAGCAGGGTTCACACCAAAATTCTTTTCGTTCTTCAACACCAAACGGAACCCATCGGTGATCGGTTGCTCAACCGTGTCGGCAAGAGAGCGACTCTTGTTGATGATAACGCGGGGTCTCGACTCGTCTGTCACATCCGTGAGCGTGAAGGATTTGGTTTTGAATGTGTCCGGCTCATTGGGCTGGCCCGCAAGTACGGTATCTTCGAAGGTGATACGATACTTGTGGTTGTCGAGAATCTTTGTCGGATCCACAATGGTGTAATCCACAATTCCCGTTGTCGAACCGGCAACGAGGGAAATCTTCGTCAGCGACGGTGGAACATAACCGGCAACCGGCGCCTCCGGAGTCACGATGGCGATGGACCTCCCGATGGAGCGGATCTTGTTCGACACCGGGTCTATGCTGAGGCGAAGATTGCTCTCCGACGGCGTGAGGCTAATGGAACGAGGTGGTTGTCCTGGAGGAACGCGCAAGGGTAGGTTGATCGCACCTCTATCGTACGCTCGCACGCAATAATAATACTTCTGCCCGTTCTGAACTGTCGTATCAACGAAACTATGTCGTACGCCAATATCGGCACCAAGATCATATTGGACGCCATTGAATGGCGTTGGATGGAGTCCTTTGATCCCGTCCTTGAGATCAAAAGTGGCAATTTCTTTAAGCCAAGGTGCTGGGTTGCCGTAGGCGTCCTTGATTAGGCGTGCATCCTCGAATGCCGGATCGGTTGCACGGAAGATTTTGTATCCCTGAAAATCTTTCACTTCCTGTCCTACAATCCCCGTCAAAAATCTATCCACAGAACTTTCAGCAACATCGTCCCAATAGAGTGTCACCTTCTTGTCGCCGGGAACAGCCGTGAGTGTCGGTTCGAGCGGAGCTTGAGCAAACTGATAGTCTTGGTTGTACGCCAGCAACGCCGTTTCACGCTTGCTGTTGATGCTTGCGCGCGCCCCGCTCGTGTTTGGATCGCCGGCACGAATAGCATCGCCCATCACAACTGCAATGGATATTCGCTCGATTTGACCCGGCAAGAGTGGAAAGACACCGGACGAGACAAACAAGTCCGACTCGCCGGTGGGGATGAGACTTGGGTCCACAAATTTTCCGGGCAACATATACTTCGCCCAGATAGATGCATCCGGTGTGGTATTGGTCAGGGTCCCAGCCGGATCGTACTGCACATTTGTTAAGCCGATCTGATCGGCTTCAGCAACATCTACCTTGTCGGTGTTCGGCTCGCCCGGAAATGCTGTCCCCACACCTGAAGTGGGCTTGCCATCGCCTTCACCGGGGTCTCGCGTGTCGGGGACGCCATCCAGTCCCACGTCGTCCGTCAGCCGATTCCAGTCCTCATCGTCATCAACACCGTTGTTGCGCGACTCGTCACCCATTTCATCAATCTTCTCGTCAACTCCCTGATTGCGCTGACCATCCGCCGACACATTGTAGTGCTTGCCAATGTCTTCAGGTCCAAGGTCATAAAGAATAACGTTCGTGTTCGGAACCCGATAGCGCTTGTAAGGGTCGGATGCTGCCTGCTGCACCATCGCCTGGGTGACAACGGGCAGACTATTACTAAAGAGCGTATCATCGTCATTGTCAATGTTATCTTTGAACCGTTTTCCCAGATCCTCCGGTCCCACGTCAATCAGCCCAATCGAGGCTTGGACGAAATTGCGGTTATTGCCGGGCCAGAATGTCGTATCTCGTTCAGGATTCGGTGGCCACCGTTTCCAAGGATCGGCAAGCGCTTGATTGATCATCTGCTGTGTAATGACGGGGCTGTTGGGTTCGCCATCGTTGTTGTTATCAATAGCATCATTGTACCCGACACCACGTTGCTGGCCAAACGCGACGTGAGTCGAGTCCTCATCAATCAACCCGTTGTGGTTATTATCAACCTGGTCGCCTGAAAGTTCCGGTCCCGTACCCGGAATATTTTTGGCGACGAACATGTCGCCGGTAACTTTGGGTCCCTCGGCGAATTCCGGACTATCACCGTCGTTATCAATCCTGTCAACGGCGTTGCCGGGAGTTTCCATGTAGAGTGTACCGGCGCCGCCCACGAAGGACCCACTGAAGGCGGGGTTCGATGAGATGCCATCCGAGTCGAACGAGTAGCCGATATCGAGAATCAAATCAAAATCCGGGCGGTCGTCTTGTGAGTCGCCGTCTCCCCCCACAAAATCCGCGAGCCAGAGCGTCACACCGAATTTCTTGATTTCCTTTGTGCCGTCGTTTCTCAGCTCGTGAATGAAGAACGCCGCATCAGCCACGCTGGCTTGTGACCATTCGAGTGCGCGCGCATCACCGATGATACCGAGACCCTTGCGGGTAAGGTCGGTCGTATCGGGATTGTAGTTCCATCGAGTATAATTGTCATCGCCGATGCGATAGTACAATTCCTGATCGGCATTGAAGACATTCTTCCCGAAGTAGCCGTTCCATTTACCACGCCAGCCGGGATCGCCGACATCTCCCAGTTTGTCGGGCCAGAACGCAGGCCATGTGTCCGGTTCATCGCTCTTGGCAATCCGTTGTCGAGCTGGATTCCAGTAAGGGTTCGGGCGCCCGATGGGGTTAACGTTCCAATCTTCAGCAGTGGCAGGGTTGGTGTGGTACGAGGGCCATTCTACGATCTGAATGGTTGCGCCTGTGTTGTCCGTAACTTCACCGCCAAGGAACAAGCCAACGAGAGCAACATAGTAGCGACCCGTATTCTTGGGGTATTCATATGGTACTCCTTGATTCGCACCTGTTCTCCCGGAGAAGAGGAAGTTGAACACACTCGTCCGAAGATTGTTGCCGTCAATCTCCGTTCTGAATCGGTTATTGAGCAGTACGCGCTCGCGGCTCGGGACATGCTGTTGAGTTTGAGCAACAGCCAGCCCCGCTCCTGCAATCATCACGACTGCACTAAGACTAAGACAGAGAAAACGATGTATCATTACCAAGGGACTCCAGTAGGTTAGAAGTTGATATCAAAGCCAAGCTGAACCTGTCGAGGTTCGTCATAGAACTGCGGCCGTTGCAAGTACTGCTCGACAGTGTTGATGCGATTCCCACCGCTGATGTTTTCAAGCCCGAGGTTGCGCGGCGTGGCAGTCGCTCGGCCTGTCTCGCCATATACCTCAATCTCATTGCGACGGTCAAGCAAATTGAAAATCTTTGCAAAGAAATTCACCTCGAGTCCGCCGAGCATGAATGCCTTCGAGAGGCGCACATCCACGGTAAAATTGTCGGGGCGACGTCGGCTGTTTCCCTGAACACCGCGCTGGGCATCTTCACCGCGGAAGTCTGCTTTGTTGAGCACCGGCGTGTAGGGCAATCCTGAACCGTACCGACCGATGAAATAAATGCCCCAATCTTCTTGACCAAACCCGAGTGTCAGGTTTGCCGTATGTGTTTGATCCCAATCCAAGGGTGTAAGTGTTTGGACGGTATCCGCCCCGCCTTGGAGTCGCGAGGCTTGCTGATCCGGACTCGAGTTCAACCCCTCTGCCACTTGAAATGTGTAGGAGAGATTCAGCGACCACATGTGGCTGGGGCGTTTGTTCATGGTCAGTGTTACCCCGCGCGAGTTTGCATAGTCGCGGTTGATATACTGAATGTAGTATGTTGTGGCAGTCTCTGGGTCACGCACCGGCAGCGGGGCGCTTGTTGTCACCCAATCGCGTGTGTCGCGATAAAACATCGTCACATCGCCGCTCAGATCATCGCTCAATTGCTGCTGTAGCCCGAACTCGTACATAACGGTCTTCTGCGGCTCAAGGTCGGCATTGCCGTAATTCCCTTGTGTCCCCGAGGCGCTGGTAACTTTGAATTCAGGTTTTTGATACAGGTATTGAAACGATGGAATCTGCAAGAAGTGACCGTAGGAGAAATGCAAGATGCCCTTGTCTGTAATCGGATACGAGATGCCGAAGCGAGGGCTGAGTGAAGATTTCCCTTTCGCGTTCTTATACCAATACGATTTCCGCGACGCAACCGACGTATCCGCTTGGTTCACCGCCCTCTGCGGTAAGTACACATTGGGATCGAGCGGATCAGCGAGCACTTTGCCATTGGAATTAAAGTAGTCGTACCGCAAACCGATGTTGACGATCATGTTCTTGTATTCCAGCTTGTCCTGGATATACGCGGAGAGTTCGATCGGCTTTTCCGTGTACTCCTCGTAGTTGGGACTCGAGCGAAGCGGAATGGCGTGCACATAGCGTCGCTCGCGGTTGAAGATTTCGCTATCGAACGTTGTGTTATAGTCCTCGAAATACAAGCGATGCAGCCTCCCCTCCACACCGAATTTCACCTGATGCAGCGAACTCACCTGATCGGTGTAATCGAACTTCGCCACACGGGTTTCCGTTCGCCTCTTGAAATGATGGTTATTTGTGTTGAAGGAGTTGAACGATTGCAGAGGTTTGACCGGCAAATCAGGATCAATAAGTTGGCGTGGATCAAGCGGGTCTTCGAATTGATACTCTTTGAAGTCGCGATACAAATACGACACATTCAAGGTGTAGAATGCACTGGAACTGAGTGTGTGAGTCCAAAGAACCGACCCCGTGAAACTTTTGTCGTACTTCATCGCATCGCCATCGGGAACATAGAACAGATCGTGATTGTAATCGCGATACGTCGTACGGCTGCCCAGCCCGCTTACCGTAAGCTTGCCCCCTCCTCCAACCTGGAGAGTCAACTTCGCTTGGCCCTGGGAGAGTTCGCGCTTGTTCATGGGCACAGGGTTGTTCCCTGGAATAATCGTGACGCTTTCCCCATTGGAGTTGTACACAATACTATCTGGCACATTGACGACATTGCCTTGCATATCAAACACACGATTGCCGTACAGCCAGCCGTCGGTCTTGAAGAAGCGACCTGAAAGATAGAACGTTGCTCCAGAAAACAGCGGACCGCTTACACTTCCTTGAAGATTCTTGTTGGCAATCCAGTTGAAGTCATCAATGTTATAGTAGATATTCTTGTCGCTACTCAAGTAATCACCGAAATAGGTCGAGACTGACCCGCGGAACTTCTCATCGCCGTCTTTCGTCACGATGTTGACAATGCCCGACATCGCCTGCCCGTACTCAGCGTTGAACGTGCCGCTGATAACTTGCAACTCCTGAATTCCGCTATTATCTACTTGCACCGATTGTCCCCCATCGTACACGTCGGATACCGAAATGCCGTCTATCCAATATGCGACCTCACTGGTCCTGCCGCCGCGGATGTGAATGCCATCTCTTCCGAGGGTGACACCTGCCTGAAGTGAGAGCACCTCCTGCACTTCTGTAACGGGCAGTGTTTCAATCGTGCTCGCATCAACACGGGCTTCCGACGACGTGAGGTCCTTGCGAACAACGGGGCGCTCCGCCGTGACGACGACCTCTTCTTGTTCGAGAGCCTCCGCAATCATCTCGACATTCTGCGTCGTCGTCAGGTCAACTGAAACAGCTACCCCGGTAATCGTTTTCTTCTTGAAGCCGACGGATGATACGGTGAGAGTATATTTGCCCGGTGTGACGTTGAGGATCACATAATAGCCGTCAACATTGGTGGCGGCACCCAGCCGAGTCCCCTCTATCACCACTGCCGCTCCGACCAAAGGCTCCTTCGTCTGTGCATCGGTAATAACGCCGGCGATCTTACCCGTCGTTCCTGCGAATGCACCGATGGAAAGCACAAGAAGCAAACCCAGTACCCATACTTTCATCGCCTGTTCCCTTTCATCGTTAGTTCTGATTCACAACAATATTGGCGAGAACATCATTATTCAGCTCGATGCCGCCGCGCGAACGAAGCTGATTGATTGCCTGCTCGACAACCTCGAGTTTTTTTGCGCTCGCCAGTTGCGTCGCAATCAACTCTTTTGCCTGCTCAAACGTCTTTGGGCGACCTTCGTTCTTCCCCAAGATCTTGAAGACACCGAAATAGGGAGCAACATATTCCGGTCCGACAATCGCTCCGCTTTGCGCAGCGAAGAACTTTTCGCTGATGTTACCGAAGCGGTCACGCGTTCCCCATCCGATTTCTCCTCCGTTCTTCGCCGTCGCTCTTCGAAGAGAGTGCAGACGTGCAAGAGCGGCAAACTCATCCCCGCGGCGCAGCTTTGTCACAATCTGGTCAGCCTCTGCTTTGGTTCGGACGAGAATTTCCGCAACATTCACTTCCGGTGGATAGGCGTACTCTTTCTTAAAGGCGTCATAGCGCCGACGCATCACCGCTTCATCCCACCCGTGTTGCCCGACGGTATCGCGGACAGAAAGCATCCATCTCTTCAAGAGATAATGTTCACGGCGCGCTGCAATCGTCCTCCTCACTTCCGGATCGCTGGCAACGCCTGCTTTGCCTGCACGGTCGAGCAGCTCCTCCCGCAGAATGAGCCCCTTGATAAAATCCGTTAGGTCCTTTTCGTTTTGGACTCTCCTTCGCTGACGCTCCGCCGTCTTTTCCGCCCGCCGTAAGAAATCGGAGACAGTCCAGGTCTTTCCGTCGAAGTGCACAAGGGGGTGAGTAGCGAGCGTATCGTCGTACGATGGATTCGCCTCCGCGGGTGAACGACCGGCTATGAACTCCCACTGTTTGAGAACCAGCGCCGCGGTCACCCCATCAATCGTTGGATTCATTTTCTCCACGATCCCATAGGCAATGTCCCGCGCCAACGCTTTCGTCTTGCGAGTAACGATCGCTTGTTCGAGTTTCTTCTTGACCTTTGCATAGTCCAGCTCGGACAAGAGGGGATTTTTTATCTTTCGGTCCAGGACCTCAATGATTGCGTACCCGATGTTAATGCGAATTGGTTCCGACACCTTGTTGAGGGGCAGAGCGTACGCCGCCTCCTCAAATGCCGGTTCCATGTCGCCCCAGCCGAAATATCCAACGTCCCCTCCGTTGTTTGCCAAACCCGGATCGTCAAAAACATCTCTTGCCAGTTGTTCAAATGTTTTCCCACGTCCAAGCTCACCCTTCAATCGCAGCGCCTCTTCTTCGGTATCGCCGTACAGATATCGCGCCCGTACAGTCATGTTGTAGTTGCGGAATTCTTGGTGCAGTTCCGGCTCGGACGCAGTGATAGTATCAACCGTTACCCACCGCGTGTATTCGTCAACGAACGCTTGCGATTCGATTTCTTCCATGCGCCGGCGATACTGCGCGTCGCTATCGAATCCCTGCTTTGCACAGTCGGCGAAGATGAGACGCTCATTGATCATGTTGTTCAGAATGTTCTGTCGCAGGAGAATGTTGTCTCGTTGTCCACCGCTGGAAAGGAATTTCGCATACCGCTCGGAGAATACTTCGGCAGAAATGGTTTCGCCGTTGACTTCAGCCACGATCTTCTCTTGTTTCTGCTTGCACCCGATGGCGAGGAGCAAACAGAGCGCAAACGCGCAGCGTTTCACAATGCCTCGAAAATTGCTCCCGACTTCGGAGGAAGGGTGAACTTCAGCATCTTGCCCGATTGCTTCGGCCTGACCGAACCGAACACACTCCTCCACTTCATCGCGCCGACGGGAAGTAGGTCGTACGTTTGCTCCGCAGTGGAATTATTCACAAGCACCAACATCTTCTCGTTACCCGACGAGCGCATGAACCCGAACGAATCTCTCTCATCATCGGTGAATACCGTTTGCATATCGCCGAGCGTCAGCGCATTCGACCTACTGCGAATTGCGGCAAGTTGTGCGTAATGCTGAAACACATCGTCGTTGAAGTGATTCTTGTCGTCCGGTCGCCTCGCCCCAAACGGATGACTTGTTTCGTTCGCGTATCGCATGTCCGCCCAAAGCATTGGTTTGCGATCGTCCGGATCGTCTGCCCCCCACATGCCGGCTTCGTCGCCGTAATAAATCATCGGTGCACCGAGGTACGTCATTTGAAACAAGGCAATCAGCTTCTGAGTTCGGATTTCATCGGCATTCGGCTTGCGGACGTCGTAATTCTTGTTGTCACTGACACCCACGTGCTTGTCGTAGTTCGCGTCGGCATTCACGATTTGTGAGCCGAGCCTGTCCGTATCGTGGCTCGCCATCAAATTCATCAGCACGTAATTGACGTCGTCGCGATACTCACGTCGCAGGCTGTCGAGTCGGCGAACGAATTCCGACGCAGCAATTTTTCTCTGCTTAGCTTTAAAAAAATACCCCACCTCCCGCGCAAACCGATAATTCATCACGGCGTCGAACGCGTCGCCACGAAGCCATGGTTCTGCGTTGAACATTTTCTCATTCTTCCAATCCTCCCACCACACCTCGCCGGTGATGTACGCGTCAGGGTTTATGTGGCGAACCCACTTGCGAAACTCGCGCCAAAACGGAATCTTGACCATCTCGGCAACATCGAGGCGCCACCCGTCAATGCCATCGGAAGGATTGCCGTCCCCATTGGGGTCCATCCATCGTTTGACGATTGCTCGAATGTGCTCGCGCGGACCAGAGACAAGTCCGTTCTCGTCCTCGCGCAACTCGGGCAACTCTCGAACACCATACCATCCCTCGTAGTCGAACTCCTGCTCCGCCGTCGCCGGGTCGTCATACCTCTTGATGATGAACCAATTATTATACGCCGATTTCTCCCCGTTCTTCTTCACATCTTCGAACGCCCAGAACGTCAACCCAACATGGTTGAAGACGCCGTCAATAATGATCTTCATGTTTCGTTTGTGGACTTCATGTACCAGCTGGAGAAAGAGCCTGTCAGCAGAAGTCCATTGCCATGATGTTGGGTCAGCAGGGTTTTCCTTCTCCCAGATGCTCCTATCCCCTGCGGGATCGGGACCGAAGTTGTTGTCAATGTGATGATACATCGTTGCGTCGTATTTGTGCAACGATGGTGATTCGAAAATCGGATTGAGATAAATCGCGTTCACGCCCAACTGCTGCAAGTAGTCGAGCTTGTCGAGAATTCCTTGCAAATCCCCCCCATACCGACGAAGCTGCGCGTTGTAGTAGAACCCTTTTCCGTTCACTTCCTCCCATGGTTGCGACTTGTACCAATCGCCCGTCCAGGAAGAGATCTGCCACTTGGTTTGCGGGTCATGAGGCCACGCGCCTCTAAGGTCCATGAGCGTCGGATCGTTGCTTCGGTCGCCGTTGCGAAAGCGCTCAGGAAAAATCTGATACCAAATTGCCCTCTTTGCCCATGCGGGCACATCGCTCAGCGTCGGGCGACTTTGTAGTGTGTTGCCCCGCAGTTCGCCGCATATGCCGCCCGGTGAGCTGAACACGAGAAAAATGCAGAGTAAATGAAAACGCTGTAGCCAAGTCCTCACGCGTTAAGGTCTCCGAGTTCGATTCCGCCTTCAGTACCCCCAGCAAGTACCGATGCGCGTGCACCGCAGGTTTTCCGAATCACCAACTCGGGCAAGAATGTCGTATGGTTAGGCGGCGCGTCAGGATTCTTCATCCTGTTCGTCAGCATTTGCAACGCCAACGTTCCCATCTGATACATCGGCTGGCGCACCGTCGTGAGTTGTGCGTGCTTCGCCAACTCGATGTCGTCGAAGCTGACGATGGCGATATCTTCAGGCACGCGCACACCGAGTTCACGTGCCGCCTCCAGTGCACCAATGGCCTGCACGTCGCTGGCAATGAACAGCGCGGAAATGCGCTCACCGTTTCGCTCGTGACTGCGACGCAGCATTTCCTTCATTGCGTTGTAGCCGGCCTCTCGATTGAACCCGTCCTGCTTCCCATTCGACGAGACAACAACGCTGTCAATGCTGAATGCGATGCCCGCCTCGCCAAGCGCCTCTTTGTATCCCTCCAGCCTATCGCGCGCAGGTGCAGTCTCGAGACTCGCGTTGATCATCCCAATGTTCCGATGGCCGAGCGAAATCAGATGCCGCGTCGCCTGCATTGCACCTTCCTTGTTCTTGACCAACATCGAATCGAAACACTCGTGGAATGCATCCACGATAACGAGCGGCAACCGCATCTGTTGAAACTTCGACACATACGCGTCCGGGAATTTCATCGAGAAAAACATCACACCATCCACCCTTCCACCGTGGAGAGAGCGGCGCAAATAATACTCCGCCTGCGCAGGGTTGTTGACCCCGTACAGAATCAGATCAATCCCAAGCTCTTGCGCTTTGTCTTGAACCCCTTGCAGTACTTCGATGAAAAAATAATTCGTAAAGAACGGAATGATTGTCGAAAAGGTATTGGCTTTGCGCGAGGCGAGTCGTTGCGCGTGCGCGTGCGGCTGATAATGAAGGCGCTTGGCAATCTCGAGCACGCGCTCACGAGTCTTCGCCGACACGCTCGGATGATTGTTCATACATCGGGAAACAGTGCCGATACCGACGCCGGCTTCTCGTGCGAGGTCGTATATGGTAATGCCCATAGAACTGAATGATTATCAGGCTGGTCTGTAGAATCTGTGTGGAAGCGCTTCCACAAGATACGAGTTATTACGGCACTTTGTCAAGTAATTTTTTTCACGCTCCAATTCTTGGGATTGCCTTTACGCAATCCCAATATGAGAGGACCCCCCTTGCAAACGAGCCCGTGTGAGAATCAGTAGAGCGAGACTCCAGTCGCTCTGGCTCGCGAAATGACGATTCTGGAGAGTAGCTCTACATGTCGAAGTCGTTTTCACACAGGCGCGAAACTCAAGCCGCACGTATTTACACATGAGATTATTGTGGGGCTGCAGACGGGCTACATCGTCCAATCCCGACAGAGTCGGGACTGCGCCGCGGGAAGCAGTCTGCTTCTCCGAAGGAGTCCTTCGGACGTGGTGAGTTCAGCCGCCTCTCCTCCGCACACTTGCTCCTGCGGGTGCGATTGATTGATGAGAGTAATTCTCACGCGGATTCGTTTCGGCGGCTGGCTTTACAGCATTTGGAAGAATCTACTGCAACAAGATAGTAACAAATAGTTTTAGCGGTCAATATTTAGTGGGACTCAACAGTCGTTGAGCAGGACTCCGCCCCCGCCCTGTCCCACTGCAACTGCAAGACGGCGTTAGAGAGCAGCGCAGCGTTCGTATCGTGGATCTCGTCTCGCTTTCTTGCTCACCGACGGGTCAGGAGACCCATGCAAACGCCTATTGCGCGCTGAGAATATTCCGCTCCTGCGCACTCGAGAACGCCTCAATGTGTTCTCACCAACTCGTTCAGAGCAGTCACGTCTAGCTTCTTAATGAATGTCTCTGATACTTTTTCGTTCGAGTGAACCTCCATGATGATCGTCCGTACGTCGCGACAATCTGCTAACCTCGAAAAGTCCTCCGTCAAAAACGGCCCCTCACTCTTTCTTTGCCATTTGTAGTCTCCAACGAAGAGAGAATGTATCGGCGCACCTGTTCCTAATTTCCTCCAACGACAATAACTGAAAAACGTACCTGGAACATTCGTCTCGTAGCCTAGAGCAAGTGAACCGTTCTTAGAGAAAGGGACGAACGCATAGAAATTCACAATTGTCGAGACGTGAATCTGCCACTCGAATTCTGGAGCCACTCGTGTGACCTCGTCTGGGATCGGCTCGGGTCGGTCCCAATGTTTGTTGATCCTCGCCTCCATCACCTCCCGCTCCGTTTCAGATGGCTGGTAAGCCATATCAAGAATAACTCGAACCTCATGCGGCTTACCTCGTTCATGTCCCTCTCGCTCGATGTACTCAAGTCTGTCTGTCTTAATTTTGATGTCCCAACTACCACCCATACCTCTGGCAGCGGTGAGAAGAACTTCTTTGACCTTTGCTTCGACAGCTTCCGAAAAGGCCCTCTCTGCAGGAGTGATGCCCTGACCGTGTGCGCCCTCCTTTGCCACGATCATAGAAAGAAGAGACACAACCAGTGTAGCAAGCGATTTCGTTTTCATGCTTCCCCCTTTGTTGTTGGTAATGTGTGTTGATATGGGTAATGCATGAGAATAACCAATCGAACCAAGAGACGCAAGTACCACTAACAACCTGAAACCCGATTTAGCATCACGCAAAGCCGCAAAGCCGCCAAGTCTGTCTTG
>CAYUFU010000044.1:0-16014 GCA_964444145.1 uncultured Chitinophagales bacterium
CGGGGCGTAGCGCAGCCCGGTTAGCGCGCCTGCCTTGGGCGCAGGAGGTCGCGAGTTCGAATCTCGCCGCCCCGACGTGTGAGATTGGAGAATCCCCCCTATGCATAACTACGTTCGCCGCACTGCGGGCATTGCCGCACTCGCAGTTGCGGTATTTACCTCCTTTTCCTCCGCGGTAACCGTTACGAACGCGATCGTTGTAGGCGGAGTGACGCACGATGCCGCTCGCTTTTGGATTCGGCTCGATGACACGAGCGGCGTGCAGTGCCAGCTCTCCTTGTCACCAACATTTACTTCCGTGATTCTCAGTTCACAAGAGCGGGCAACGCAGGAGAAGAACTTTGCAGCCATCGTTCGGGTGGAAGGTTTGCAGCCGAATACGCGCTACTACTATCGTGCCTTGGTGAACGGTGTGCCGCATACGCGCATCGGCTCGTTCACGACGTTCCCGTTGCCCGGGACCCCTTCGACGTTCACGTTTGCCTTTGGTTCATGCCAGCAGAGCGGACCGTTTCTTCCGTCCCCCAATCCGCGCGGACAAGTTTATCGCGAAGTGATCCGCGCAAACCCCCGCTTCTTCTTGCAGATCGGCGATTGGGGATACCCCGACACGACGGACAGAATCCCGACCGATAGTAATTTTTTCAGTTACGACTATCGGCGGGTGCAACTCAGCTACTTGGAGAAAACCGTCCTTCGCTATCCCATGGACACGCTGCTGATGAACACGCCCGTAGATTATGTGTATGATGATCACGACTACATGAACAACAACGCGTCGGCAACAACGGCGAGTTTTTCGGTGGCGTCACGGCCGAACATTTACGGAACAGATTTCATTGCGCGGGAGATCGGCGCGCAGCCTCAAGGGCGCATCAATGCGATTCGGGGCTACAAGGAGAATTTTCCGACCTATCCGCTCGCGAACGAATCGCGCGGCATCTATCACAAGTTCACCTACGGCAACGTTGATGTCTTCATGCTCGACCTGCGCTCGCAGCGCAGCCCCAACCAGCACTCGTTGCGACGCGGGCAAACTCGTTGGGAATTCAGTCCGCCGGCGGGACATTCGATCCTCGGTCGTGAAAGCGCACCCGGAATGGGACAAAGCCAACTGCAATGGTTCTTGAACGAGCTGCAAACTTCTCAAGCAACGTGGAAGTTCGTCGTCAGCTCGGTTCCGTTCAACAACGCGCAGACGCTCGGCATTCTTGTGGGCATGCTCCTGCAGGATTCGCTTATCGCTCTGCCCGGCATGACCGAGCGCGTCAGTCCGATTTTTGCGGCGATGGAGCTTGCTGACAAGTGGTGTGGGTTTCCCGAAGATGTGCGAGCGGTCCTCGATCATATTCGGAACAACAACATCCACAACGTCATCGTCCTGAGCGGTGATCAACACACCGCAGCGATGGACGACGGCACGAACGCGGGTCTTCCGGAGATCATGGCCGGTGGGCTCGACATCACGAACTCGCGCATTGTCGCGCTGTTCGAAGCATTCGGCCTGCGGATATGGAATCGCGGGGGCCAAGGAATCTCGACGATGGAGTTCAACAACGCGTTTGGCAGGATCACCGTGTTCCGGAGCGATTCCGTCCGCCTTGAACTGGTTGATGAATTCGGAACGCAGTTCGCTTCACACACCGTCATCAATCGGCAGACGCATGTCGCGCCCGACGCAGTGCCCTCGCGGTTCGTTCTTCATCAGAATTATCCGAATCCCTTCAATCCCACAACGACGATCAACTACGAGTTACCGGGTGGTAGTCCTCGATTTGTCTCACTCAAGGTGTACGATGTTTTAGGAAGAGAAGTCGAAACGCTCGTGGCAGAGGTTCAGCATCCGGGGTTCAAGTCGGTGGAATTCTCTGCGGCTGCGCTTGCGAGTGGTGTGTACATGTATCGCTTGCGTGTCGGGGACCTCGTGCAGGAAAAGAGAATGGTGGTTGTCAAGTAACGGAGGTTCCGAGGCTCTATCGCGTTTGTCTCGGTTGGCAGTGTCCGCATTTATAGACGAGCGGAGCTTTAGACGACCCTCTCCACCTCGATAAAATTCGTCGAGCCGCGTGCAAAGAACGGCTGCCCCGCGAGAATCACCATGTATTCGCCACGCTGAATCAACCCTGAGTTTACCAACTTATCCTGAATGTGCCTCAGCGCGAGGTCTGAATCCTCTCCGATGGAGTCGAGCACGACGCCATGCACCCCCCAGATCAAGTTGAGGCGCCGCACGATTTTGGGGCGATCAGTAATCGCGAAGATGCGTGTGCGTGGGCGATAACGCGACACCGATTTCGCGGTTTCGCCCGAATGCGTTACACAGACAATCGCCGCTGCGTTCATCTGTTCAGCGAGCACACACGCTGCCCGAGCGAGGGCATCGTGGCGGCTTACTACGCCACTGCTCATATGCTTGGCGAGCGAGCTGACGTGCGACAACTCGGACTCGACTTTTCGAATGATGCGGTCCATGATCTGCACGGTTTCGAGCGGATATTTCCCGACGGATGTTTCGCCGCTCAGCATGACAGCGTCTGCCCCGTCCACGACACCGTTTGCGACGTCGTTCGCTTCGGCGCGCGTTGGCGTGGGATTGTTGATCATGGATTCGAGCATTTGCGTTGCAATAATCACGGGCTTGCCCGCCGCGTTGCATTTCTGGATGATGTTCTTTTGCAGCATCGGTACGTCTTCGGGCGGCAGCTCGACTCCGAGGTCGCCGCGGGCAATCATGATCGCGTCCGCTTCCGCAATGATGTCGTCAATGTTTACGACCGCTTGCGGCTTTTCGATCTTTGCGATGATCGGCAGGAATCGTGACTTCTCGATGCGGGAGATGATTTCTTTCCGCAGCATGCGAATATCGTCGGCTGTTCGTACGAACGAGAGCGCAACGTAATCAATGTCGTTCTTGATGCCGAACTCCAAATCGCGAATATCTTTTGCGGTTAACGACGGCGTGCTCACCGCCACGTTTGGCAGGTTGATTCCCTTCTTTGCGGACAAGGTGCCGCCGACAATCACTTCACAACGCACGTCGTTCATCTTCACTTCGATAACACGCAATCGCAGCTTGCCGTCGTCCAGCAAGATGATGTCGCCCGGCTGCACATCTTTCGTCAGACTCGGGTACGTCGTCGAGACGCGCTGCGCGTTGCCGATAATCGAATCTGTCGTGATGGCGAATGTGTCGCCTTGGCGTAACTCAATGAACGGCACATTGAAGTCCCCGATGCGGATCTTGGGACCTTGCAAGTCCTGCAGTACCGTCACGTGCTCGCTCGTTCGTCGGACGGCTTCGCGAAGATTATTCAGCGTTTGCGCATGATCGTCTTGCGTGCCGTGCGAAAAATTCAGCCGTACGACGTCAACGCCCGAATGAATAAGCTGCATCAGCATTTCGACCGAATTCGAGGAGGGTCCGAGTGTACAAACGATTTTCGTTTTACTATAGCGCGGTGACGACATGATTTGAACTATTGTTGACAAAGGAGGAACAAAATGGAAACGCTTGCTTGCATTCTTGGCTGAGGTTCACGATTTCAAGTGTTCAACGAGAGTCGGTAAGATTTCTCCCGACCTTCCCCGGACAAACTCATCGGCAATGTCCGTCAGCGGCGTCGGTTCGGGATTGATTTCGACGACGAACGCGCCGCTTCGCTTCGCCTCAATCGGCAGCGATGCAGCGGGAAACACCACGCCCGATGTTCCGATGGTCAGGAGGACATCGGCAGTGTGACATGCACGCATCGCTCCATTCCACTCGTCCTCGGGCAGCATCTCGCCGAACCAGACAACGTCGGGCCGAATCAAGCCGCCGCACTCGCAGTGCGGAATGCCCTCTCCGCTCAAGACAACTTCATTCGCGAAATTCTTCCCGCACTTCATGCAATAGTTTCGCTCGATATTGCCATGCAGCTCAAATATGGCGGAGCTTCCCGCGCGGCGATGCAAGTTATCAATATTCTGCGTGATCACTGCAAACGATGAAAACATTTTCTCCATCTCGACGAGCGCAACGTGCCCTGCGTTAGGCTTCACCTCTGCAATCACCTTCTTGCGCGCCTTGTACCATTCCCACACCAGCTCCGGGTTCCGCATGAACGCGTCGAGGTTCGCAAGCTCCTCGGGCTTGAATCGCTTCCAGATGCCGTCGTTGCCGCGAAACGTCGGCACGCCGCTCTCTGCCGAAACCCCTGCGCCGGTGAATGCAACGACGCGCTGCGCTCCGCGCAGGCGTGAGAGAAAAGTTCTTGAAAAGGGAGATTTCACATTCGAAACAAATCAGCAGTGCCCAATTGCGAGAACTATTTTTTCCGCTCCCGTGCCGTTACATCGAAGACATGGCGCAACATCTGCTCATCGGCTGTGCTCAAGACGACGTTCCTTCTTGCCATCACACGCCGAGCAACATCGAGCGCTTTTTCAATATCATATTCCTCAAGCCCACCGGAACCTCCCCATGAAAAGGAGGGAATGAACTTCGGCGGGAAGCCCGCACCGAAGACGTTGCTCGAAACGCCAACCACCGTTCCCGTGTTGAACATGGTGTTGATCCCGCTCTTGGAATGGTCGCCCATCGTCAGCCCGACGAATTGTGAGCCGCTGTCGATCTCCACTCCATTCACGACGACCTTCACAGTGCCATAGTTGTTCTTCAAGTCACTGTTGTTCGTGTCCGCGCCAAGATTGCACCACATGCCGAGATAGGAATGGCCGAGGAATCCATCATGCTGCTTATTGGAGTGCGAATGAATGATACTCGCTTCCACTTCGCCGCCGACTTTGCAGACTCCGCCGATGCTCGTATTCTCATAGATCTTCGCGCCGACCTTAATCAGCGTCTTGTCGCCGATGAAAGCCGGACCCTCGATAACCGCGTTCGGGAAAATCTTTGCACGCTCCCCGATGTAAATCGGTCCGTTCTCCGCGTCGAGCACGACGCCGGGCATGATGGACGCGCCCGCTCCAACATGAATTTCCTTTTTGTTGAGAAGATGCGCGCCCTTGGAGATTGTTGGTCGGGTGCGTTTTGTCTTGCTCCTCCGTGTGTTCGTCAGTAAGTTGAAATCGGAGCG
This sequence comes from uncultured Chitinophagales bacterium, assembly GCA_964444145.1. Taxonomy (GTDB): domain Bacteria; phylum Bacteroidota; class Ignavibacteria; order UBA10030; family UBA6906; genus CAADGV01. Next base: position 5,079 of record CAYUFU010000044.1, read on the forward strand.
AATCTCCGCCCCGTTGTGGCTGACGAGATGCCAAGGGAATTCCATCAATGTCACATCCACCGCGATTCTCTTCAGTTCCGAGAAATGCTCTGCGAGTGCAATCTCGGAGAAATCATGTCTGAGAGCTCCTGCGTGCGGTGCGGGCACACGAATTGCAACAACCGTATCGCCGCATTGAAAGACCGCGCCTTCTCCTTTCAGCGGTATCTTCTTTGCCAGCGTCGCGTCGGCGAGAATTCTTCCATTCACAAAGAGGCAGCTCTCTGCGTGTACCTCATTCACATGCGTGCCAGGGTTCTGCTGACGGACGACATCCGCAAGATACGGACGGCAGAGGAGCGCCATTTGCGCTTTGGGATAGGCGCGCCGAATTTTTTCTCGCAGCGTCAGGATGCCGCACCGCAAATCATACACAGGTCGAGTGTAGACGAGCGGCAGTAAGTTTGTGTAGTACGGATCTTCAAAGAGGCAAATTGTTGAACTCATAGCGTCATAACTCATCGTTTCCACAGTGGTTCATTCCGCCGTGAGGCAGGACTCGCAATGACACGAAAACGGAGTTCTTTCCACCTTCTGCGAAAAGGGTTCAATTGGGTCCGACGCGGTGAGTATCATTTTCATCGGCACACTCCGTCCGTGCGTAACGAGAAAAATGTAAGAAGAAATCAGAACAAGCGCTTGCTACCGATGAACCTATATCGAATCATGCGTTAGTTCACAGGTCGGGTACGCGGTTCTACGTAGATTCTCACAGCCTGTAATCCCTCGGCACCAATTGATTCGCTCGCATCCCTCGGCGCGCAACCATGGTCGCTCAGTGTCATATCCCCAATCGCATTCTCCACAGCATTCTGAAACAACAGACGTAAGCGCGCCGCACGACGCTTGACGCGCTCGCTTCTCACTTACACAAAGGAACATACCATGAAACTTCTCGCTCACATTGTGGTGCTGCTGATATTCATCGCCGGTACACTCACAGCGCAGCGGCCCGCCCAGCCTGCGCCTGTGTTCACGACGGATAGCAGATGGTCGCTCGGTTTTCATGGAGGGGCGAATTTATGGATTAACGATTTCAATACGCGGCGATTCGCTCCCGGAGGCGATTTCATGTTTCGGTACGGACTGTCGCGACGCTTTTCGCTCGGCGTAACGGGCGGCTTCGACCGTCTGATTGCGATTCAATTTCCGAACGACCCGGCGCTCTCGCCGACGCTCCCGCAACGAACGCCCGGCTACCTGGCGCTCAACGGCGTGCACGGAAATTTGCTCGTCTGGTATCACTTTCCACCGACGATGGAAATTCGTCCGTACATCTACGTCGGCGTCGGTTCGATGTGGTATACGCGACAAGACAGAACGGGGATCCATCTTCCCGACAGCACGTACAAAGTAAACAGCACCATTCACATTCCCGCGGGCTTCGGCTTTGAAATTCCAGTGTCGCGCAGTTTCACCTTCAATTTCGATTTCGGTGCACGCCTGATGGACGATTACACCGACCAGTGGAAGGGGCACGCCACCCCGAACCAGCCAAGCTCGCCCGGTGTGTTCGATTGGTATCCGACGGGACGTGCGGGCTTCAACATCTATTTTGGCGGCAGCGATACGGACGATGATGACGGCGACGGGTTGACCAACGACGAAGAGCGCAAGTACGGAACGAATCCGTATCGCGCGGACAGTGACGGCGACGGCTTGAAAGACGGCGACGAGATTTGGCGGCACAACACCAACCCGCTCAAGTCCGATACCGACGCCGATCTGCTCACCGACGGTGATGAGGTGCTCAAGTATTTGACATTTCCCAATAAGCCCGACTCGGACGGCGATGGCTTGTTCGACGGCGACGAGGTTCTGAAGCATGACACAAATCCGATGCGTCCCGATACCGACGGCGACGGCTTGACTGATGGCGATGAAGTGCGCAAGCACGGAACCAATCCAACCAAAGCCGACACCGACGGCGACACACTCACCGATGGCGATGAGTTGGTGCAGTACAAGACCGACCCGCGCAACAAAGACACCGACAATGGCTCGGTTGATGACGGAACCGAAGTGAAGCGCGGAACAAATCCGCTTGATCCGCGCGATGATACTACAAAGAAAGAATTGAAGACGGAAGTTGGGAAGGCGGTTGTTCTCGAAGGCATCGTCTTCAGAACCGGCAGCGCTGTGATCACCAAGGTGTCCGAGGAGATCCTCACGCTTGCATTGAACACGCTCGTGCAGAATCCCGACATGACGGTCGAGATTCGTGGGCACACCGACGACACAGGATCGCGCAGAACGAACGACGTTCTATCGCAGCGTCGAGCAGACGCAGTGAAGCAGTGGCTCGTTAATCGCGGCGTCGCCGCGTCGCGCATCCGAGCCGTCGGCTACGGGCAAGACTACCCTATTGACACAAACTTGACGAAGGAGGGACGCCAGCGTAACCGTCGGATCGAATTCTATCGGACGAGGTAACAAGGGACGCCGTCAAGCAGAGCCGCCCGCGTGTGTACGACCGCGGGCGGCTTTTTGTCCACCAACTCGGACGGTCCGACAGCTCCGTCAATCCGTCGCGTCTCCCTTCCGCAAATACACCCTCAGCCAATCAAACACCGTCTCGTGCCACAGCTTGCTATTTGCAGGCTTGAGTATCCAATGATTCTCATCGGGAAACACAAGAAACTTAGACGGGATGCCGCGCCGTTGCAGCATCGTGAACAACTCCATGGCTTGCGAAACGGGTACGCGATAATCCTTCTCGCCGTGAATGATCAGCATCGGGGTCGAGAAGTTTTTCGCGTACGTGTGCGGGGAAAACTTTGCGTACTCCGCGGCGTCGTTCCACGGAATACCGTGTTCCCATTCATCGAACCAGAGTTCCTCCGTCGTACCGTACATGGAGACAGAATTGTAAATCCCGCTGTGAGTAATGAGCGCGTTGAAGCGTCTCCCAGTTCTTGCGCCGAACCAATTGACCATGTAACCGCCAAAGGAGGCGCCTGCCGCAGCCTTGCGCGTGCTATCCACATACGGAAGCTTGCACGCGTAGTCAACACCGCGCATCAAATCCACGAATACCTTGCCGCCCCAATCGCGCGAGATGTCATTCATAAATTTCTGTCCGAAGCCCGAACTGCCGCGTGGATTTGGTGCCATCACGATGTAGCCTTGCGCCGCCCATAACGCGGGGCACCACCGATACGACCACGAGTCCATCCACGCTCCTTGAGGTCCGCCATGCACAAGATAGACGAGCGGGTACTTTGCGCCTTCGACCATCCTCGGCGGTTTGAAAATCCACGACTGCACCTTCGCCCCACCCGCACCGTTATACCAAATACTCTCGGGAGCGGGAATGTCGAGCGACGCGAACAGCTCGTCGTTTACACCGGTAATTTTTTTCAGCGAGCTGCCGTCCAATCCGATGCTGTACAATTCTGCAGGACGAACAGCGCTCACATGCGAGAACACGATTGACGAGGAACCGACATTCAAACTAGAATGTGTTGCACTGCCGAACACGTTCTTCACGTCATTTCCTGCAATCGTCACGGACCAAATCGGTTTGCTTGCGTTTTCTTCCGCCGCGAAGAAAATCGTTTTGCTATCCGCAGCCCAATGAAACTCTTCGATATGCGAATCAAAACTCGCAGTCAAGCTGCGAGTCGTGTTCGCAGCACGATCGAACAACATCAGTTGCCAGCGGTCAGCTTCAAAGCCGGGAGTTTTTTGTGCACGATACGCAATGTACTTTCCATCAGGCGAATAGCGCGGGCAGCCATCGGCTGCGGCATTCGTCGTGAGTTGGCGCGGCGGCCGGCCGTCGAGCGGCACAATCCAGATGTCGTAGTTCGTCGTCCATGCCTCTTCCCGCGTCTCGATTGGCGAAGCTGTGTAGGCAAGCTCTTTGCTATCGGGTGAGAAGGAAAACTCAACGCCTGTGTTGAACGTACTCGAACGGGGAACACCGTCGCGCATGATGGGTGTAACGTCTACGGGATTGCCCCCCTCGACTCCTTGAACAAAAACATGCTGACGTTTTCCGTCGAGCCACGAGTCCCAATTGCGATAGAACAGCTGCGTCAACAGTCTTGCTTTCACGTTCCCCTTCTCCATCTCGTCCAATTTTTTCTTGTTCAATGAGTCGGAGACGGCAAACGGCAGACTCGAGTATTCGGGGAACACGTCGGAAACAAACGCAATCATCTTTCCGTCGGGTGACCAGAGCGGAGTTGATGCGCCTGTAGAAAGTGTGGTGAACTGCTTCTGCTCGGAGCCGTCAGGTTTCATCAGCCAAACTTGCGAATTGCCCGAGCGTGTTGATTCGAACGCAATCCATTTTCCATCGGGCGACCAGACTGCGTGACCATCAGCCGCAGGATGGGTGGTAAGTTGTTTCGGTGTGCTGCCATCGGCCGAAACAATCCATAAGTCCGTAAACGTTTTGTTCGCTGCGAGGTTGGGTGTTGCAAGCGCATAGACAACCCATTTGCCGTCGGGCGAAACCGCAGGACCGCTGATGCGTTTCATTGCGAACATGTCCGCGAGGTCCAACGGGCGTTTTGGTTGCGCATGCACCACCGTAACGGAAGCAATGAGAACCGCTGCGATGCATTGTCGCAAGGAAAGCGACAAAAGCACGGACAGTTGTTGGCGTTCGGCGCAGTGGCGGTCCGAACGGTTTGTGAATGCAAGGTTTGGCATGAAGTGTTTCCCTTATTGATGATTCAGTTTTTCTTTCACACTGTTGACGAGACTTCCATCCTGCAAATAGCGATACAAGTCTCTCCCGGGGCAAAGTGTCTCCGTGTAATCCTTATGCCCTTTGATAGAATCAGCCGGAACCGAAAACCGCTTTGCGAGGAACACAAGACAATCAACGAGCGAGTTCAGTTGCTGCCGACTTAGAATCTGATTCTCATAGTTGCCGATCACGCAAATCAGAGCATGCCCCGTCACGTCGTAATTCGTATTGGTGTCGCCAGGCAAGTTGATGGGGCGCACTTCATATATCGTTCCCGCCAAATCAATCATGAAGTGATAAGGAATGTCAACCCAGTTCTTTTCCGTTCGGCTCCACGACTGCAATTTGCGCAGATACGCGCGCACATCGCTGTCCTGCGCAAAATCTTCCCCGCCGTGATGAATCGTGATTCTGTTGATGCGGTGATTCGGCAACGTTCGCTCGCCGGGGCTCCAACCCCAATGGTCACGAAGCACAACACCTAACTCGGGAGGATATTCGAGGTGAAGCCGCTCTGTCGTTGTTCGATGCGAGGAGCAACCTGCCGCCAATGACGCGAACACGAAGAGCATCATCACGTCGCACCATCGCGGTGCCGCGCGTTTCCCCGCGCTTGACGGTGAATGATCATGCTCACCGAAAGACGGATGAGTCTCTCTCAACAACAGTCGTTGTGCGGTGTCGTGGACAATCATTTCAAAAAATTCTTCCACATCATAGATTCAACAGGCTTATCCGTTCGTGTGGTATATTTCGCCGACGCTTTCGCTTTGTAGCTCGTCAACACGTCGCCATCAATTTCAAAATAAATCAACTGACCGATCGGCATGCCGTGATAAATGCGGACCGGTTGCTTAACGGAAATCTCGAGCGTCCACGTGTTGCAGAAGCCGATATCGCCTTTTCCCGCCGTCGCATGAATGTCAATGCCCAGTCGTCCGATACTGCTCTTGCCTTCGAGAAACGGAACATGCGCATGGGTCTCTGTGTATTCTTCCGTCACGCCAAGATACAAACGATGCGGAAGAAGAATCAGTCCGTCGTCGGGAATGTCGAAATAGTCAATCTCGTTATGGACCTTTGCGTCGAGGATGTCGCTCTTGTATGTCGCAAGATATCTTCCAAGATGGACATCGTACGAATTGGAACCGAGATACTTTCTGTCAAACGGGGAAATGACGATTGTTCCTTTCGCCATCTCTTCGAGGATTCTTTTATCGGTCAGGATCATGAAGCAGGTCGAGAATTTGTAGAGTGTTGTTGTATTGAAGGCGCGGTTAACTTAGGAAAATTGCGGGGCAAAATCATTAGCAACACAACTGCGTAATCGCCGTTCGCAAACCTCCGCATCCCGTAACGCAGTCTAAGCAAGCGCTGATGCATCATTGTGCTATCGAGATGGTCTGAACTTCGCAGCGATGACCTCCGCAATCATCCGATGCCCGCTCGTATCGAAATGGCAGAAGTCGTAGTACACCGAGGGGCGTTTGTTCAGTTCGTCGGCTGCCTCGATCACCTCAATGTCCATCTCCCGACTAACCTGGCGCAGGATGTTATTGTAGTCGCTGTCGAGATAGACTGGGAGACCGCGGTGAATCGAGCGGACCGGTTTTTCAATGGTCCCAATACGTTTTGCTTCTTCATGGTTACCGAGTTGCATGTACGCGTGTTTCAAGTATTTTCGAGCAAGGAGGGAGAACAACGTCGTTTGGTGAAGTTGAATTCTGAGGCTTTCGATTGCAGAATCGGGTTGCGAACGATGCAGTTGTTCTCGCCCTTTCTTGAGATAAGCGGTGTGAATCGGGTTGTCGGTCAAGACCATAAGGTACGTCGGAATGTTTTCTCGTTTTGCCATCTCGACCATCTCACACAGGTTGCGACGGTAATCATCGGGGCTGACACGCACCGGCACCGAGTCAACGTCGGCTGGAGGGATGAGCGGATCGTGAAGCAAGCCGACCTTGCGAAGCACGAAACGTAACATGCGAAACGCGAACGACCGTTCGAGCGTGTTGATACGCTCGTCGAGTGTGGCAGCGTCGTACATTTGCTGGAACGCTTCCTTCCCGTCGGGCAAATCGGGCGGGGCGACGTAGCGGCGATCATTGTAGTTGAACGAGATAATGATTGCGTCAGGTCGGAAGCGTTTGAGCATGCGCGCCAAAACGATTTTTCCCTGATATGAAGTGTAGCCGGCGGTCCCCGCATTGATCGTGACCGCGTCCGGCAGGAGACTATCAACGAGCGCGACGAATGTTTTCTCGACCGGACAGTCGTTGCCGAACGTATTGGAATCGCCGACGAACAGAATTTTCTTTACGGTTCTGTTCGACAATTTTTCTTGATCACCCGCAAGCCAGCCATCGCCGTCGAAGCGTCGCGTCACAGCCTCGATCTTGCCGGCAAAATTCGGCTTCCGTTCCCAGCCAAGTTCCGGCGAGTAGATGAACCAAGGTTCTTGATCCGACGTCGCTTCGCCGTAGTTGATCAGAAGCGTCCAGCCTACACGCGCTGCGAGCTCGATGACGAGAAGCGCGATGATCAGGGAGAGGATGCCAGAAAAGAATTTCTTCATAGCAGTCAACTACGTATTGCACAAACACAAACGATTTCGGGAGCAGGAAGCGCATTCCGGCGAGAGCATCCGTATTCAGTATGGATGTGCGTGGAAAGGCAAAGATCACTGATAGAATATAGGAAAAATCGGCTCGTCGAGAAATATGCCACAGGTGGCACGAGCCGTTGACTCTATGCTCCCGCTTGGCTATATTGCTCACACTCAAATTGACCTCTCATACCACAAGGAGAATCACATGTCAGATATTTCCATAGACGCGCTCGGAATGGTGGAAACAAAAGGGCTGGTCGGTTCAATCGAAGCGGCGGACGCGATGGTCAAAGCTGCTCGCGTAACGTTGATTGGTAAGGAAGTGATCGGCGGCGGCTACGTAACGGTCATGGTGCGCGGCGACGTTGGGGCGGTGAAGGCGGCGACCGACGCCGGCGCAGCGGCGGCACAGCGAGTTGGCGAGCTGGTTTCTGTGCATGTGATTCCGCGGCCACATTCTGATGTGGAGATGATTCTCCCCAAGCGGCCCGCAGCGAAGTAGTTTGTCTATTAACAACCTCGACGCCAGGCAGATTCGTCTGGCGTTTTGTTTCCGTCTCTTATGCGCATGTTAGACTACGCACTCGGCATGGTTGAAACGCGCGGGCTTGTGGGTGCAATCGAAGCCGGCGACGTGATGGTAAAGACTGCGAACGTCCGCCTTATCGGTTCGGAGTACATCCGCAATGGGTGGGTCACCGTCAAGTGTATCGGCGAAGTTGCGGCGGTGAAAGCCGCAGTAGATGCGGCGGGCGCAGCCGCGCAGCGCGTCGGCGAGTTGATTTCGACTCATGTCATCCCTCGTCCCGTCGAGGACATCGAATTCATTATTCGCAAGCTGCAGTCGCTGCAACCTGCTCCCGTCGAAACGAAAGAAGTTCCTGCGCAAAAAACGTCTCGCGCATCCGAAGACTTTCAAACGCCCGACATGTTTTCTGCCCGAGCCGATGATCTCGACTTGAGAAAGCGTTTGGATGGTATGACCGTGCATGAGTTGCGGCGATTGGCACGGGCAACAACCGGGTTGAGCATCCAAGGGCGACAAATCTCGAAGGCCAACAAGAAGCTCTTGATTGCGGAATTGATCAAAGGACGCAAAACCGAATGACCCTACTGAGTGCGTGGTGAACTCCATCAGTCTGAAGCTGGTGGAGTTTTTTTTTGGAACGTGGGCGCGCATTTCTATCAGCCAACGCGTATCTTTTATCTTTGAGTCGGCGGCGATTAGTTATGAAAAACAAAAATATTCATATCCTTATTGCGACGACGGTGTTTGCGTTTCTGCTGTGGTGGTCGGTCAGCATGAGCGAGGAGTATCAGGTGCAGGTGAGCGCCCCGCTCGTGATCGAGGGTGTGCCTCCTGGCAAAGCGCTTACGCACCCTCTGCCGCGCTCGGTGCGGCTCACGTTCAAAGAACGTGGTTGGCAACTTGCAAAGCTCGCTTGGAAATCGGACATTCGATGGGTGGTGGACCTGCACCGGCTTCCCAAGGTCCACACGTTGACACTGACTGATTTCGGCAAGCAGCTTGGGGAACGGTTCGGGATTCAGCCGATTGCAATGAGCCCGGAATCGTTATTCATCGAATTGGATTCGCTCCAGTCGAAGCGCGTTGCCGTCGTCCCAAGCTACTCGATTCTGTTCAGCGAAGGGTATGGACAGATCGGCCCCGTTACGTTTGTGCCCGAGAGTATCACCGTCAGCGGAGCGCGGCGGTTGCTTAAGACAATTGACCGGTGGCCCACGCAGCATCAAACCTTCGAGAATGTCCGTCAGAAGGTGAATGCAACCCTGCCGCTGCACGATACGACAAGTACATTGACTCTGTCATCCAATCACGTGAAGTTGACGATCGTTGTGCAGCAATTTGCGGAAAAGAGTTTCAATGCAATTCCGGTCGAAATTCTCTCCAGTCCCGACAATCGTGAGATCGTCCTCAACTCACCCAACGTTGACATCGTAGTGCGTGGCGGTATAGAACAATTGTCGGGCGTGACGAAAAACCAGATTCGTGCGCTGCTTGATTATCGGGCGATTCTGGCAGACACGAGTGGATTTGTGGTTCCGGAGATTAAGCTGCCCAACGGGTTGCAGATTGTTCGTCGGTCGCCCGATCGGCTTGGTTACGTAGTCCGAAAAAAATACTAATGAGGAGCATGTATGCGACTTGCCATCAACATTGACCACGTTGCAACACTGCGCGAGGCGCGCGGCGGCGTTGAGCCTGATCCTGTTACGGCTGCTGCGATCTGCGAACTTGCCGGTGCAGAGGGTATCGTATGTCATCTACGCGAGGACCGCCGCCATATCAATGATCGTGACCTGCGTTTGCTGCGCGAGACCGTGAAAACGAAACTCGATTTGGAGATGGCAGCGACGGAAGAGATCATCAGGATCGCGATCGAGACACTGCCTGAATTGGTGACGCTCGTTCCCGAGAAGCGACAAGAGCTGACAACCGAAGGCGGTTTGGACGTGCGCAGTCATCGCAACTATTTGCAGGATGTGATCGAAGAATTTCACAAGCATGAAATCGAAGTCAGCGTGTTCGTTGACCCCGTTGCCGAACAGATCGAAGCGGCGAAAGCGATTGGGGCAGACATGATCGAGATTCATACGGGCGAGTATGCGAATGCGCGAACAGAACGAGAAGCGATGGTACTGCTCGAAACCATTCGCTCAGCCGCAACCCTCGGGACGAAGTTCGGCTTGGTCGTGAACGCCGGACACGGCTTGAACTACATCAACATCAAACCGATAACCGCGATTGACGAAATCTCGGAAGTGAGTATCGGACATGCGGTGATTTCACATGCCGTGTTTGTTGGCTTGGAGAGAGCGGTAAGGGAAATGAAGGCGTTGGTTAGGTAGAAGCTCGACGCAGCGTGATCGTTCGTTGGCGGAAGTCAATCGTGAGTCTCGAGCTGAGGTGAACTATCGAAACACTCCGTCGCAAACATCTGGTTACCCAAGGCAGGCGTGGAGCCGGGCACGCACACTGTCAATCCCTCAGCTCAAGCTTTCTGATTTCGTCGCGCAGATTTGCCGCTCGCTCGTAGTTTTCTTTCTCCACTGCTTCTCGCAACTGCTGGTTCAGTTGCTCCAGCTTGGTCATTTTTGGGGCGGCAGTCGCCTTCGTGTGCCGCTGTTTGCCCGTCTCATCCTCTTCCTCTTCGGGTACAAACGCGGCTTCATCCATGACAGAGGACGCTACATAAATCTGAACGCCATAGCGCACCGCCAGAGCGATTGCGTCGCTCGGACGCGAATCCACAAGCTGTGAATCGAAGTTGAGCTTTGCGTAGAAGGTTCCGTCGCGCAACTCGTCAATGATGACGTCTGTTAATTCGTAGCCGAAGGTCGTGATGATGTTCTTCATCAAGTCGTGCGTCAGCGGTCGCGGCGGCTTGATGCCTTCCATCTCCAAAGCGATGGATTGTGCCTCCGACGCCCCGATGATAATCGGCAGGCGACGATTGCCCTGTACTTCCTTTAGAATCAACGCGTACGCGCCGCCGCTCGCGGGATTCGTCGAAAGTCCGAGTATATCAACCTGAACTCTTTCCACTCACAACTCCATTAAGCTA
>CAYUFU010000044.1:16114-30486 GCA_964444145.1 uncultured Chitinophagales bacterium
CTCGAACACATCGCCGACAATGCCGTAATCTGCAACTTGAAATATCGGTGCGTCTTTATCTTTGTTGATGGCGACGATGAACTTCGAAGATGACATACCCGCGAGATGCTGGACAGCGCCCGAAATCGCACACGCGATATACAACGTTGGCGCAACGGTCTTGCCTGTTTGCCCCACCTGCTCATCGTGTGGCCGCCAGCCGGCATCAACGACCGCGCGCGATGCGCCCATGGCTGCGCCTAACGAGTCCGCGAGATTCTCAATCAGGTGCCAGTTCTCCGGACCTTTCATCCCCCGTCCACCGGAAACGATGATATTTGCTTCCGTCACGTCGGGTCTGCCCGTTGCGACTTTCACATCAATGACTCTCGTCGTCGAATCTTCGGGCGTGAGGGTAACGGACGCCTTTTCAACGGTTGCGGCGCCGTTTGTTGCTGTTGCGGTGAAGACATTCGGTCGTAGGGTGAACACCTTCGTCGCCGATTTCACCCTCACATCGGTCATCGCCTTGCCTGCATATACCGGGCGCGTTGCGATAATGTCGCCGCCCTCGACTTTCAGTGCGGTGCAATCCGCCGCAAGCCCGGCATCCAACCTCACGGCGACTCTCGGTGCGATATCCTTCCCCATTTGACTTGCAGGCATGAAGACGACGTTTGCGTTTTCTTTCTTCGCGATTTCCGCTATCACTTTTGCGTACGCGCCATTGGAATGCGCGGCAAGTTGCGGATCGTCCACAACGACCACGCGAGAAGCGCCATAGGCTCCTAGCTGCGCAGCACTTGCCTCGACACCGCTGCCGATAACCAGCGCAACGAATTCCGCGCCAAGCTGGTCGGCGATTTTCTTTGCTTGCTGAACTGTTTCGAACGACGACTTTCTGAACTTGTTCTCTCGCTGCTCGGCGAATGCTAATACTTTCATGGTTCCTCTGCTTTCGATTCAGTGGTCAGATGACTTTAGCTTCTTCGTGCAGCAAGCGGACAAGCTCGGGCACGGCGGACTTGTCCGTCCCGACGATTTTGCCCGAGGCTTTCGCCGCAGGCTTGCTCATGCTGAGGACCTCGACGTGCATCTCTGCCGCGACTGCAGGTTTCTCGATAATGGGTTTCGTTTTCGCCGCCATAATGCCCTTGAGTGAAGGATAGCGCGGCTCGTTCAAGCCGCGCTGGGCTTGAATCACGCACGGGAGTTTCGTCTCCACGGTCTCATGCCCGCCTTCGATTTCGCGTTCACAGACGACTTTGGTTTCCTCAATCGTCAGCTTGATGACCACGGAAACGGAATTCATCTTCAGCATTTCGGCAACGAGTGTCCCCACTTGCGCATTGTCGTAATCAATAGATTGCTTGCCAAAAAGGACGATGTCGGGCGACAGCGTTTTGATTTCCTCGGCGAGTCCTTTCGCAACGCCGAACGAGTCGCGTGGAGAGTCATCTTTCAGCAGGACGGCTTTCTCCACTCCCATCGCAAGCGCCTTACGAAGAGTCTCTTTGTGCACATCGGGCCCGAGGCTCATCACGGTAATCTCACCGCCAAATTTCTCTTTCAGTCGCAGCGCTTCTTCCACTGCGAACTCATCGTACGGATTGAGCATGAAATTGACCCCCGCCTTGTCAATGCTCTTACGATCCGCACCGAGTTTGATCTTCGTTTCCGTGTCTGGCACGTGGTTCACGCAGACAACTATTTTCATCAAGCCTCCGATTCTACATGAAATGCGTTGGAAAATGTTTCAGGGAGAGAGTTATCGCAAGGGAGAGGCGAACTTCCTTCTGAAAAACTACAACAAATATATACAATGCTCGCGAGAGAGGCAATTGACTCTCAGAGGGCTTTTGAATAGATTGCACCACAACAATTCATCACCTACAAGGATTTTTAGAAACACATGGCAAATCATCCATCGGCGGAGAAGCGCGCACGCGTCGCGAAGCGGAGGGCAACGCGGAACGCAGCCGCAAAATCAAAAATGAAATCGGCAATCAAACGCGTGCGGATGGCGACAGAGAAAGCCAGAGCCGCTGCCGATTTGAACACGACAGTGAAGCTGCTGGACCGACTCGCAGCGAAAGGCGTAATTCACAAAAACAAAGCCGCCAATCAGAAATCGAAACTGACGCGGCTCGTGAATGCGATGAAGTGATCCTGCTTCGCCTATCGTCAAAGAAAAAGCCTGACCGATAGGGTCAGGCTTTTATCGTACTGAACTACCGAGCGCCCGCTCAAACGAGAACCACGCCCGCCGAAGCAGTTCGTGAATCTCGACCCAATCCCGTTCCGTAATTGCCTCCCCTTTTGCGTCGCGCAGGAGCATCGCTTCGGTGCGGAGATGCGCGTATTCTGCAAATTCTTCCGCGCGAATGTGATACATCGCCTCGGCGGTTGCCGCAATGTACTTTTCCCACTCTTCTGGCGGATGGTCGTGGCGGTAACGGCGGATAATCCACCACTCCAATTCCAGCTGAGCGGCGCTGTCAACATTGAAACGGGTATCGCTCAAATCGTTGATGCGTTGGAAGTATGCCGTGAGGTTCGGCAAAGCTCTGGCATACTCGCTGCGCTTCGTGCCGTCCTTGAAAATGAATGCCGATTTTGCGGAATGATAGGCCATCACATACGAGCGCCAGAACGGTGCGTGAAACTGTTTGCGTATTAACTCGGCAGCTTGGAGAAAAAGTCTTACAGGCTTTCTCTCGTAATATGAGCGCCACATTTCGCCGTCGAGCCGCGCCGCTTCGGCGGCGTCAATGTTCTTGATGTTGGTTGTGTAGGGAATGGTCAGATCGAGGATAACCCATACACCGAGGGCGGCGAGGAGTGCAAGGGTTGTTTTCAACATTCGTCGAGGTTTCAGGTTTGATTTTTCCATGATTGGGCTCGAGAGAGATGTGAGAAAACGGTCGCGCTTCAGATACTACGAAGTATCGGTGAGCTTGGATTCGCCACGCTTGCAAGCCTGTGCACTGACGCATGAGCGTATGGGCGTGACAGAATCTGGGTGCAGTGGGTTCTGAATTCCGATATTGCATCGCACACAAAGGCGCGAAGAATGAAACAAAAAGAGAACCTGCTGCTGTGTGAGGCTAAATCGAAGTTCTGGTGAGCGTCCTATTTTAGAACGATCATGCGTTTGGTTGCGATGAAATTCCCAGCTTTCATCTGATAGGTGTACACGCCGCTCGGCAACTTGCTTGCGGTGAATCTCCGTGTGTAGGTTCCTTCCGAAAGAAACTCGTCAACAATCGTTGCAACCTCTCTCCCTAGTACATCGAATACCTTCAGCCGTACCAAGGACGAATGAGGAATGGCAAACGACAAACTGGTCGTCGGATTAAATGGATTCGGAAAGTTCTGGTGGAGTGAAAAGGGCGAAGACGTAACTTCCTCAACGGTCGTCACAACAGTCACGCTTACAGGCTCCGTGAAATGTTCCGTCCCGTCCAAATCAACTTGCTTCAGGCGATACTGCCAGTACCCGATGGGCACGTTGTGCTCGACAAACGAATACCGACGAGGCTCATAGGTCGTTCCGTTTCCGGCAACGAAACTGTTGTGCACGAGGGTCCACGGATCTGCACCTTGTGCTCTGCGCTCGCAATAGAAGCCGTAGTTGTTCACCTCCGAGATGGTTTGCCAATCTAAGCGCACGCGATTATTTGAAAGTGCCGTTGCCGTGAACGAGCCAAGCTGAATCGGCACCGCTTCGGGACTGCGGAGTTTGTAAATCCGTCCCGACGAGCCGAACGAGCAGAGGTACAACTGGTAGCTCTCATCAACGCCGAAGGTCGAAATCAGAAACGCTTCATCCGCCAATAAGGTGTTGACGGTGGGGTTGATGCCGTCGTAGGTCAGCGCCCAGACTTTACCGCTGCCATAGTCTGCGTAAATGTACTTGCCGTAGAGAGAGGGAATGGAGTCACCGCGGTACACATAGCCGCCTGTGATAGAGATATCCGCCCCGGCGTTCGGATAATCCCAAACAGGACGAATGAGGCCCGCCGTGTCTTGACAGGTTGGGTTGACAGTCGGATTGCAGATGTTTCCTTCCATCAAGCGCCAACCGTAATTCCCTCCGCTTACGACGATGTCAATTTCCTCGCGGGCATCTTGCCCTACATCGCCGAGCCAAAGGCGCCCCGTCGGTGGATCGAAACTGAACTTCCAGGGATTGCGGATACCGAGCGCGAAAATTTCTTGCCGCCACCCTTGCGTGTTATTGTAGTAAGGATTGGTGGGGGGAATAGCGTAGTTGTTTCCACCGGAGGTCGCGTCAACATCAATCCTCAGAATCTTTCCGAGAATTACGCTGCGATTTTGCGCGCGGTTGCCGGGGTCGTTCGCGCTGCCACCATCGCCGAAGCCGATGTAGAGATAACCGTCGGGACCGAACGCGAGCTTGCCGCCGTTGTGATTGGTGTATGGTTGCGCAACGGTCAGAAGTATGAGCTCGCTCTCTCTCACAGCGGAATCGGGGTTCGTCGCGCTCACTTGATAACGTGCGATGTAGGACGTGAGCGACCCGCTCAACGAGCTTGTGTAGTTGACATACACGTAACCATTCGTTTCATAGTTCGGGTGAAAGGCGAGCCCGAGCAATCCGGTTTCGTTTCCTGTTTGCGACACGCGGTCGGAAAGGTTGAGAAACACTTTTCGTGTACTCACGGTTGGCATATTTTGGAATACGTAGATGATGCCGCGCTGCTGCGCAACGAACAACCTGTTCGTGCCGTCGCCCGCATGCACCAGCTCGGCCGGATTTGCGAAGACCGGCAGGTTCGGAAACGCTGACTGCCAAGAATATTGTGCCCGCGCCGCACAGTGCAGCAGCAACGCGAGCACGATGAGAACATGGTGGAAGCGAAGCATACGTTCCGTCAATGAGACTAACGCAACAGAACCATCCGTTTCGTTGCGAGAAAGGCTGATGACTTGAGTTGATAGTAATAGACGCCGCTCGCCAGCCGACTCGCGTCGAATGAGCGAGCGTATTCACCCTCCGTGAGAAATCCGTCAACGATCGTTGCCACGTTGTTTCCCAACACATCAAACACCTTGAGGGTGACCCATGAAGATTTGCCAATCACGAATGATAAGGTCGTTGTCGGGTTGAAGGGATTGGGATAATTTTGTTCAAGCATGAATTGCCGCGGCGACGGCTCTTCGCCGGTGTTTGTTGATGGCCCATTCAGTTTGTACAAGCGTCCTGCGCTGCTATAACTGAGGAGGTACAATTCGTTTGTTTGATCAACGCCGAAGGAGGAAATCGAATATGCCTCGTCGGAAACCAGTTGCGCAGTGGCGCTGTTCGGACCGGTCCGTGTCAGCATCCAAATCTTGCCCGAGCCGTAGTCTGCGCAGAAATACTTTCCCTGCACCGAGGGTATCGCCGCGCCGCGATAGACATAACCTCCCGTGACGGAAATATCCGATCCCGCATTTGGATAATCCCACACGGGACGGATCAGGCCGGCAGTATCGGCGCAGCCCGGGTTGACGCCCGGCGTGCAGATGAAACCCTCCATCAAGCGCCAGCCGAAATTTCCGCCGATGGTGATAATGTCAATCTCTTCGCGCGTATCTTGCCCGACGTCGCCACACCAGATGTCGCCGGTTTGCGCATCGAAGCTGAACTTCCACGGGTTGCGCAATCCGTATGCGAAAATTTCTTCGCGCCAACCTTGGGTGTTTCCAAAAAACGGATTCGTCGAGGGAATGGCATAATTCGTTGTCACCGTGGTTCGATCAACGTCAATGCGCAAGATTTTGCCGAGCAGTTCGGCGCGATTCTGCGCGCGGTTACCCGGATCGTTGCCGCTTCCGCCGTCGCCGAAGCCGAGATACAAGAAGCCATCGGGCCCAAATGCAATCGAGCCGCCGTTGTGATTCGAGTAGGGCTGCGCAAGCGAGAGAATCTGGAATTGACTTGACCGCACGGCGGAATCAGGATTCGTTGCGCTTACTTGGTAACGATCGATATACGAACGCAGGGAGCCTGAGATCGAGCTTGTGTAGTTCACGAAAAAAAATCCGTTCGTTGCGTAGTTCGGATGAAATGCTAAGCCGAGCAGGCCGGTTTCGCTTCCCGACTGCGAAACGCGGTCGGAAAGATCAATGAACACGCGCCGCGTCGAAACAGTGGGGGAGTTTTGGAAGACATAGATCATACCGCGCTGCTGCGCAACAAATAACCGATTTGTACCGTCGCCCGCATGGCGCACGTCAATCGGCAGCGAAAACGTCGGCAGGCTTGGGAACGCGGATTGCCAACTCAACGATTGCCCCCGCGTGTGGTTTCCTATCATGAGCAGAATGCCGACAACGAAAAGAAATCTCGTCATAACGTACCTCTCAACATTTTTGGTGATGAATAATAATGGCGAAGCGAGTCTTGGGCGCTGAACAATATACTTCGGATGGACGTAGGATGCCAGATTTTTTCCTGTGAGCCGGGTGATGACATGAATACGCAACGAGAGGTGCTCGTTCATTTGGATATCGGCTGATCGTTGAACCTCACGCTCTCGATGTTGCCGGCTGGTGCGAATTCATATCTTAGACTGAACGGCTGCGGCGTTCCTTGTTGCCCGAACAGCTCGAGCAGCCACGGTGCAACCCCAAATTGAAAATCCCTCAGCTCGACGATTTTCTTTTCACCTTCTGACCACGAGGAAATCCACGGGTGGCGTGCGAATGTGAAGTAGTCCTTCACTTCTTTTGTCGCAAGCACCTTCTCGACAAGCGGATCGGTTGAGTTCGTGTATTCGACAAAATGCAGTGAGTCATTGAACACTGAAAAGAACGCCTGTTGAACTCCCTCGCCAGTTTGAATCAGGCCGTTCCAATGCAAGATGCTGAAGGGTTGAGGAATTGCGGAAACTTGCGATGCCTGGATGCTCCGCTGTGCAATTGCCCGCTCGATTTTCGTTGTTGCAATGGTATGGGAGACCGTTGCAGCGAGTAGATACACACACGCAAACACGAACCCTCCGCGCGTAATGCTGTGCGCGTTCTGTGCAAACTGTCGTTGGAGAATCATCGTCACCGCAAGAATTCCCGTGAAGAGCGGGTCAATGATGAACAGCCAATCGAGCGAGTGGCGCTGCGACGAAAGCGGCGCGAGAATTCGCGTCCCGAATGACGTAATAACATCGAAGCAGATATGAACGACGATGCCGAGCAGGGCAACGAGCCAGAGGAGCGAGAAGTTCTTCACACGAGAAAAGAAGAAAAACACACCGGCAGGAATCAGCGCGAGTACGGGAGCAAAGACTACCGAATGCGTTATGCCACGATGGGCAACGACATATGAGAAGTAGTCGGATACCCATCGGAGCGCGATGTCAGCATCGGGCAGGTTCGCACTGACGACGAGAAGCCAAAACAACGTCCGCCCGCCGTCTTTTTGTTCCTCTGTTGATGTGTGCGAGATGAGTTTTGCCGCCAGCGCTCCCGTGAGCGAATGCGTGATATTATCCATGTAAATGAAATAAAGAAGATTTAACTCGTTGTTGCCCGGTCAAACTCGTATTTTGAACACCATTTCCGTCGTAACAGTTCAACAGTTCTTCAATCTACCACAAACAAGGAACAATCAAAAATGAAATATCTATTTGCCCTTGCCTCAAGCGCCATGCTCTTCGCGTGTGAGGGAGTCACGCAAGGGAAAGCTGGTTTGAACACGCACATGGACAGCGTGAGCTACGCGATCGGTGTGGATATCGGGCGTAACATGAAGATGCAGAAACTGGAAATTAACACGGAGGCAGTAGCCGCAGGTATGAAGGCAATGCTCGACGGCTCGAACACTCTGCTGACGGACGAACAATGTTCCAGTGTGATGATGGCATTCCAACAGCAGATGATGGCAAAGCGGGACGAAGAACAACGAGCCTCGGCCGAGACCAATAAGAAGGCAGGCGATGATTTTCTTGCGGCAAACAAGACGAAGCCGGGAGTGCAAACAACCGCGAGCGGTTTGCAGTACAAAGTGATCAAGATGGGGAGTGGTCCAAAGCCGACCCGCGACAAAACGGTTAGCGTGCACTATCGCGGAACACTGATTGACGGAACCGAATTCGATAGCTCCATCAAACGCGGTCAGCCGACGGAGTTCGGAGTTGGGCAAGTGATTCGCGGATGGACGGAAGGCTTGCAATTGATGCCCGTGGGTTCGAAGTTCGAGTTTTACATTCCGAGTGAGCTTGCCTACGGCGAGAACGGAGCAGGCGGACAAATCGGACCCAACGCCACGCTGATTTTTGAAGTGGAATTGCTCGCGATTAAGTAAAGAAGCAGAAGATCGGTTTGCTTATCTTGATACCGCAGGGTGAATCGTTTGCCCTGCGGTTTTTTGTGTGAGAACACATGAACACCATCGCCGAATCCTATGTGAAGCTCGCCCTCGCTGTTGGTCAGCATGATGGCGATTACGTTGATGCATTTCACGGACCCGAAGCGTGGATGGAGGAAGCTCGATCCGCAAAGATATCGCTTCGGCAAATCCGTGATGAAGCACAGCACGTGCTCGCCGAGTTGTACCTACGGAAGCCGAATGCGAGCGATGAACTGCTTTCGCTTCGCCATCAATATCTCACCAAGCAACTCGAATCGCTTTCGGCGCGCGTGGAGATGTTGATGGGCAAGCAATTCAGTTTCGATGAAGAATCGAAAGCGCTTTACGATGCCGTTGCACCGCAACATTCTGAGGAGCATTTTCAGTCCCTGCTGAAACACCTCGATGCCAAGCTGGAGGGTGGAGGGAGTGTTCAAGCGCGGTACGAGGCGTTCAAGAATCGGTTTATCATACCCAGACAAAAGGTGGACGGTGTGTTCAGAGCTGCGCTTGCGGAATGTCGAGCGCGCACGAAGCAGCATATTCGGTTGCCTGCGAACGAACGTTTCGTTATCGAGTACGTGACGAACAAGGCGTGGAGCGGCTACAATTGGTTCAAGGGAAACGCGCACAGCCTCATTCAAATCAATACCGACCTGCCGATCTTCATTGATCGTGCGGTTGACCTTGCGGCGCATGAGGGCTATCCCGGTCATCATGTATACAACGCGTTGCTCGAAGAGAACCTGTTGAAGAAGCGCGGGTGGATGGAATTCAGCGTCTATGCACTGTTTAGTCCGCAATCGTTGATTGCGGAGGGGACGGCGAACTACGGAATCGAAGTCGTGTTTACGCCGAGTGAGCGCATTGCCTTCGAGCAGGACGTGCTTTTCCCGGTAGCCGGACTCGACGCGACGAACGTGGAATTGTATTACGAAATCCACGCTCTGTTCATGAAGCTCGCCTACGCAGGCAACGAAGCGGCTCGGGGCTATTTGAACGGCACCATGACGAAAGAAGATGCAGTTGAATGGTTGATGACGTACGCGCTGTTCTCGCGTGAGCGCGCAACCCAGAGAATACAGTTTTTCGAGAACTACCGAAGCTATGTCATCAACTACAATTTGGGTCAGGACATGGTGGCGAGGTACATCGAATCCAAAGGCGGGACTGCGGCGAATCCACAAAAGCGGTGGCAGGAGTTTACGAAATTGATCTCGTCGCCGCGGTTGCCGTCGGGGTTAGCGTAACTCAAGAAGCGGTGCAATGCGCTGCACGAATGTGCACGGAAACGACCTCGGATGGATCCTATGAGTTCTTGTTATCGCTTGACATCCGACGAAATTCACCTTACAATATGGAGGTGAATGTCATGCCACAAACCGAAACACTCCACGATCTCCTCGCCGAGCATGTCTCCGAAGGCGAGTTGTACGAGAAGATGCCGAACGATTGGGTGCGTTGTGTTGCGTGTGGGCATCGGTGTAAGATCGCTCCCGGTCGCGACGGCATTTGCAAAGTGCGCTTCAATCGCGGCGGCGTGTTGTACGTGCCGCACGGCTATGTTGCGGGATTGCAGATTGACCCGATTGAGAAGAAACCCTTCTTTCATGCGCTTCCCGGCAGCTCCGCTCTGAGCTTCGGTATGTTGGGCTGCGACTATCATTGCGCGTATTGTCAGAATTGGATTACCTCGCAGGCGATTCGCGATCCGGTTGCCGGTACGCCGCCGAATGTTACATCGGCGGAGCGGATCGTCGGCGTCGCGCTTGAACGAAACATCCCCGTTATTACCAGCACGTACAACGAACCGCTGATTACCAGCGAGTGGGCGATGGAGGTGTTCAAACTCGCGAAGAAGTACGGTATCAAGTGCTCATACGTCTCTAACGGCAACGGTACGCCGGAAGTGATCGAGTACATTCGTCCACACGTTGACTTCTACAAAATTGACCTGAAAAGTTTTCGTCAAAAGAATTACCAACAGCTTGGCGGAAAGTTGGAGAATGTGCTCGACACGATTCGGCTGCTCAAGCGGATGAACATCTGGCTCGAGATCGTAACGTTGGTGATTCCAGGGTTCAATGATTCTGACGAAGAGCTGAAGGAGATCGCCGATTTCCTCGTTTCGGTCTCGTCGGATATTCCCTGGCACGTGACGGCATTCCATCAAGATTACAAAATGACGGACCCCGATAACACGCCGGTTGCGACGTTGCTGCGTGCGGCGGAAATCGGCATGAAGAGCGGACTACAGTTTGTGTACGCGGGGAACCTTCCGGGCATGACGGGTCGGTTCGAGAATACGTACTGCCCACACTGCAAGGAGCTTCTCATCGAGCGGTTTGGGTTTGCCGTGAAGAAAAATACTTTGAAGGACGGCGCGTGTCCGAAATGTTCGATGAAGATGCCGGGGGTTTGGAGCTGATGTATGGAATTCGAATGGCACGGCATTCAATAATGAGTGTCCTCTCGTAACCGGAACAACCGCGTGTCCCCAACTCGAATCCTCTTCATCGCTGAGAGCATGCTCGGCGATCTTCTCGTGATGACGCCTGCTATCCGCGCGGTGAAGCGTACGTTTCCTCAGTCACATATCTCCCTGCTTATTTTTCAGCGGCGCGGCTACTTCCGCGATTCGCACGCAACGTATTTCAACGAAACTCCGCTGAGCGGCGCGGCAGCCGTTCTGCGAAACAACCCGAATGTTGATGCGGTGATGGAAGTTGACCTGCAGGCGCTTCGCGGGCTGGGTGCAGTGTCCCGCGTAAAAGCCGAAGTCGAAATCATGATGCGCTTGCGACGCAAGAAATTCGATACCGTCGTTGTTGCGCCGCGCGATCGCTTTGTCGTTTGGGCGTATGCTTGCGGCGCGCGGATTCGGGTCGGACAGCGGCGCCAGGTCTATCATCAACTTCTCACGCACGCGCCGGACATCCATAAAGCAGATGCGGGCGCTCTCAAATACTACTGCAATTTGGTCGCTGCCATCGGAGTGGCGATTGATTCGTACCAGACTGAGTTTATTGTTCCAAAATATGCCGAGGCATTTGCATCTGCATTGTTCGCGCGCGCGGGTCTGGTGGGTGCTACACCGACAATCGTCATTCATCCCGGTTCATCGGGCGATGACCGCAAGTGGCCCCCCGAGCGGTTCGCTCAACTCATCGACCAGCTTCAGTCCACGAGTGAAATCAGCGTCGTTCTTTGTGGAAGCCCGTTCGACAGGGACGTTCTCGATATGGTTCGCCGAACAGCCACAACAAATCCGTTAGTCGCGGACACGTCGCAGGATATTGCACTGCTTGCTGCGCTCCTCAAGCGATGTACCCTGTTTGTGGGTAACGATTCCGGACCGCGCCATCTTGCTGCGGCCGTTGGGACGCGAACGCTTGCACTCCTTGCTCGCAACACCGAGCAGGAGTGGGATGTGTATGACGACAAAAGCCGGCATTGTCTTCTGCAGGGCAACGAGACGTGTCCGGCATGCCCCCAAGGCACGTGCCGCAAAACCATACCCGCCGGCGAGCAGTACGGCGCATACTGCTTGCGCATGATCCCCGTAGAACGGGTTGTTGCCAAAGTTCGCGAGATGCTGCATGCGAGCGCGTGAGGGGACACAGCAGCGACATGCCGTTGCTCTGATCGAGCTCGGCGATTCTCATGTGGAATGCATTTTCTCGCAACTGCTCTTCCTTCACCAAATGGGATGCGTTGTCCATCTCGTGTGCTCGGAAGGCATGCGCGAGCAAGTCAGCGCGTTCGCCCATGTGCACCGCTTTGTTTTTCTCGACAAGGGAGCCGGCGTTGTCGGACATTGGAGGTGTGTGCGTACGGTTCTCCGCTACCTAAAGGAAAACGCTATCGGCACAGTTATCTTCAACACCGGCAGCGGCAATCATACGCGAGATATTTCGCTGTTCGCTCCGCGCGGGGTTCATCTGGCTGGACTCATTCATCACACGCACAAGCTCAAGGGCAGCTTCACACAAAAACTC
Organism: uncultured Chitinophagales bacterium; assembly: GCA_964444145.1. Lineage (GTDB taxonomy): Bacteria > Bacteroidota > Ignavibacteria > UBA10030 > UBA6906 > CAADGV01. The sequence goes on from CAYUFU010000044.1 coordinate 28,448, forward strand.
ATTTCACTTCGCGTGCGGCGGTGCTTCGTGCTCAACGATTATTTGCTCGACGCGGTGCCCCCGTCACGTCGAAAGGTTTTTACGAGCGTGTATTTGATCTTCCGCGAGCCTGTACGTGCCGTTGATGTGAGGAAAGAGCCGGGGACATTGTGGGTCGCGATTCCGGGACAAGTGGACTTTCGGCGAAGAGACTATCGAGCGCTCGTTGAGGAACTCCAACGCTCGGGCGAGGTTCGATCGCTTCGCATCTTCGTGCTCGGAGAATGTAAGCATGAGGGTGACGGGGGCACACTGCGAGCGATGCTGCGCGAAGCAGGGCTTGAGCAACTGGTCACTCTCTTTGATCACTTTGTGGATCGGGAAACATTTTTCGGCTACGCGTCGCAATGCGATCTTTTCCTGCCACTCATTCATCCTAGCACGCATTTTTTTTCTCACTACGCGCGATTCCAGATTTCCGGCACGTACAATCTTGCGTTCGGCCTTGCAAAACCTTTGCTGCTGCACTCAGCGCTCAAGGGTCCGGAGGATTTCGAGATCGCGGCTCACTTCTATAACGATGGCGAATTACTCAGGCTCCTCGAACACCTCGCCGCCCATCGCGACGAATTGCGGGCGATAGGGGAACGCATTCGGGAAGCCTCAAAATTTTCGTTCGCTGTTCAGTGCGATCGGTACATGCGTTTGCTTCAACGATAGCGATGCACCGAGCATGCACCATGGCTCCGCCACAGCGAGTCTTGTTTCTGACCGAGGGGCAAGTGGGCGACTCGCTTGTGCTCACCCCGGCGCTGCGAGCGGTCAAGCAAACCTTTCCATCGTGCTTCGTTGCAGTGCTCGTCGTCGAACGGTACACACCCCTGGAGGATGATCTTCCGGAGTTGAGCATTCTCGTAGCAACGCCCCGACAACGCGCTCATAGAGTTCTCGGTTTGAATCCGCATGTGGACGAACTCTTGATCGTTGCGCGCAATCGCCTACGCGCGCTGCGCGGCATCGAGCGGCTGAGGGCGGAACTCGCAATCGTCCGCAGCATCCGACGCTTTCGCTTCGATACGGTCATCAGCACATGGCCCGCGGATCGGTTCTCCCTGTGGGCGTTTCTTTCAGGCGCGCCGCGCCGCGTCGGTCAGCGCAACACGAACTTCCACTTTCTCCTGACGCATACGCCTGAAATCGAGAAAGCGGATCGCGGTATTCTTGAATACTACTGCGATCTGGCGCGCGCGATCGGGGCAAGAATCGAATCGCTCGAAACCGAGCTGACCATTTCTCCATCCGAACGTCAACGTGCGCGCGAGTTCCTGCTGGGGCACGGCATTGGAGATAATCAGCCGTTTGTCGTTGTCCTTCCCGGCGCAACCGCCGACTACAAGATTTTTCCTCCCGAACGCTTCGCAACGATCATTGATTACGTGACGATCGCGCGGAACATTCCCGTTGTTCTCTGTGAAGGTCCCCTCGACAATGCTATTGTGGAGGAAATTGTGCGACGCGTTGAGCGTGCCCCGATCCGTTTCGTGGGCAACGCGTCGGCGCTGATCGAAGCGTCGCGCTTATGCATCTCGAATGATTCGGGCCCACGCCACATCGCGGTTGCCCTGCGAACGCCTTCGCTTGCGTTCTTTCGGCTCGCGCAGAAAGAGTGGGACGTGTATCAGGACGGTTTAACGAGGGTGTCTCTTCGAACGGCAGGGACATGCTCTGCGTGCCCCGCGCACAAGTGCGACGACATCACTCCGCTGGGCGAGCGCTATGGGACGCATTGCATGAGAATGATTTCGACGGATGCCGCACTTGCGGCGTTACGCGACATGCTTGGGCGTTTAGGATTATGAACTGATGTTACGCAACCATGTTATTGAACCCTTTTGCCAAGGGCATCCCTTCGGGACAGGGTTCACATTTACGTTGCGCTTCCATGTCGGGGCTTCGCCCCGATCTATTCGTATTTGACGCCTTTGGGGTTGGCACTCTCGAATTTGCCCAGTCGTTATGCCCAATGGCGCCAACCTAGAGCTGTCCCTGAAAGGGACGCA
>CAYUFU010000045.1:0-19998 GCA_964444145.1 uncultured Chitinophagales bacterium
TTCTCTGCCGCGACGATCGGCGAGGCGATGGTTACGTTTCGCGATGTCCTCTCGCTCGACGGCATCGCGCTCGGCTACCGCGTTCGTTATCAAACGTGGAACATGAGCAATGCGAAGTTCAACTACACCTCGCGTTCGCATGGTGCGTTTGTGGGAGTACTGTTTTGAAAGCCCTCGTCCTCGAGTCCAAGAACTCCCCCTTCATCGTGAAAGACATGCCGCCACCGTCTGTCGGTGACTCGGATGTCCTCGTCAACATCAAGACTGCCGCGTTCAATCATCGCGATTATTTCCTTCAGCAGGGGCTCTATCCCCGCACGACGTATCCGATCATCATCGGCTCGGATGGCGCTGGCATTGTCGTTGCAGTTGGAAGAAATGTCTCGCCATCCATGATCGGCACCGAGGTCGTCATCAATCCTTCGCTCAATTGGGGAAGCAATCCGAAGTGTGCGATCCGTGAGTACAAAATTCTCGGCTTTCCGGATCAAGGAACGTTCGCGGAGTTTGTTGCCGTGCCTGCGCGGCTCGTGCACCCAAAGCCGCGCCATCTCTCGTGGGAGGAATCTGCTGCGCTGCCGCTCGCCGCAATGACGGCGTTTCGCGCCGTTTTTTCGAAAGGTGATGTGCAGCGAGACGAGAACGTATTGATCACCGGCATTGGCGGCGGAGTGGCACTGAGCGCCATGCAATTCGCTCTCGCCGCCGGAGCGAAAGTCTTCGTTACATCCGGCTCCGATGAAAAAATCCACAACGCTCTCGCGCTCGGCGCGCAGGGGGGCGTCAATTACCGAAACGATCGGTGGGCGAGCGAGTTGATACAGCTTGCGCCGAGTTTCGATGTCATCATTGACGGTTCGGTCGGTGACGGATTCGCAAAGCTGCTCGATGTTGCAGCGTTCGGCGGACGCATCGTTCTCTACGGCTCAACGCAAGGAAAATCTCCCAACGCCGAACCCGCGCGTATTTTCTGGAAACAACTTTCCATTCTTGGCACCACGATGGCGACCGACGCAGAATTTGTCGCGATGCTGCGCTTCGTTGAGCAGCATTCGATCAAGCCCGTTGTTGATTCCATCTCTCCGTTCGAGCGAGCGAACGAGGCGTTGGCACGGATGGCGTCGGGCAAGCAGTTTGGGAAGCTTGTCCTACAATCCTGAGTGTGCTTGGGTGAGGATGACGGCTCTCGAAGCGAAAGGCTGATGATCGGTGTTCCTGTCCGCTTCGTGCCGACGTCGGGATTGTGCGGGTGTGGTCCGCTTGTTTTTGCCATCGTACTCTCCTACATTTCTATCAGAGCGGAACGTCCTTCAACAAATCATTTCACAGCGTTCTTTCGCACGAGGAGGTGGACAGGGGCGAGTCGGGTTCAATGTCCTTCGTCCGCCATCGGCAAACGCAAGACGGAAGGCGATGATCAACTCCATTCGAACAAAAATAATCTGGACCTTCATCTTCCTCGTCGGCTTGAATCTTGCCGCAGGGTTTTGGTTCATCTATAATTTCTATGCGGTCGGGCAGAACGTTGCTGCGATCATGCGCGACAACTACTTGAACGTGCTCGCCGCGGAGAACATGGTGAAAGCGCTCGATGGTCAGGACAATGCGTTGCTTGCCGCGAGCCAGGGCGAAGAAGCGACGGTGAGCGGAAGTTTCGAGGACAATCGCGATCAGTTCGCGTATTGGTTCGACGAAGCGTCCAAGTCCGCAGACCAGCCTTCCATGCGCGAGATTCTCGATCAACTTCGCTCATCGCGGAATTACTATGCGTCGGCGACCGACTCGATGCGCTCGATGGTTTTTCAAGGTGCGTACCAGCGCGCGCGGCAATTCTACGACCAGAGCGTGCGACCCATTTCCGAAGAGATGCGTCGCTTGTGCTTCAAGCTGTTCGAGTTCAATCAAACCGCGATGTACAAGCTTGAAAACAAGACGCACGACATTGCCAATCGCTCCGCGTACGCGATGCTGATTGCCTCGGCGATTACGCTGACGTTGAGCATCCTTGCCACCGCGGGTATTCTCCGCAACGTCATCCGACCGATGGAAGAACTCACCGACCGTGTCAAGCAGATCGGCGCGGGGAAGTTAGACTTGAAAATTGACGTGCTGCATAACGACGAGATCGGCGCGCTCAGCCGCGAGTTTAACAAGATGACCGAGCGCCTGCGACGCTACGAAGAGATGAACGTGGAAAAAATTCTTGCCGAGAAGAAAAAATCCGAAGCCATCGTGAACAGCATCTCGGACGGGATCATCGTCACCGACGCGCAAATGAACATTCTCCACATCAACGCAGTAGTTGCCGAGTTGTTCGGCTATTCCGATGTCGAGGCGATTGGCAAGCCGGTCGGCGCGGTAATTCGCGATGAGCGGGTTATGTCCCTCATTCGTTCCGCATCGAGCGATTCGCAGGGGGCGGCGCCTCACGCAGTGGAGTCGTCGCCTGTCCCGCCTCAGGAGCAACTCAACTACTTGGACTTCACACGTGGCAGCAACCGCCTCTACTTCCGCCCGAAGCTCACCAAAGTCGTTGACAGTGAGGGAAGGATGTTCGGCTTGCTCACGATTCTCCAGGACGTTACGCAATTCAAAGAACTCGATCGAATGAAGTCCGATTTCATTGCGACCCTCTCGCATGAGTTCCGCACGCCGCTCACTTCGATCAACATGAGCATTGATATCTTAAATCAAGAGCTGCTCGGACCTCTGAATGAACGACAGAAAGATCTCATCCATGCGACGAAGGAAGACAGTCAACGGTTGACGAAACTTGCGCGGGAGCTCCTGCAACTTTCGAAACTGGAGGCTGGCAAGCTGCAATTCAAGAACGAAGAGCTCGACGTGCGAGCGCTCGTTGAAGCAACGACCAAGCCGCTGCTCATACAGTTTCAGGAAAAAGGAGTCCGCTTGGAAACCGAGGTGCCCGACAACCTTCCGCGCCTTGTAGCAGACGAGCAGCAGCTCTCATGGGTCATTACCAATCTCGTGACCAACGCACTCAAATTCACGAGAACAGGGGGGTATGTGACGGTACGTGCTCTTCTGCGCGACAGCGAGATGCACGTTGAAGTCGAAGACACAGGCGAGGGCATTGCGAAAGAACATCTTGAACGAGTGTTCGACAAGTTCGTGCAACTCAAAAACCACGCGGCGTCAACTCCCGGCAGCGTCGGGTTGGGGCTTGCCATTGCAAAAGAAATCGTCGAGGCGTATCGGGGAAGAATTTGGGTCGAGAGCGAGGTGGGGAAGGGGAGCAGGTTCACCTTCACGATTCCGTTGTCCGCTGCCGAGCACATCATCTCCGTGTAAGCTATGCCATCTCAGGGTTCCGTCCTCCTCGTTGATGACGAGCAGAATATTTTGAAGACCGTCACGATCGGTCTTGAGGCAGTCGGGTTCGAAGTGTCCGCGTTCAGCGATCCGGTCAAGGCGCTCGATGCGCTGCGCGCGTCGCCGGCCGGATTCGACATCGGGTTCTACGATTTGAAGATGTCGCCGATAGATGGCATGGAACTTCTGAAAGAAACGCGAAAGCTCGCGCCGGCGACAACGGTAATTATGATGACGGCACATGGGAGCATTGACTCAGCGGTCGAGGCGATGAAGTTGGGCGCGTTCGATTACATCCAAAAGCCGTTCGAGTTCAGCGAGTTGAAGCTGTTCGCGCAAAAAGTGCTCGACCATCACGCGATGAAACGGGAGCTTGCCGAAGTGAAGCGCCAGTTGCAGCAACGAACCTTCGGGGATGTCGTCACACGGAGCGAAAAGATGCGCGCGGTGACGGGTCTTGCTCTTCAGGTCGCAAGCGGCAACATTGCCGTGTTGCTGCAGGGCGAAAGCGGAACGGGCAAAGAACTTTTGGCGCATCTCATTCATGAGAATTCTCCGCGGCGAGGCAAGCCGTTTGTCGTCGTCAACTGCGCGGCGCTTGCCGAGCAGCTTCTCGAAAGCGAGGTGTTCGGTCACGTGAAGGGCGCGTTCACCGGCGCGACAAAAGATCGCCAAGGACGATTCGAGGCGGCGGATGGCGGCACGGTGTTTCTGGACGAGATCGGCGACATTGCCCCGTCAACGCAAGTGAAGCTTCTTCGCTTCTTGCAGAGCAAAGAGTTCGAGCGGGTCGGCGAAACCGAAACACGCAAAGTAGATGCGCGCGTGATTGCCGCAACGAACAAGAACCTCGACGAGGCGGTGAAGCAGGGCGCCTTTCGCGAAGATCTGTTCTACCGCCTGAACGCTGTTACGCTCACCATCCCTCCGCTGCGCGAGCGCATGGAGGACATTCCGCTCCTTGTGACACATTTCCTGCGAAAGTTCGGGAGCGAAAGCGAATTGACAAAGGAGGCGTTCGCCGCGCTGAAGAAGTATTCGTGGAAGGGGAACGTTCGGGAATTGGAAAACGTCATAGAGCGTGCAGTACTGCTTTCACGCGGGGAGGACATTCAACTGCATCACTTGCCCGACCAATTCCAGAGCCTCGAAGCGTCGTCGGAGAGCGCCTTGTCGTTGGAAGAAGTCGAACGGCAGCACATCATGAAAGTGATGCGCATTGCGAAGGACTTGGAAGAGGCTGCCGCCATTCTGAACATTGACCCTGCCACGCTGTGGCGGAAGCGAAAGAAGTTTCAGCTATAGAGTAGTTTTATGCTTCCACGGATTGGCACGGATGTGAAAAAAATGAAGCCTCTAGACGGGCTGTAAAAGACGGTCCAATCCGTTGTTCCGTTTTTCTCTCGCGGGGTTTTCACCTGATCTCTCCGAGTTTAGAAAGTTCTTGCATTTTGCAAGCCATGATAATATATTGACACCCAGTGAGTTGCCCTACCAACTCATTCATCGCCACGAGTCACATCGTGCAAAGTGCAAGGTCACGCAATTTCCCTCTCAAGAAATTCTAACACATCAGCCAGAATCATTTCTCTCGATTGTGGCATTGGCTTTGAACATACGTTTTGCGCCTAGTTTCGCGCGAAGCCCTGAAGGGATCGAACGAAGATTGCAAGGTGGCAGAGGAGAAACTCATCGTTCCGCTCAGGGGTGAGAGCACCTTGTCGTCCGAAATCTCATATCAGCATAACTCATGATGTACACGCAACTCATCAACAACATTCTTCAGATTTTTTGGGAGTTAGCATGTCAGTAAAAACAACTACAGTGCAGAGCGGGAAGATCGGCGTGATCGAAGTGAAAGGTTCACTCGTCGGCGGCGATGAGACGGATGAACTGCGCGGCGCAGTCGCGGATTTCGTCGAGCAGGGAAACAAGAAGCTCGTGATTGACTTGAGCAAAGTGACCTACTTGAATAGCACCGCAATCGGTGTGCTTGTGCAGGCGCATACGACCTATACCCGCAACAAAGGACAGATCAAGCTCTGCGGCATCAACAACAACATCAACAACATCTTCGTGATTACGAAGTTGACGATGGTGTTCGACATTGCGGAAACGAAGGAAGACGCCGTGAAATCGTTGTCGTAAGATTTTTCATCCATAACCAATCATGTAACCCACACATTTAGGAGGATCTCTTCCCATGAAACAAGGAACATTCCTGGCGATCGCCATACTCGTAACGTTTGGGATCGCGTTCGGCATCTATCACTTCGTGCTCGGAAACCCGGCAAACTTCAAGCCCGGCGACGTTGAAAAGCATCAACCCGTGAATTTGTTGGGAACCGTCCATACGGGGGGCATTGTGGTGCCGGTGCTGATCATGTGCACGCTCCTCAACCTGACGATCGTCTTTGAGCGCATTTTTTCATTGCGGAAAGCGCAAGGCAGAGGTTCGTTGACGGCGTTCTTGAAGAAGGTCCAAGCTGCGCTCACGGGAGGCAATATCGACGACGCGTTGAAAGCATGCGATGCGCAGCGCGGCTCGGCAGCGAACATCATCCGCTCGGGGTTGATGCGCTACAAAGAAGTGCTCGGCGACAGCACGCTTGACGGCGAAAAGAAAATGGCGGAGACAAAGCGAGCGATTGAAGAAGCCACTGCCCTCGAAACGCCGTTGCTTGAGCGCAATCTGATTGCACTCTCAACCATTGCATCAATTGCCACGATGTTGGGTCTGTTGGGGACGACAATCGGCATGATTCGCTCCTTCCGAGCGCTTGCCGTGCAAGGCGGCACGCCGGACGCCATCTCGCTCTCGATCGGTATTTCCGAAGCGCTGATCAACACGGCGCTCGGTTTGTTTGCAGCGATCCTCGGCATTGTGTTCTATAATCTCTTCGTCACGCGAGTTGATAACTTCACCTACATGATTGACGAAGCAAGCTACAACGTCGCAGAAACGTTAAGTGCAAAGACGAAGTAATCTTCCCTGAGCGTGTTCGGAGAGAACCTATGCCAAAAATAAAGCCCAAACGCCATGGCGTGCTGATTGACATGACGCCGCTTGTGGACGTCGCCTTCTTGTTGTTGACCTTCTTCATGTTGACAACGACGTTCAAGCCGCCGGAGGAAGTGAGTATTGACTTACCATCGTCCAATTCCATCATCAAGTTGCCGGCGTCGAACGTCATCACGCTCAGCCTTGCGAAAGATGGCCGCATCTTCATGGATGTGGACGCACAAAAGTTGCGAGGACGATTGTTCGGCAAGGAAAACGAGAATCGCGCGGGCGTCGAAGTGACGAAGGACGTGTTGAAACAGAAACTCATTGAAGCGCGCACGGCGAATCCTCGTCTCGTCACCGTCGTCAAAGGTGACAAGGCAACCGATTACGGCATTGCGCAGGATGTGATGGATATTCTTCAACAAACGCAAATCACGAGATTCAATCTGCTCACGAATCTCGAAAATCAATAGGAGGCAACTATGGCAGGCGGCGGCGGGGATGTACCCCAACCGAGAAGTCACGGAAAAAAGAAGCGTAAAAAATCAAAACGCATCGGCATTCGCATTGACATGACGCCGTTGGTGGACGTCGCATTCTTATTGTTGACGTTCTTCATGCTCACCACTTCCATGTCGCGTCCACAGACGATGGAAATCAATCTTCCACCGGACGAGAAAGCTAAGGTCGAGATTGCGGAGTCGAACCTCTTGACGCTCCGCGTCGATGAGAAGGGCGAGATGTACTGGAACATCGGCATGGAGGCGCCGGCGAAAATTGAGTTTGCCAAACTCCGGCAGTTCATCAAGGAGCGCGGGCAAGCGAACGCGAAGCTTGTCACGCTCGTCAAGATTGACCCCAAAGCGAAGTACGAGACGATGGTCAATATCATTGACGAGTTGAATCAGGCGGATATGCAGCGCTTCAGCATCGCGCGCATGGACGAGACGGACAAGAAGGTGCTGGCGAACGTGAAACCGGCGTAGGTTGGACTTCGCGGAAATGCAAAGACGCCATGATGATCACCATCGTCGAGGGGATTCATCGTGCGAATGTCGAGCGGTTCACGTGAGCGCAGCAACTCGACAGCAACAAAGAACCGAATCTGTAATTCATTTTTTTGAGGAGGAACACTATGGCGGGATTCTCACTCACAGCGGATAGCATACCCCTGCCGGGTATGACCTACGGTGCGCCGGAGCTAAAAGCCGTTTACCAGAAAAACTATCTGCGCGGCCTTGCCATCGCCACGGGGATATTTGTGGTAGGGTTCGGGAGTTATTATCTCGTGAAACTGCTGGAGAAAGACGAGCCGCCGCGCATCAGCGCGCGCATTGTGAAGTACAGCGACCTCGGTCCACCGCCTTCGATCAACAACATGAACGCGCCTCCGCCGGTCTCGGTGAGCGCGCCCGTGGCAAAGCCGACCGTCGGCGCGCCGGTGCCGGTACCGGACGCGGAAGCGAGTCCCGAGCAAACGCTCGCGACGCAAACTGAAATGAGCAACATCGCCGCGCCCATCGGTGAAGGCACGGGCGAGGGCGGCGGTGTGCAAGTGCAGCAGGACATTCAGATCGAGGACGACGGTCCGCCACCGGACTTCGTGCCGTTCGAGAAGGAGCCTGTGGTTGTGAAAGCAGCCAAGCCTGACTATCCGGAACTCGCGATGCGTGCAGGCCTTGAAGGCAAAGTGCTTGTGAGAATCTGGGTTGATAAAGAAGGCAAACCTCGGAAAGCGGAAGTCGTAAAGAGCGACGCGGAAATTTTCAACGAGGCGGCTGTGAAAGCAGCGATGGGACATCTCTTCACGCCGGCGTATATGAACAACGGTCCAGTTGCCGTGTGGGTGACGATTCCGTTCAGGTTCAAGCTTTCGGACCGGAAGTAAGGTCGCCCAGCGCTCGTGGCAGCGAGTTTCTCGTCGGTGATGCGATACGTCGCGATGGTCGTCTCCGTCCTGGCGATGATAGCAGGGATTGTGCTGATGGGCGGCTGGCTGCCGGCGAATGTTCCCGAACAATACCGCGTCATTCTTGGCGCGGTTGTGTTTTTATACGGCGCGTACCGTTTTGTGATTGTGTATTTTCGCGGACGAGGATTGAATCGCGATGAGGATGAGTGACCTGGTTCTCTGTGCGTTTGCGCTGGCGAGCGTCGGCTGCACGGATCGTCAGCCTGCCTCGGCGACGAAGGGCGAGCTGACGATCGAAGCGGACGAGTCGGTTGTCCGCGTCATCAACATGATCGCGGATAGTTTCCAGCGCACGTACACCGAAGCAAAGATTCACATCCGGCCCGTCCAGGCGCGTGAAGCGACCGTCAACTTCATCAACGACAGTGCGCGGATCGTCGTTGTTGCGCGGGAACTCAAGGAGGATGAAGCTGCAGAGTTGAAGCGATTTGAGGTCGAGTATCGTCCGTACAAATGCGCGTTCGATGCTGTTGCCGTCATCGGGCATAAGAGCAATCCCCAGAAAGAGCTTCGGCTGACGGAACTTGACAGTATCTTCAGCGGTGCGTTGACGCGTTGGGGAAGAAAAGGAAAGCTGATTGACGTTGCGATCTGCGACGTCAACTCGAGCGTGAATGAAGTGTTCAAGAACAAGATTCTCAAAGGGAAGCCCTTCACACCTGCTGCGATGAAGTTTTCCTCGAGCGATAGTCTTGTTCGTTACGTCGAGGAGAACACAAATGCCATCGGCATCGTTGGAATTCATTGGACACGCGGCAGGGAAAGCAATCTCACCATCTTTGCGCTCGGACAGCCAGGTGAACGTCCCGACTCCACGGAGGAGTACGGACGCTTTTACACACCTCACCAGGCGCACATTTACCGAAAGTTTTATCCTTTGTGGCGGAACGTGTATATTTACAGCCGAGAAATCGGCTTGATCGCTGCAGGCTTCGTGACGTATGCGACGGGGACCCACGGTCAACAAAAATTTCTGAACGAAGGACTTGTTCCGGCAACGCAGCCGATTCGATTGGTTGAAACAACAAGAAGGCAGATACAAGAATGAAACTCTGGAAACTTCTGACACTCCCCATAATGCTTGTGCATGCGGTTCATGCGCAGACGCCACAATTCGATAAAGCCAAAGCAGCATTGGCATCGCGGGACACTGCCGTTGCCATTGCAGCTTTTCAGGAGGCGATACGCGCGAATCAGAAGGCAGGCGAAGCCAATTTCTATCTCGGTGAGATCGCGTACCAACAGGAGCGGTATGATGATGCCATCAGCTTTCTCAACGCGGCGGTGCGCATAGACGATGAGAATGTGAACGCCCTGATGTCGTTGGGCGACGCGTACATCGCGAAGAAGGATACGGGGAAGGCGTTGCCGCAATTCCGTAAGGCGATGAAACTCGCACCCAAAGATTGTCGCATTCCGCAGCGCTTCGGCGCGGCATTCATTGAGGCGAAGCTCATTGACAACGCGATCGTCGAGTTGACGCGGGCGAAGGCGTGCGACGAAAATAATCCGGATGTCTACATCTCGCTCGGCGATGCGTACATGATGCAGGGCGTTCCTCCCCTTGCGATTAGCAACTATAACAAAGCGATGGAACTGCGTCCCAACGACTTGGCAACGCTCATGAAAGTTGCCCGGGCACATGCAAAGCATCGTCAATGGACGGAAGCCGTGCAAGCTTTTACACGGGCAGTGCAAATTGATACGACGAATTACGACGCGTACATCGAGGCAGGAAGTATTCTTCTGCGAGCAAAGCAATATGCACGAGCAGCGCAATTTCTGGATAAAGCATACAAACTCCGTCCGACCAGCAACGAAGCCGTGTCCCTGTATGGACAAGCCCTTGCAGGCGCGGAGCTGTGGACCAACGCCGCGAAAGTGGCTTCGGAAGCCGTGAAGGTTGATCCGAACAACATTGAGAATTGGCGTGCGCTTGCCCGTTCCTCGGTTGAGACACGTGACTACAAGACGGCACTCGACGCGTACGATCGCATAGTGAAGAAGAACGCGATGAAGGGTGAGGACACCATCAAACTGGCGACTGCGTTGTTCAACGACAAGCAAGAAGACAAGGCGCTCAGTTTGTATCTCGCAGCCCTTCGTAAGGATTCGACCAACTGCGATCCGTACTATAACCTCGGCTTTATCTACATGAAGAAGCAAAATTGGGTGGAAGCGGCGCGGATGTTCGAAAAGAAAATCGGCTGCGACCCGCGTTCACTCAATGCATATTTGAATGCGGGCATGTCGTACATGCAGCCACCGGAGAATCTCCCGCGTGCGCGAGAGTTGTTCGTGAAGGCAATCGAGCTGAAGCCGGACTATCTGCAATCAAAACTGTGGCTCGCTCGGTATTACGCGAAAGTTGATTCGACAGGGAAAATGCGAGAAGTGTACGACGATGTGATCAAACTCGCCAACGAGGACCCCGCAAAGAACAAAGCTGTGTTGGGGGAAGCATACGCACAAATGGGGTCCACGGCGATGCAGGCAAAGAATTACCCATCTGCCCTTGAGTATTTTCGTAAGGCATTGGCGATCAATGAAAGCGCAGGCCTCAATCTTGCCGTGGGACAGTGCATCATTCTAACGTTGGGCGAGAACGGGGAGGCGAATCGCCCGCGGATCGAGGAGGCTGCGGCGAAGTTCCGACGAACCATTGCGGCAGAGCCGAACAACGCACAGGGCCACTACTGGCTGGGCGATGCACTCGTCCGTCTGCGCGACCCGGCCGATCCTGCCAAGAGTAAGCAACTCGCGGCCGAAGCCTGCGCCGAGTTTTCGAAAGCGATAAAGCTCGACCCGAAAAACAAGGCAGCACGAGAATCCATGGAGCGTATCGGTTGTAAGTAGAATATCGCTGTGTGTACCGGTTTCAAAGAAGCCGTCCCCTTCGCCGGACGGCTTCGCTGTTCTCTCACTCTCAGTATTGCTGTATGAAAGTCTTTCGTTCACTGCTCACCCTCTTTCTCAGCGCAACGTCGTTCGGACAGCAGGGCTTGTTTGGCAGCGCCGCAACAGATCGGCCGACCCGCACCTACGACGTGCATCACTACAAACTTGAGCTCCGCTTCAACGAGGCGCAGAAGAACGTCATCGGTACGACGACGATTACCTTCTCTCCGCTCGACACGCGGTTGGATTCCATCATGCTGCACGCGGTTGATATGCATGTGCATCGGATTGCACTCGGCACGGGGAGGGATCTTCGCTATGCAAACAATCGCAAAGAACTCACCGTGTATCTCGACAGGTCCTACGGCTTTGCAGATACGGTGAGGCTCGCGATTGACTACTCCTGCACCCCAAAGGAAGGCTTGTACTTCATCGCACCTGACAGCATTGACCCAACGAATCGTCATCAGATTTGGACGCAGGGTGAAGACATGGACAACCGCCACTGGTTTCCGTGTTGGGATTATCCGAACGACAAAGCGACAAGTGAGGTGATCGCGACGGTACGCGATTCATGGTCAGTGCTCTCGAACGGCAAGCTCCTCAACGTAACGTGGGACGCAAAACACAAAACGAAAACATTTCACTGGCTTCAAGCGAAGCCGCACGTCTCGTACCTGATCATGATTGCGGCAGGCGAATACTCGATTCTCACCGACAGGTACAAAAACATTCCCATCGAGTATTATGTGTACAGCGACCGGGCAGAGGATGCTCGACGGAGTCTCGCCGCGACCCCGCGCATTATGAAATTTTTCGACGAAACCATCAGCTTCCCTTATCCGTGGGAGAAGTACTCACAAATTTTCATTGACGACTTCATGTGGGGCGGCATGGAGAACACCTCTGCCGTTACACTCAACACATCATATTTGATTGACGATCGCGGCAGGCTCGATTTCTCGGCGGACGACGTGGTCGCACACGAGTTCGCGCATCAGTACTTCGGCGATTTGGTTTCGTTCCGCGATTGGTCGCACCTGTGGCTGAGTGAAGGCTTTGCAAACTACTACGAAGCACTCTACAAGCGGCATGCGAAGGGTTTTGACGAATTCCAAAAAGACCTGATGGATCAAGCTGAAAGCATCATTCGGGTCGAGCGCGCACAGGGGAGAAAGCCGATCGTCAGCAACGAGAGCTTTACGACGAACCTCTACAGCAAGGGTGCGTGGGTGTTGTACATGTTGCATAATCTTCTCGGTGATGTAGAGTTTCAGCGCGCGATCAATCTCTACGTGCAGCGCCATGCGTTTACCAGTGTCAGCACGTTTGACTTCATGAAAGCTGTTGAAGATGCGACAGGCGAGAACCTCGATTGGTTTTTCCTGCAGTGGGTGTTCAGAGCAGGGCATCCGAAATTAGAGGTGACGCAATCCTGGAACGACAAAGCGAACACTCTCACGCTTACCATTCGGCAAGTGCAAACATTGGATAGCCTCACGGGTCCCTTCGTACTTCCGTTCGACATCGAGGTGACGACTGCCCAAGGAAAAACCCTGAAGAGCATTCGCCTGACGAAGCAGGAAGAGACGATCTCGATCCCTCTTGCGTCGAAGCCATTGATGGTCCTCGTAGACAAGGGGATGAAAATTCTCAAGTCCCTCACGTTCGAAAAGTCGAAAGAGGAGTATATACTCCAAGCGTTGCAGGCAACCGACGCGGCAGATAGGATATCGGCAGTGAAGGCACTGAAAGACTTTCCGACCGATGTCGAGGTTTTTCGTACGCTGAAGAAGACGGCTCTTCACGATGCGTTTTGGGCTGTCCGTCGCGAAGCGGCGATAGCAGTGGGTGAAATGAGCGTTGACGGTGTGAAGCAAGCATTGTTCGAAATCTACAACGACAAGCACTCGTCGGTGCGAAATGCCGCGATTGTAGGAATGGAGAATCTGAAGGGGAACGATGTTGCGAACTTCTTGCGAAACGCGCTGACGCGGGATTCGAGTTATGTCGTTCAATCCTCTTGTCTGCAGTCGCTGGCAAAAGTAGATTCGGCGAGTGCAGTTGCCCTTGCGCACGTGTATGTCGAGAAGAATTCGCATCGCGATATTCTTCGCCGCGGTGCGCTCAATGTGTTACGGATGGTGCACTCGTCCGAGTCGCTGCCGTACGCGAAGAAATATGCTGCACTGGGCAATGCACCGGACATTCGCGCGATGGCGCTCGGCGTCCTGCGCGATGTCGGTGAGAAGGATTCCTCCGTGCGCTCGTTCGTGATTCGACTTGCCAACGATGCGAACGTGGCGATCCGGAAGGGAGCTATCCGCACGCTTGCACAATGGGGCGGCGATGATTCGCGCACGGCGCTCGAGGAGAGAAAATCGCGTGAGAGCGATGACGAGGTGAAGCGGGCTATTGACTCGGCGTTGGAAGAGTTGATGAAGTGAATCTTTTCGTTTCAACCTAAGGCTCAGCGCAGCTTGCTGATAAGTGCCCGTACAATTACCGCAGTGACTCCCCAGATGGTCTTTCCGTCGTAATCGTAAAACCACACCTCGTGTTGCTTCCCATTGACCGCTCGCGTTTCGGTGCGTCCGTTTCGTTCGTCGAGGAAAAACTCGAGCGGCACGCAAAAAGTGTACTCGACTTCATCTCGATTCAGGTGCAATGACGGAAGCTTCGTGACGATGCCGACCACCGGTGAAATGACAAAGCGTGTGGGCGTCGCGATATCGTCGAGTGCACCCACGATCTCAATGGCGGATGGCGGCAGCCCGATTTCCTCTTCCGCTTCGCGCAGCGCTGTGTGAACAAAGTCCGCGTCACCGTCATCTACCATCCCGCCGGGAAACGAGACTTGCCCCTTATGTGTCTCGACCGTGTGCGTTCGTTTCGTGAACAGCAAGTCGAGAGAGTTAGTTGTGTGTATGGTCGGGACGAGCACGGCGGCTCGTTTGTAAGTCGGTATGGTTACAACGTTCCGAGTCGCATCATTTGCGAGTGCGGTTCTGATACAGTCGGTCGTGAGGGTATTCATAGTGCAATATAGAGATTTGGTTCGAAGGCACAAAATCGTTTGGGGCAACGCAACGATGAGAGGCTCGTGCAAGGGAAGGTCTTCACCGCCGTGGCATTACGGCGGCTTGTGCCTCGAGCACATTTTTGTTATTCTCAGTTGTCACTTCGTGGGGATCGAGTCGTGAACATGCCCGGGTCTCCGTGGGTTAACCCTCTTCCCGAATCCACGCTCGCTCGTGTGTTTCATTCATACATCGAGGTTGTTATGAACCCTTCACTCCGTTACTCAGCACTCCTGCTCATGGTCCTACTACCGGCCACTGCAATCCCGCAATCACCATCCGTATGGGACAACATTCCCGAGAACATTCGGCAACGGAGCGCATTCAAAAGGCTTGAGTGGTTTTACCGGCAGCGTGCGTTTCCCTCGGACACAATTCCGGTCGAGCAGTTCTATCGTACGCGCGCGCGAGAGATGGCGCGAACGAACGCTTCGCCGAGTGCGCTCACGTGGACGTCCATCGGTCCGCGCAGCTTGAACTCGACCTGGCCCCCGCTCTGGGGCGAGATGAGTGGACGTGTGCGCGGCGTTGCGGTGCATCCCACCGACCCGAGCACCGTGTACATCGGTGCCGCAGGCGGCGGCATTTGGAAGACGACGAACGGCGGAACATCATGGGTCTCGTTGAGCGATGACTTCCCGAACATTACCTTCGGGGCAATCGCCATTGATCCGACAAACCCGAACGTTGTGTACGCCGGGACGGGTGAGGTTATCGCAGGAAGCAACTTGCAGGCATACGACGGGCGCGGGCTGTTCAAATCAACGAACGCGGGCGCGACTTGGACACAGATAACAAACGGTTTCGGTACACAGACCGCATTTGGCGACATCGAGGTTGATCCTTTTGATTCGAACATCGTGATCGCGGCGCTCGGGAGAGGATATACCTTCGTCGGACCGTTTCCCAATGAGGGCATTTGGCGCAGCACGGATGCCGGCACAACATGGGGACGAGTCCAAGCACTCGGCAATTCAACGGAAGTTCTCTTCCATCCAACAACTAACGGTCGCGTCTTTGCTGCAGGTTGGAACTCGCCGGGCGTGGTCGTTTCCAACGATCATGGCGCGACATGGACGGCAAGCAGCACCGGCATGCCGACCACCGGCATCACGCGCATTCAACTCACAATCGCGCAATCGCAACCCTTGACCATGTATGCCTTTCATAGCAGCAACAACGGAGGGCTTACACGCGCGTATAAATCCACGAACGGCGGCGCGAATTGGTCGCAGATTTCATCCGGCGTTCAACTCGGCGGCACGTACGACGGGGCGAACTGGATTGATCAAGGCTGGTACGATGCAACCATCGCGGTGAAGCCAAACGATCCGAATTTTGTCTTGCTTGGCAATATCGAAGTTCATCGTGCGACCGACGGCGCGACCTTTGCGCCCCTTCGCTCAGCGTCCGGACCCTATGGCGGAACTCGGGCGTGGGATAACATGACGCACACCGACATCCACAAGATCGTGTTCGCGCCCTCGAACCCCAGCATCGTCTATCTCGGCTGCGACGGCGGTGTGTACAAATCCACCGACGGCGGCAACACGTGGCAATCCGCCAATGCACGCATCTCGACGATTCAATTTTATCGAATCGCTTCGCATCCATCCAATCACAACATCATCATCGGCGGCGCACAGGACAACGGCAATTACCGAACGCTCGACGGCGGCGCGACACCGTGGAACATCATTACCACCGGCGATGGAATGGAATGCTTCTTCGACCACACGGATCCGAATTTTGTTTTTGTCTCGACGCAGAATGGAAATCTCTTGCGCAGCACGTCGGGCGGAGCGTTTGCAACCTTCGGCACGGTCTCACCGCCGTGGGAAGTTACCCCAAACTGGACTACGCCTTGGCTCATGCATCCGACGAACAACAACATACTGTATGCAGGCTCGCGCCGCGTGTGGCGCTCGACCAATCGCGGCACCAGTTGGGAAGCGATCTCCCCAAGCATCGCGTCATCCGATGTGCTCAACTCCATCGCTATAAGTACGACGAATCCTAACACCATGATTGCAGTTGCCGGCGGATATGCTAACGCGAACCCGCAAGTGTTGCTTTCGACCGATGGGGGGTTCACGTGGCGCGACGTTACGGCGAACATTCCCGGCCCTGCCCGCCACATCGCGCGTGCGCTCGTTCACCCTCTCGATGCGGGGGCGATGTTCATCGTTCGTTCCGGATTTGGGTCGGGAAAAGTATATGCGTCGTACAATCTCGGACAATCATGGACGAACCTCAGCGGCAACTTGCCGGACGTACCCGCGAGCGATTTGTTCATTGATCCGCAGCGTCCGCGTGCATGGTATCTTGCAACGGACATCGGCATTTACTCGACAACCAACGGCGGAGCAACGTGGGAGCGCGACAACAACGGCATGCCTACTGTACCGATGATTGATTTCGACTACTTTTCAAGCGGCGGCACGCGCCTGCTGCGCTTGGGAACGCACGGACGCTCGGCGTATGAAGCGCCGCTTCCGCTTGAGCCTAATGCGTCCATCTTTGTGACACCGATTGCAAAAACCTTCGGCCGCGTTGAAGCGAATGTTGCAAGCGACACTGCCGTCGCAACAATCTACAATGTCGGTTCACAGCCTCTTACCGTTTCATCCGTAACACACAACAGTGCCGCGTTTGCAGTAAGCGGACTGCCGTCGCTTCCAGCGCTCGTTGCACCCCAAGGTTCACTGCAATTCCGCGTTATCTTCCGTCCGGTAGCCCATGGCGTGGTGAGCGACTCCCTGCGCATTGTCAGTAACGACGCAGCAGCTCCGAGGACAATTGTGCCGCTCACTGGAAGCGGCATCGTGATCGGACGGGCGCAGAAGGGAGTGTTGTACACATCGGGCAACGGCTCGCTCTACAACGTGAACACAACGACCGGCGCCGCAACACTTATCGGCGCGTTCGGCGTGCCGCAAGTCGACGCGCTTGCTGTTCATCCCTTGTCGAAAGAACTCTACGGCATGACGTCCACTCCTCTCAGCACTCAGTTCTATAGAATCAGCCAACAGTTTGGCGATGCGTTGCCCCTGCGCACGATTCCACTGGGCAGCGTGCGAGCGTTCGCGTTCAGCGCAAATGGAACACTCTTCGGCGCTACTTCCACAGGCTCGTTGTATCGCATCACTCTCACTACCGGAGACACGACTCTCATCGGCAACAACGCGCTTTCCTACGCGGGCTTGACGTTCAGCCCGCTTACCGATGTGCTCTGGGCGAGCGTGCGTCCCCCGCTTACCAACCGCGATCGCATCTACACCATCAGCACAACAACAGGCGCAGCAACGCTTATCGGTGCAACGGGTGACGGAGCCATAACGCCTTCGATCGCCTTCAACCCGCTCGGCGTGCTGTATGGCTTGAAGGGGAGCGGCACACAAGTCAATACCTTGATTCGCATTGACACAACGACGGGGGCGGGTACACTCATTGGCTCGACAGGCGTTGCGGGGATGCTCTCCATAACCATGAGAACGGACTCACTCACCACGAGCGTCCAAGAATCGAAACCTGGAATTCCATCAACGTTCGCGCTGCATCAGAATTATCCGAATCCATTTAACCCCACAACGAGAATCGCCTTCGATCTTCCGAACCCTGCGTTCGTTACGCTAAAGGTCTTCGACATTCTCGGCAGAGAGGTATTGACGCTTGTGGATGAATTTCAAACCGGAGGGTACAAGAGTGTCACGATGAGCGCGCGCGGCGTTCCGTCTGGCGCGTACATCTACAGACTTACGGCAGGAAGTTTTTCAGATGCGAAGAAACTGGTTCTGATCCGCTGAGCACGGCGCCTATGGTAGCGCAATTGGCGGCAGTTGCGTGAATTGCCGTGTGCGGTGCACGTATTTCCTCCCGCGCACGGAATAGAAGATCGCAACGCCACTCGTGTCTCGGGAGGAACGTCCCAGTTCCTTGTCGAGAACAACGCTGAGAAGTTTATTGGGTGTTTTCTGAACGAGTGTGTCGTTGGTGAGCGTTGTGGGGTTAAACTGCACCACGGGAGATTCAACTTGCTGCAGATGCCCCGCGTGAATTTTTTCATTCAGACGAATCGAACGGAGTTTCACTACGACCGATGGCTTGCACTCGATGAAGATGCGATAGGTGAATTGGGACTTGGGCGCGGCGACGTCGCCGTCATTCATCGAAGGGGCAACGCCTGGAATGATTTCCTGGGAGAACGCGTGAACGCGGATGATGTATTGGCTCAGCGCGGTTTGCGCGACGCCAAAAAGCGCAACGAGGAAACAAACAAACTTCATGGTCGCTCCGGGTCTCTTGATCGAGTAGCATCGTGCACCCAACTTACATAATTTTCCTCTGAAGAATCCGATGCACTGCGGCTTCTCAGGAGAACTCTCCAAGCAAACATTCCCAAGGATAAGAGTCCATTCCGATTTCTGAAAAACAGTTTGTGCGAGTCACGGGCAAATCGTTGAAAAGCGGCGCTATTCGCCGCCACAACGTGGCATTCGGCTTGCCCTCCAAGGGGTGTGTTCACTGAAGGAGTTCTTTTCCATGCCTCATGAATCGTTGCACGTAGACCTGAATCTGCTGAAAAAGTACGACCGCCCAGGTCCGCGCTACACAAGCTACCCCACCGCTCCGCTGTTCAATCAATCATTCACCGCCGACGATTTCAGACAAGAAATCATCGCAACGAACATGTTCGATGCACTGTCGGACATTTCGCTCTACTTTCATTTTCCCTTCTGTGATACGCTTTGCTATTTCTGCGGCTGTACGATGCTGGTGACCCGTGACCGAAGCCGGATTGCGGAGTACCTTCGGTATATGAAAAAGGAAATCGAGAGGGTTGCTCCTTTACTGAACCCGCGCAGAACCGTGACGCAAATTCATTGGGGCGGCGGTACACCGACGCATCTCTCACCCGACGAGATTCGCGACATGGCTGAGTTCATTAAGGCGTCGTTCCACATTGATCCCGAAGCGGAGATGAGTGTCGAGATAGATCCGCGGGAGTTGACACAAAAACATCTTGGGACGCTGCGACACGTCGGCTTCAACCGCATGAGCATCGGGATTCAGGACTTCGATGAACGCGTGCAGAAGGCGGTGAATCGAATCCAACCTGAAGAAATGACCTTGCAGGTGCTGCGCTGGGCGGAAGCGCTCGACTTCGAAAGCATCAATGTGGATTTGATTTATGGCTTGCCATTTCAGACGTTGAGGTCGTTCGAGGAAACGTTGCGCAAGACTCTCCACTTTCGGCCCGAGCGCATCGCGGTGTTCAACTTCGCCCATGTTCCATGGATGAAATCCCATCAAAAGTTGATTCATCCGGAAGATCTGCCGTCGCCCGGACTGAAACTCGACATCTTGAAAATGACAATCGAGCTGCTCACGTCGCACGGCTACGAATACATCGGTATGGATCATTTTGCGAAGCCGACAGACGAGCTTGCCGTCGCGCAAAAGAACAAGACCCTCTACAGAAATTTTCAAGGTTACTCAACAAAATCCGGCGCGGATTTGTACGGCTTCGGCATGTCGTCCATCAGTCATTTTCACGACATGTACGCGCAAAACGAAAAAACCCTACACGGCTACTACCGAGCACTCGATGAAGGCAAGCTCACAACCCATGTCGGGTATCGCATGACGGCAGACGACCATGTTCGGAAGTACGTCATCATGCGTCTGATGTGCGATCTGGAACTCGA
>CAYUFU010000045.1:20098-23794 GCA_964444145.1 uncultured Chitinophagales bacterium
ATAATCGGTAACAAGAATATTTCTTCCATAGTGAGCGTGAGGCTTGCCTTCTCGAGTCTCGCGCGTTATATTGCATCCACCAAACCTATCTCCCAATCTTCACTCGACACATTCTTCCAAGCACCATGCGGCTCATTCGCGTTCAACATTCTGCGCGCAAGACCGTCATCTATCACCCGTCGTTCGGTGATGTGATGAGGCGCGTGCGGTGTTTGTTCGGCGCGCATCGCTACGAGACGGTTCTCGAGTACGCGAGCGTTGGCGCGAAGGAAGAGCTTTGCATGCACTGCATGAAGGCGCGGTACAGCATCAAGCGCTCCGCAGTGGCTCAGATCTCAGCCTCGAAATCGGCGTAAACTCTCGCCCTCATTTTCCAACATGGATATCTCCAGGCAACGACGCAGAGTCGCAAACAACAGAAGAGCGAAATAAGAGGAACCAACGCAGGTTTGGTGGCTTTCTTCTGCGCCGTCACCAAGCTCCCTTCGCGTCGTTGCGCGAGATTTTATGAAGCTGCCCGCTTCGCTTGAAATTAGCGGCGACACAGGCTATATTCTTGTGTCAACGTATCTCATTCCCACGAAGAATCATATCACCAACAGGAGTTCTCATGTCGCGCATAGTCCGCTGTGGATTGATTCAGTGTTCCATTGCCACCTCCAACGATCAGCCGCTCGACGTCATCAAGAAAGCAATGATTGATAAACACATCCCGTTCATTGAGGATGCCGCCGCCAAGGGTGTACAGATTCTGTGCCTGCAGGAAATTTTTTACGGTCCCTATTTTTGCGCAGAGCAGAAGACAAAATGGTATAACTCGACCGAACGTATCCCTGACGGACCGACGGTGAAGCTGATGCAGGAGTTCGCGAAGAGATACGAGATGGTGATGATCGTTCCGATCTACGAAGAGGAAATGACCGGCGTGTATTACAACACTGCCGCGGTGATTGATGCGGATGGCTCGTACCTCGGCAAGTATCGGAAGACTCATATCCCGCAAGTAGATCCGGGATTTTGGGAGAAATTTTATTTTCGTCCGGGGAATTTGGGTTATCCCGTTTTCCAAACTCGGTATGCGAAAGTTGGCGTGTACATTTGCTACGACCGTCATTTCCCCGAAGGTGCTCGTGCTCTCGGTTTGAACGGTGCGGAGATCATGTTCAATCCCTCGGCTACGGTCGCGGGCTTGTCGGAGTACTTGTGGGAGTTGGAACAACCGGCGCACGCGGTCGCGAACGGCTACTTCGTCGGCGCAATCAATCGTGTCGGCATCGAAGAGCCGTGGAAGATCGGCGAATTCTACGGCAAGAGTTACTTCTGTAATCCCCGCGGAAAAATTATTGCACAAGCGAGCCGCGACAAATCCGAACTCGTCGTCGCGGATTTGGATCTGGATATGATCAAAGAAGTGCGAGAGACGTGGCAGTTCTTCCGCGACCGAAGGCCGGACGCGTATGAGTCGTTGGTGAAGTCGTGACCAAAAGCCCTGAGTGCAGCGAAGGGACCTCGTCGCGTTGGATATGTGGATTGTTGGAGTGATGTTGACCATACAAAAATGGAAACGCGGATTACACGGAAACAGCCGCGGAAAAACGCGGATAAATATTCAAGCAAGAGAAATGCCTTAAACGAAGGAGATAGAAAATGAAGGTGAAAGACGAAGCAAAAAAAATTGTGGAGAACCTATCCGACGACGCGACATGGGATGACTTGATGTATAAGTTGTACGTCCGCACAAAAATCGAACGCTCGATCAAAGCGGCAGAGGAGGGTAACGTTACTTCACACGAAGAAGTCCGAAAGAGATTTCTTGGGACATGAAACTTGAATGGAGCAACTTCGCAGTTTCGGATTTGGAACTCATCAAAGGGTATGTCAGCCGCGACTCCGAGTTCTATGCTGCACGGCTCGTCGAGAGGCTGATACAATCCGTCGAAATACTCTCGTCGTTTCCTCACGTTGGCCGTTACGTTCCAGAGGCGGAAGGAATACCGAACATTAGAGAAGTCATTTCAAATCCGTACAGAATAGTTTATCGGACGGAAGAGTATCGAGTTCTGATTCTCGCGGTCATTCATAGCGCTCGTAATCTTGCAGAGATTGAACCAAAGCCGTGGGAGCTTTCATAGAGTTGCCGAGCAGCAAATTACTCCTTGGTTGATCTCCGATTGATTTTTTGATTTCCAAGCACACAACCTCATACAAAATGCTGTGTGAATCATTTTTTGCTATTGGAGAACGCGTTGAGTCGTGAACCTGAACCCCAAATGAAATCCCTCATCCCTATAGAAAAAATCGAGCGGCGAATCCTGTGGATTCGCGACGCGAAATAATTTCGTTCTCGCATGAGCAATAATAAGATTCAACTTTTCCATCTCCGTGAGGAGTCCTTCGGACAGCAAAAAATCCGCAGCCACTGGGATGCGGAACAAGAGAAATAGTATTTCTCCATCGTGGATGTGATAGAAATTCTCACGGGAACTGACCGTTCTCGAAAATATTGGAGTGACTTGAAAAAGAAACTTCAGATCGAGAGAAGCGAGTTGTCCGACAAAATCGGACAACTGAAAGTGCAGTCAGCCGCATTGTGGGCAACACGCGAAAACAAGTCGAGGCGAAATCGGGAAAGAAAATCGTCAGTCGGTTGACTGGAAAACTTCTCAGGGAAATCGCTGAGAAGAGAAGGTTGAAATGAGTGGTTCGGGCTTCAAATAACCGAGACGAGCACGATGAGGTGGTCACAAATTGTGACCGGTTCGGGAGTTGATTTTGTTATGCCAAATCTGATTCCGGTAGAAATCATCGAACAGCGCATCTTCTTGATGCGTGGCGAGAAGGTCATGATTGATCGTGACTTGGCACAACTCTACGGGGTTGAGACAAAAGTGCTCAATCAAGCTGTCCGCCGAAACAAGGACCGGTTCCCGGAGAATTTCATGTTCCAACTGACGAAACAGGAACGGGATGAGGTGGTCACAAATTGTGACCACCTTGCCGATCTCAGATTCTCATACCAGATGCCGTATGCCTTCACTGAGCAAGGCGTTGCCATGCTTTCCTCGGTTCTGCGCAGCAAGCGCGCGATTCAAATCAATATTCAAATCATGAACACCTTTGTCGCGCTACGGCGGATGCTTGCCGACAACAAAGCGCTCGCGCAACGCCTTGCTGAGCTTGAACGAAAGTATGACGCGCAGTTCAAAGTCGTCTTCGACGCGCTCAGAAAACTCATCGCGCCGCCCGACCCGCCCAAACGACCGATAGGATTTCATGTTCGGGAAAAACAATCACCATACATTGTCATCAAAAGGAAAACATGAACACGGCTGTTCAGGGTGATACCGTGTTGGTTCAGGTTCGAGATTTACAACCTGAACCTTGAACCCGATCCGTGACCCAATGACCAAAGAAGGACCTCAGAAACATGGACTTCTTCGATGTGTAACGCGAACGCACATATCACTTGCGATATGTTCACTTTTTGCCTTTTTTGTTACATATTAACCGACGACTCATTGCCCCATGAAATTCGACCCGACGCAACCGTTCGACCTGCCATTACTTCCACCCAGGTGAACTTCAGGCACGAGCAATTCATGGAGGTGTTGCTGAAGGCTCGCGCGGAGTTGGGGGAGCTGAACGGCTACTCGTACTCGCTGCCGAATCCACTGCTGCTGTTGTCTCCCGCCGTCA
>CAYUFU010000045.1:23894-25747 GCA_964444145.1 uncultured Chitinophagales bacterium
GGATATCGCAAAGTACAGAACCGCATCGTGAACAGCGCGACGGGAGCTGTCGTCTATACTCCTCCAGCATCGAACGAGTAGCCGCGCCTGCTCAACAACTGGGAGCGGTTCGTGAACGACGAGGAAGATGGCATTGATCCGCTTGTGAAAGCGGCGATAGCGCATTATCAATTCGAGGCCATCCATCCGTTTGCCGACGGCAATGGTAGAACGGGAAAAATTCTCATCGTTCTGCAATTGATTCAGCAGAAACTCTTGTCGCTTCCGATTCTTTACGTGAGCGGATACATCAACCGAAACCGAAGCGAGTACTACAACTTGCTGCAGGCGGTGAGGCTGGATGAAGGTTGGCATGAATTGATTCTCTATCTCCTCAAAGGATTTCATCAACAAGCGCGGGAAACGAAAACGACGCTGTTCAAAATCATGGAGCTGTTAGAGAAAACGCGGGAACATCTCAAAACGAAACACAGAAAAATCTACTCAGCGGAATTGGTTGAGGCAATGTTTGCTTTTCCCATCATCACGCCTGTGAATCTCGGTAAGAACTTGGATGTAAACTATCGTACAGCGACCAGATACCTTGCTGAGTTGGTGAAGGGAAAAGTATTGCACGAAAGCTACGTCGGGAAGTATCACCTTTATGCAAACAAGCCGCTGTTGAAGTTGTTGAGGGAAGAGAAAGCGTAGAGGGTTCACATCTTGCGAATCACCGGCATTACAGCATATCGCGTCGAACTGCCGCTCCACGAAGGAAGTTACAAATGGTCTTGCGGAAGAAGCGTCGAGGTCTTTGATTCGACAGTCGTTGCCATCGCGACGGATGAAGGAATCGCGGGTTATGGCGAAGTATGCCCGCTGGGTCCGGCGTACTTGCCTGCGTACGCAGCCGGTGTGCGCGCCGGAATTGCGGAGATTGCACCGCATCTCATTGGCTGCAATCCGACGGAACTCAGTCTGATCAATCAACGGATGGATCAATCGTTGCGTGGGCATCCTTATGTGAAGTCTGCAATGGATGTTGCCTGCTGGGATATTGTTGGCAAGGTTTCCGGACTGCCTGTCGTGACGTTGCTCGGTGGTCGTTATGGCAATGACGTCGCGTTGTATCGCGCGATTTCGCAAGACACGCCTGAACAAATGGCGGCGATGGTGGGAAAATACCGCAACGAGGGCTATACGAAATTTCAACTCAAATCCGGCAGCGACGTTGCTACAGACATTGCCCGCATCAAAGCAGTCGCCGCCGAGTTGCAGACGGGTGACATTCTCGTTGCCGATGCCAACTGCGGCTGGACGCTGCATGAAGCCTTACGCGTCGTTGACGGCGTCCGCGATGTGGATGTGTATATCGAACAACCGTGTCGCAGCTATGAGGAATGTCTCGTCGTTCGTCGTCACACGAATCGCCCGTTTGTCCTGGATGAAGTGATTGATGATGTGAACACTGTTGTGCGTGCCCATGGGGACCAGGCAATGGACATCGTCAATGTGAAAATATCGAAAGTCGGCGGTTTGACCAAGGCCAAACAGATTCGCGACCTCTGTGTTTCACTCGGCATCGCGATGACCATTGAGGATACTTGGGGTGGCGATATCGTTACCGCTGCGATTGCGCATCTCGCCCACAGCACGCCGACGGAGTATTTGTTTTCAGCCACAGACTTCAACAGCTATGTTACGGTCAGCATCGCTGCGGGCGCACCGCAGCGAACACGCGGACGGCTGGCTGCCTCATCACAAGCGGGATTAGGCATTGACCCGCGCTTGGAAATTCTTGGTACACCAGTCCTCAGTGTGAGTTGAGCCAAACAACCTTGAACCCTGAACCTTGAACCCTGAACCTTGAACCC
>CAYUFU010000045.1:25847-30433 GCA_964444145.1 uncultured Chitinophagales bacterium
TGAGTTGAGCCAAACAACCTTGAACCCTGAACCTTGAACCCTGAACCTTGAACCCAAACCCCGAACCAGACATTCAACTATTTTGAAAGAGACAGATCCTTCGCTTCGCTCAGGATTGAAAAGGAAAACAACATGACTTCACAAGAAATCACCGACCTCACCGCACGCTATACCTACGGCACATGGCGCTACCAAAAAGGATGGAAGCCGCTTCACGTCGCAGACGCTGAAGGCTGCTCCTTCATTGACGGTAACGGCAAGAGGTATCTTGATTTCTCCGCGCAGTTGATGTGTTCTAATCTGGGCCACAAGAACGCGGCGGTCATCAAGGCAATCGAAGAGCAGGCGCGCCGACTTCCGTTCATCGGGCCGGGGTTTGCGACGGAGGTTCGGGCAGAGTTGAGCACGATGCTTCTCGAAGTACTGCCCGAAGGCTTGGAGAAATTCTTCTTCACAACATCCGGCACGGAAGCGAATGAGGCGGCATTCAAGATTGCGCGCATGTACACGGGCAAGACGAAAATCATCGCACGCTATCGAACATATCACGGTTCCACGATGGGCTCGATCGCAGCGACGAGCGACCCGCGCCGCTGGGCGATGGAGCCGGCGGGAAAAATTCCCGGCGTCATTTTCGCACCCGAAGTGAATTGTTACAAATGTCCGTTGATGCATCATTATCCCGAATGCGGCGTCGCGTGCGTCGAGTACATCGAGCACATGATCGAGAACGAAGGCGATGTTGCAGCCGTCATCATCGAACCGGTTGTCGGAACGAACGGCGTTCTTGTTCCTCCAAAGGAGTATCTGCCGCGCCTCCGCCAGATTTGCGACAAGTACAACGTATTGCTGATTGCCGACGAAGTGATGAGCGGATGGGGACGCACCGGGGAATGGTTCGCTGTTGACAACTGGGGCGTGAAGCCCGACATCCTTACTACGGCAAAGGGCATCACAACCGCTTACGTGCCCCTCGGACTTTGTGCAACCACAAAGAAGATCGCCGACTACTTCGACCATCATTACTTCTCTCACGGACATACGTATGAAGCGCATCCCATCACACTCGCGCCGGCGATTGCTGCCATCAGCGAGATGAAACGCTTGAATACAAATCAACGAGCGAAGGAAATGGGTGCCTACCTCGGCGAGAAGTTGCATGCGCTGAAGTCAAAGCATCGAAGCATAGGCGAAGTCCGCGGTATTGGATTATTCTGGGCGGTTGAACTGGTGAAGAATCAGGCAACGAAAGAGCCCTTCAACACGAAAGCAGACAAAGTCGGAGGCAAGCCGCTCGTTGTTGACAAAGTCGCAGCGGAGATGATGAAGAACGGGGTGTTCATTCAGGCGTGGATTAGTCACTTCGTTATCGCCCCGCCGCTGATTGTTTCGAGAGAAGAGATTGATATCGGCGTGAAGGCATTGGACGAGGCGTTGAGGATTGCGGATGAGAATGTGGTTTGAGACGAGGTTCAAGGTTCAGGTTTCAGGGTTCAGACTGTAAGTTTCCGGAAAGGAGAAACACACATGGAGAGCGGATACAAGAAATTGGAGATCTACGATTTAGCCCATAGCTTGGCCTTGAAGGTTCACAAGTTGACCATGAGCTTACCGAAGTTTGAGATGTACGAAGAGGGCGGACAAATACGCCGCTGTTGAAAATCTGTCTCCGCACAAATCGTCGAGGGATATGCACTAAGAAGGTACAAAAATGAATTTCTTCACTATTTGTGGAGAGCCTATGGTTCGAGCGAAGAAACGCTGGAACACCTGTACTTCCTCTTTGAAACTGAGTCGTTGAAGGATCAGAGGCTCTTTCAAGAACTTTCGGAAAACTACAAGCATCTCAACAGAATGCTCTTCAACTACATTCAATCGGTCGAACGCACTTTTGAAACGCCGGCATTTTTGAAAGAGCCATCCACCGAGTATCAAGCGGACTCAACAGTCAATGACGATCCGAGCGAACCTCCAAACCTCGAATCTCTGTATCCTGACGAAGAACCCTGAACCTTGAACCCTGAACCTTGAACCTTGACCCCATGAAAAACCTCGCACCAAAACTTCAACCCGAGCAGTACGAAGCCAACTTCGCCGAACTCCATCCTCCGTTCACTCCCAACTCTGCCGTTGCAGAAGCGAATCGCTGTCTCTACTGCTACGACTCGCCGTGCACCAAGGCATGCCCGACGCACATTGACATTCCCACTTTCATCAAAAAGATTGCGACGGGAAATATCAAAGGTTCGGCGAAGACCATTCTGAAATCGAACTGGATTGCGCTCACCTGCGCCAAGGCGTGTCCGGTGGACGTGTTGTGCGAAGGGGCGTGTGTGTACAACGAACGGGGCGAAGAGCCGATACAGATCGGGCGCTTGCAGCGCTTTGCAATGGATTGGTACTTCGAGCACGGCATGCCGCCGTTGTTCACACCCGCGCCGAAGAATGGCAAGAGCATTGGCGTGATTGGCGCAGGCGCTGCCGGTCTCGCGTGTGCTGCCGAAGCTGCGTTGCTTGGCTTCGACGTCACCATCTACGATGCGAAGCCGAAACCGGGCGGACTCAACACCTGGGGCATCGCGCCGTACAAGATGACGCAAGAAGACGCATTGAATGAGGTGAAGCTCGTACAGAGTTTTGGCGTGAAGATTCAATCAGGCGTGAAAGTGGGGAAAGACATTTCGTTGACGGAGTTGGAGAAGAGGCATGATGCAATCTTTCTCGGCGTCGGACTCGGCTTGTCGTCGCGGCTCAACATTCCGGGCGAACATCTGCCAGGCGTGGTGGATGCACTCGACTTCATCGGGAAGGTGACGACACGGAATTGGACGTCGGTTGATGTTGGCAGACGCGTCGCAGTGATCGGGGCAGGCAACACGGCGATTGACGCCGTGACCGAAGCGCGACGGCTTGGCGCCGAGCAGGTGATGATCATCTACCGAAGAAGCCGTGAAGAAATGCCCGCCTACGATTTCGAGTACGAGCTTGCGAAGAAAGACGGCGTGCAGTTCCAATTTCTTACCGCACCCAGTCGGATCATCGGCAAAGATCACGTCGAGGCGCTGGAGTGCATTCAGATGCAATTGGGCGAGCCGGATGAGGAAGGGCGGCGCACTCCGGTTCCGGTCTTGAATTCGGAATTCCATATTCCTGTTGATATGATCATCAAATCGGTCGGCCAGAAGATTGAAGACACATTTCTGGGGCAAATTCCAGACTTGAAGATTGACGGAGGAAGAGTCTGGGTCAATGCCGAAACACTGCAAACATCCAACCCAAAGTACTTCGCGGGCGGCGACTGCATCAACGGGGGCAAGGAAGTGGTGAACGCGGCTGCGGATGGGAAGAAGGCGGCGTGGGGGATTCATGCTCTCTTCTTTGCAATGAGATGACTCAACATGGAACTGGAGTTCAGCGCTCACTGCCTTTTCGAAATGTCCTTACGTCAGATCGAGAAAGCGGACGTAGAGTTGGTTATCGTTGAACCTGACAAAACTCTTGAAGGGCGCTTTGGAAGGAAGATATTTCAGAAGGTCATCGAGGACAATGTCTTGCAAAAACCAATGTTATATCGAGTGGTTGTTGAAGAGGCCGGGAATGTGTATTCTGTTATCACTGTGTACAAGACCTCAAATTTCAAGAAGTACATGTGAGGAAGCATAGATGAAGATCATTTACGATCCATACACAGACACAATGAATGTCATCCTCAGAGAAGAACGAATCAAAGAGAGCGAGGAAGTGAAAGAAGGTGTTATTGTAGATTATGGATATGACGGCAATATTGTGGGCTTTGAAATACTCAATGCGAGACAACATGTAGCAGAGCCGAGGGCGTTGACATTCGAGTTGAAGTCAGAGGACGGAAATTCGTGAAGCCCGGTGGCGATTGCATCAACGGCGGCAAGGAAGTGGTGAACGCCGCGGCTGACGGGAAGAAAGCGGCACATGGGATAAACCAATTCCAGGTCCCGACAGTGGGGTCAAATGCGGTTGAGGGTAGGAAGCGGTAGTCATTTCTTTCAACAATCATCCAACTTAACTAAAGGAGGTTATCATGCAACGAACTGTTTTCTTCCGCGCCCTGGTTCTCCTTCTCACTTTCGTCGTAAGCTGTGCGCCGCCAAAAGAAAAGAAGGAAGACATTATTGCCGCAAACAAAGAACTCGATAACAAATTTATCGAGGCATTCAGAACCCGAAGCGTCGAAGTTCTGATGGCAACCTACCATAACAGTCCGACAACCATGGAGATCGAGTCGGATGGAACGTTGCTGCAAGGATATGACGCTATCAAGAAGTACTACGAAGAGTTCTTCGCGTCCATGGAATCCATCGAGGGACAGCCGACGGAAGCCGACCATGCAGTGTACGACGGATGCGTCGTCGGGACAGGGAAATTCACCATGACGATCAAGCCCGCCGGCGGAGACCCGATGCAGATGGCCGGGAGGTATATGGATGTTCGCGAGAAACATGATGGCAAATGGCTGTTCGTGAAGAACGTGATCGTGATGGAGCAGAAGCACTGAGTGTGGTTTGAGGTTTGGGGTTCGAGGGTTGGAGGTTCAGGTTTCAAGGTTCAAG
>CAYUFU010000046.1:0-1911 GCA_964444145.1 uncultured Chitinophagales bacterium
GGATATCGAGCGCGAGATACCCCGTGGAAAAAGCACAAGTCCCGCTTTGCATTCTGCCACCTCATTTCAACACTCTCATCGCATTCACGATGGCAACAATGGCAACCCCCATGTCTCCGAACACTGCTTCCCACATTGTTGCGATACCGAAAGCGCCGAGAAGAATAAACAAGAATTTGACGGCCATGGTAAACCCAATATTCTGCCAAACAATCTTGCGTGTTTTCGCGGCAACATCTATGGCTGTTACGACTTTTGACGGTGCGTCGGTCATCAACACAACGTCGGCAGTTTCGATCGCTGCATCCGAACCTAAGGCTCCCATCGCAAAGCCAACATCGGCGCGGGCGATGACCGGAGCGTCATTGATTCCATCCCCGACGAACCCGACTTTGCTACCCTTTGGCGTTTGATGGATGATGTGCTCAATGTGCTTGACCTTCTCTTCCGGCATCAATTCGTAATAGTATGTACTGATGCCTAATTGCTTCGCAACTGTTTCAGCGGCTGTTCTGTTATCACCGGTGAGCATAACGGATTCAATATTTCTCTCCTTCAATAAACGTATTGTCTCACATGCATCATCTTTCAACGAGTCTGCTATTACAACATATCCAGCGTAGAGGGAATCCACGGCGATATGAACCACGGTCCCCTCCACATCGCACTTGTCATGCTGAATATCCTCCAGGTGAAGGAGTTTGTCATTGCCAATGATGATCTGTTTTCCCGCAACGCTCGCCTTGATTCCTTTCCCGCCTACTTCCTCAACATTTCCTACCGATGATTCGTCAACCTTATTTCCATACGCTTCAATGATGGATTTTGCAATCGGGTGACTTGAATGAGACTCTGCATGCGCAGCATACATCAGGAGTTCGTCTCTCGAAAACCCATTATGGGTGATGATATCGGCAACTTTGAATTCCCCTTTGGTCAGCGTTCCGGTTTTATCGAACACGATAGTCTTGACTTTTGTGAGCGCATCCAGATAGCTCGAACCTTTCACCAGGATGCCTCTGTGCGACGCTCCGCCGATTCCACCGAAGTAGCCGAGCGGAATGCTAATCACCAAGGCGCAAGGGCAAGAAATGACCAGCACAACTAACGCTCTGTATATCCAATCGGAAAATGTTTGGTCGGCGAAAAACAACGGCGGCAGGACTGCTAGCAGCAATGCACCGAAGACGACAACCGGCGTGTAGGTACGGGCAAACGTTGTTATGAATTTTTCCGTTTCGGCTTTCTTGCTGCTTGCGTTTTCTACCAAATCCAGGATTTTCGCAATAGACGACTCACCGAATGTCTTGGTCACTGAAATCGTCAGCAGTCCGGATTTGTTTATCATTCCGGCTAACACCTGGTCATTCGGTTTAACGCTTCTCGGAACAAATTCCCCTGTAAGCGCGGACGTATCAACAAAAGAATTTCCTTCAAGGATGGTTCCATCGAGAGGAATTTTTTCGCTGGGCTTGACGACGATACGTTGCCCCGGTGTGATTTCGGTTGGATGTACTCTGCGGGTTGTACCATTCTCTTTGAGGTTGGCATAGTCGGGCTTTATTTCCAGCAATGATTTGATTGACCTCCGCGAACGACGCAGGGCAATATCCTGGAAAAATTCTCCAACCACATAAAACAACATTACTGCAACTGCCTCGGGCATTTGATTGATTATTATTGCTCCAACGGTCGCAACGGTCATAAGAAAATGTTCGTCGAAGACTTTTCCTTTTACGATATTCTTGACGGCGCTCAGGATAACTTTCCAGCCGCTGATAAGATATGCCGTCAAAAACACTGCGAATTCAGCCAAGCGGTACGGCGTTGTACGAAGAAGATCCTCATAGATCATCCCCAGTGCTAACAGCGCAACGACAACACCAATTCTACGAAGTTCGGTCTTGTTTA
>CAYUFU010000046.1:2011-4751 GCA_964444145.1 uncultured Chitinophagales bacterium
GCAGCGCAGTCAATATTTCTTAGCTGATACTTTTTCATAGCAGTTTCCAGTTATCAACGGACAACAATCCGCTGTTCTGTCCAATCAAGAATCAGGAGAAGCGCGGGTCCTGCCTCCAGGATATTGATCTTATCAATCCACCGATGAGAGGCGCTGCCTGCGTACCCGTCAACTTTCCGTCCACGATATTAGCGAGCAGAATGTTTTTTCCGAGGTTGGGGGGCCAAGCGCTGAGTGTGCGATTCACAAACTCGCTTCCATCGAAGAATGAAACGGGCTTTACTCCTTGAAAAGCGTCTCTTAAATGTACGCTATTTTTTCTTTCACTTACGTTACCCTCTGCAGGCATTTTCGCCTTCCGGGAAAACGATTGCGTTTATGCGTGCAAGTGAGAACCCTGCAGCGAACTTGTCATGTTTGGCACTGCCGAGCCGCACGCCACCCGATGGTCACCGAGATATTGCGAGTCTTGGTAGAATTGAATATTGTAATGCGTCTGTTTCACCGGAGAAATCATGTTCGCATACATCAAATCAAATCCAATTTTCTACATCGCCGAGGGGAAGAGCGACACAACACCTGTCGTGTTCATTCACGGCTTTCCGTTCAGTCATGAAATGTGGCGTGAACAAGTTGCGCTCGTGAGCAAACAGTTCAGAGCAATCGCGTACGATACGCGAGGCCACGGCAAGAGCTACATCGGCGAAGCACAGTTCACGATTGAGCATCACGTTGATGACCTCATCGGTCTGCTTGACTATTTGCAGATCGAGCGCACGATTGTCGTCGGCCTTTCGATGGGCGGCTATATTACATTGCGGGCTCTCGAGCGCAATCCGGAGCGCTTTCGTGCGGCGGTTCTCTGCGATACCAAAAGTGAGGCTGATACGAACGAGGGAAAGTTGAAGCGTTTCGAGAACATGAAGATCGTGCGCGAACAGGGTTCGGAAGCATTTGCCGACATGTTCACGAAACTCGTCTTCGCACCCGAATCGTTCACGACGAAACCCGAAGCTGTTCACCTCATTCGAAACATTATCAAGGCGACACCACCGCTGAGCATTGCGGGCACGCTGCTCGCGCTCGCCGCCCGAACCGATACGACCGCATCGCTGGCAAACATCACAGTCCCCGCGCTGATTCTGGTCGGAGAAAAGGATATCACAACACCCCCCGCGAATGCACAGGCGATGCATGAGAAAATACCGGGCTCCGAGATGCACATCATTCCAGATGCGGCGCACATGAGCAACTTAGAAAATCCCGATGAGTTCAATCGTCACCTCCTGTTGTTCCTCAAACGCATTGCCTGATTTGAAATAACGGTAGCGCATGATTAGGCAAATGAAACTAAACAGATGAAGAACATCTTGGTGACAGGCGGCACGGGATTCATTGGCGCGAACCTGACGAGGGCACTTGTGCAACGCGGCTACAGAGTCTGCATTGTGCGGCGAGAGACATCCCCACTCGTTGCCCTCGATGATGTCAAAACCGATGTCGAGCACTGCATCGGCGATGTGCGCAACAGTGACTCACTGCGGCGAGCCGTCCGTGGCTGCGATACCGTGTTTCACTGCGCCGCGATGGTTACGTTCGAGAAAGCGAAAGCGGACGAGCAATGGGAAGTGAATGTCATCGGCACGCGCACTGTTGTTGAAGCGTGCCTTGCAGGAGGTGTGGAACGATTGGTGCATACCAGCTCGGTGGCGGCAATCGGTTATCCGCCCGACGGCACACTCGCAACAGAGGAGACCCCTTTCAACTGGGCACGGAGTTGGGGATACAAATTCTCCAAACACAAAGCGGAAGAGGAAATACATATCGGTGTGAAGAAAGGCTTGAACGCAGTTATCGTCAATCCATCGGTCGTTGTCGGTGAACGCGATATCCATTTCCACGGCGGTGACATTCTCCGTCGCGTCATCAAGAAGCAAGTTCCGTTTTATATCAACGGCGGCATGAACGTCGTGTACGTCGGTGATGTCGTAAGAGGACACATTGCGGCTGCGGAGCGAGGGCGAACGGGCGAGCGGTACATTCTCTGTGGAGAGAATCTTACACACAAAGAGATCTTCACCCGCACAGCACGCGCTCTGGGTGTGCGTCCACCGATCGCGGCATTGCCTCTCCCGCTTCTGCGTGTTGCCGCAGGAGCAATCGAGCTTACCAGCAACCTCGTTGGCATCGAACCGATGATCACGCGAGATATGATTAGTGGAGCGGGCAAGAGAAACTGGTACTCGTGCGAGAAGGCAGAGCGCGAGCTGGGCTATACGTACTCCTCCTTCGACGTTGCCATGCACGCAGCGTATGCATGGTATAAGTGCAACAATCTTCTATGAAAACATCTCACACGATTATTTCATGAAAACAGTCAAGAAGACCAAACGTGGATCACGCCGTCGGCCCGACACCTTGCCGATGTTCTGCGACTACACATGCCCGCACGCCGCGTTTCCACCAGCGGACGCCGTCGGCGCATGCCGACGAGAGATTGCCGTCTGGTGCACGCTCGCAAAAAAGTTCAACAACAAGAATGCGCGATGCCTGGTAAGGAATTGACTGCGGGTAATCACTCTCGGTCGCGATGAACGGTCTCTAAAGAGAAAGCAGGCAGACAGACAGCAACGTACTCCGCACCTTCCTTGCCCGGCGTCGAGTACTGTACCCACTCGCCTTTGTGGGCAATCACAGCTTCACCGGCCTGCACGTCGAGGATTCCTGCCTTCGATCTCAC
>CAYUFU010000046.1:4851-14045 GCA_964444145.1 uncultured Chitinophagales bacterium
TACGGGCTATGCTCGGCGGACGATCTTTGCGACGCCGAATCCGACAAGCGTCATCACCGCGAGCACGAGCCAATTCATATCTGCTCCGTAGGTGATTGTTGGAAAGTGGTTGCTCAGCATCGTGAACACGACAACCAGAGCCATGAAGGTGTTGTGTTTCGAACGCTTCTTGGCTCGTTCACCCAAGGCGACATTCACAGGCGTTCCTTCTTTCAGCGCCTGCACCATCCGTCGCTGCGCAGGGATGATGATCATCCAGACGTTTGCCGTCATCAGTGTTCCGAGCATCGCGCCGACATGCATGTACGCGGCTCGCGGACCCATGTACAAATTGAGAAGGTACGCGGCGCCGACAATGAGCAGAAACGAAATCGTTGCACCGACAAATTCTTTATTTGCGAGCGGCGACTTCCACAAAAAATCATACACGGGCCACGAGAGAATGAGCACACCAATCCCGATGGCAAGCGCAGTTGATTCGTTCATCGTTTCATCCACCATCAATCCGCCATAATAGTATACATACACAAGCAGGAGAACGCCGCTGAGCCACGTAATCGCCGCTTCCCATTTGAACCAATGCAAGGTTTTCGGCATGACGGCAGGGACTTTTTGTTTTTCGACGCGGTAAAAGCCGCCGCTGTGCACCATCCAGACATCGTTCTCATTGGTCTTCGCCTTCAACAGATCGGTAAAGCGACCATCCAGCCATGTAAAAAAATAGGTTGCGCCCACCCACATGATGCCGGCGAAGATGTGCGTCCAGCGCAGCGCGAGGTTGATCCACTCCATGAAATCAATTTCAATCATAAGACCTTGCACGATACTGTGATGTTCTTGTAATGCTGGAAGTCTCGCACAACTCGATGCCTTCAAGCATTTTCAGTCACTTGCTTGAGTGACGGTGCTGCACGTCGTACCGCTTGTCGCCCCTCCTCGATCGCTTCGCCAGCCCGATCGAATTCCAGCATGCTGATATCCGCGAGATGCGGTGTGATCATCACGTCCGGGGGATGATCTGCGAGACGGCTTGTCGTAATGCGATCCTGCATGATGTTGATCGAGCCTGCCAGCACATCGAAAAGCCCCGGTGAGGTCGTGCTGACCTTCTGCTTGAGCGCCGTGGAAAGTTTTTTCAAGAATCTCGCTTGCGTACTTTGTTTCTTCATCTCTGGCGCGATAGACAGTTTTCGTTGCTCGAACCGTCTTCCAACAAGATCGCTGTTGAGATTCACTGCGATGATCACATCGGCTCCCATAGCGCGGCAGAGAGAAACCGGAACAGGATTCACGACGCCGCCATCCACAAGCAAGTGATCACCGATGCGCATCGGCGTAACGAACCCCGGAATGGCGATAGACGCGCGCAGCGCGTCCCAGAGCGGTCCGCTCCTGAACCATACTTCCTGACCGGTTTTGAGATCGGTGGCAACGGCAGCGAAGGGTTTCGGCAGCAACTCGATCTGACCTTCGCCAAAATTCGTCCGCAGAGTGTCCATAAGCCACTTCCCCTCCATGAAGCCGCCGCCCATCACGAGCCGAACGTCGAAATACTTCACGACGTTCAGCGTGGTCATGTGTCGTGCCCATGATTCGAGGAGATCGAGCTTCTGCTTTACGTAGATTGCGCCGACCAATGCCCCGGCGGAGGTGCCGCACACGATATCAGGTTCGATGCCCATGGATGTCAGCTCTCGAATGACACCGATATGCGCCCAGCCGCGCGCAGAGCCACTGCCGAGCACCAATCCCACTTTCTTACGCGACGGCTGTCCCATGCGCTATAACACCTTTTTTCTCTCGGCGCACCGCTGCGATGTTGATTCGTAGCTCAGAGTTGTGGGGTTTTTCCACTGCTCATTAACAACAGCCAAATTCAGGCGGCGTGAACTTCTCTTCCTCCACGCCGACGAGCTTGCCCGCTACACGATACTGTTTCTTTACGATAACCGCATACCATCGTCGCGCGGCTTCGACAAGAATGATGACTGCGCAGATCATCATGATAATCGTGAGAACGGAGTTGATGTAACCCTGAGTTGCCGTCGTCGGATTCGCTGTGAGGGGAAGAAAATTATTGGTCACGTTGAGCCAGCCCGCCGTCAATGTCGTTGTCGCAACAAATCCTAACGGGAGAAGTGTCACCCACGCGTAACGGCTCTTGCCTGCATTGATGATGGCGCTTGTACCGACGGCAAGTGCAACCGCGGCAAGCAGTTGGTTTGCCGTTCCGAACATGGGCCAAATCGTGCTGATGTTTCCCGTCCAGATGAAGTATGCCCAGCCGAAGACCACGAGACCCGTGGACACGAGGGAACCGAAAAGCCAATCTGTTCTTTCGAACGGCTTCCAAAGTCTGCCTCCGAATTCCTGCACCAGAAAGCGCCCCACGCGCGTACCCGTGTCAATCGTCGTCAGTATGAACAATGCCTCAAACATTATCGCGAAATGATACCAATAGGACATCAAGCCTGACATGCCGGGAATGGCGGAAAAGATTTGCGCAAACCCGACAGCAAGCGACACGGCGCCGCCGGGACGACCTGCAATGTCTTCTCCCACTTCCGCTGCAAGTTTTTGGAGATGCACCGGATCGAGACCGAGTTGTGCAAATTTTTCAGGCGAGAGATTGATGGCAAAGTAGTCGGCAGGGAAGAGCGAACTCGCGGCAATCAAAGCAATGATGCCGACAAGCCCCTCGATCAGCATTGCGCCGTAACCGATGAGGCGCGCGTCGGTTTCTTTGTTCAACATCTTTGGCGTTGTGCCGGAGGAGACAAGCGAATGGAACCCGGAGATCGCGCCGCAGGCGATCGTAATGAAGACAAAGGGAAACAGTTTTCCGGGAATGATGGGCCCGCCCCCGTGGATGAACTCGGTAATTGCCGGCATCCGGATTTGCGGATCAACGATGATCACGCCCAGCACCAGTGCCGCTATCGTCCCGATCTTCATGTACGAACTCAAATAGTCACGAGGGCAAAGGAGCAGCCAGACCGGAAGCACCGAAGCGATGAAACCATAGGCAGCGATGGAGAGAATGATGCCTTCGCGTGACAACGTGAAGTACGGCGCGAGTGATGAATGCGGAATCCAACTACCGACGAAGACTGCGATGAACACACCGATCACCCCGACGAGGCTCGCCTCCGCGACTTTGCCGGGGCGGATCTTGTACATGTACAAACCGACAAACAATGCAATCGGGATCGTCATCGCAAGCGTGAACGTGCCCCAGGAGCTTTCGCGCAGCGCGTTCACAACGGCAAGGCCAAGACCGGCGAGGGCAATGACGACGATGATCAGAATCGCAACCGACCCGATGGCACCGGCGAGGGGGCTTACTTCGTTGCGTGCGATTTCTGCAAGCGACTTCCCTTTTCTGCGAACCGACGCGGCGAGGATAACGAAATCGTGCACCGCCCCGCCGATGCAAACGCCGAACAGCAGCCATAAATACCCCGGCAGAAATCCAAACTGCGTCGCAAGCACAGGACCGATGAGCGGTCCGGCGCCGGAGATCGCAGCGAAGTGGTGACCGAACAACACCCACTTGTTCGTCGGATGATAATTCTGACCGTCGTAGAATTCATGGGCTGGGGTTTTGCGCATCGCATCGAGGGTAACGACTTTTGCCGCGATGAATGCGCTGTAGTAGCGATACGCGATTGCGAGAACTGCAAGCGCTGCGAGAATGAATGGTAAAGCGTTCATAAAAGGCCTCTACTCCTCCGCAGACAGCGTATTGTCCCCTTCTTGTGTGTGGATGGTTTGGACAAAACGCTACTTAAAACGCATGTGGGATATGGTTGATCTGTTCTTTCATCCCGGGATACTTTTTTATGGCAACAACATCAAACCGGCACTCTTGATCTTCGATCTGTTTGTCCCATAAATAAATTTCTGCCAACTTCCGCACCTGTGCTTGCTTTCGAGGAGTCACGCCGAACTCGGGGTCGCCATAGATGTCGCTGGTACGCATCTTCACTTCGCAGAAAACGAGCACCTCTCCGTCCTTCGCGATAATGTCAATCTCTCCAGACTTACCGTAGTGATAATTCGTTTCGATGATCTGATATCCGAGTTGTTTCAAATGGCGGCATGCGATTTCTTCCCCTTCTTTGCCAAAGTCTTTGGTGGATTGTTTTTGCATCGCACAAGGCAGGGGCGCTCTCTCGAACGGAGCCCCACGAAACCATCATTCCGTGAATTCCAATTCCAGTTGCGGTCTCAGAGTGAACGATCGGCGGTGGATCTCACATAAGCCAAGCTGCTTGATCGCCTCGCGATGCTGCGGCGTAGCATAGCCCTTATGCTGTGCGAAGCCATATTCGGGAAATTGTTTGTCGTATTCAACCATGAGGCGGTCGCGGGTGACTTTTGCAATGATGGAAGCGGCGGCTATCGAGAAACTCAGCGCGTCGCCATCAACGATTGTCTTGTAGGGGATACCGTTGTCGAGAAATCTGTTGCCGTCTATCAGCAGGAGTGCCGGCGTGACGGCGAGCCTGCGTACAGCAGTGTGCATTGCTCTGAATGTTGCCTGAAGAATATTGATCTCGTCAATGACATCGTGATGGACAATGCCGACACCGAAGCTCAGTGCCTCGCGCACGATCTTCTCATACAATTCCTCTCGCTCTTCGGGCA
The DNA here is from genome assembly GCA_964444145.1 of uncultured Chitinophagales bacterium. GTDB lineage: Bacteria > Bacteroidota > Ignavibacteria > UBA10030 > UBA6906 > CAADGV01. The sequence goes on from CAYUFU010000046.1 coordinate 9,502, forward strand.
GCAGCACTTTGGAGTCATTCACGCCTTCGATGAACTGCTCAGGCTTGAAGATGACGGCTGCGGCAACGACCGGACCGGCGAGCGGACCGCGCCCCGCTTCGTCCACACCGGCAATCTCTAACACCCCCGCGCTCCAATACTCCCGCTCGTAACGAAGAAGGTCGTCTCGCGTCCGAGCAACCGGCTTTTCGTTGCCCTTGTCTGCATCGGTGATAGGACCCGCGGAGTTAGAATTCATTGATGAGTCCGAAATGAATTTTGCCGTTGCTGAAGGAAGGATTGTCACTGCCGATTGCAAAGCTCACGCCCATCACGCCGAGGCCCGTCTCCAATTGGACGCCGATGCCATAACCGTATTTGAATGCCTCGGCTTTGGGGGACTTCCTCTCTGTGTCTTCGGGTCGAAAGTAATAACCCGTGTCGAAAAAACCGTAAAAGAACGACCGTCGAGCGAGTATGAACCGATACTCGAGGTTCGACCATGCAACGCGCGAACCGACGAATTGACTTTCACGGAATCCTCGCAGAGAACGGGCACCACCGAGGCGGAACATTTCCCCTTCTTCCGGGCGGCCGCTCTGCAGTTCGCGCCCATGCACACCAAACCCGAGCACTTGTCTCGTAAAGGTCGAGAGATAGAAATCCAGATCGAGCGTGAAGCGCTGCACGGAAACGTTCGCCGCGCTTATTTTGCTGAAGCGCTTCCTCCCATATTGATAATCCGTGCGATAGCGCGCTCCTGCCGTCGGGCTAAGCGCATCGTCCCGTGTGTCGTATTGAATCTCTGCGCCGCCGCTCACGATGGAACTTTGGAACACTCGGCGGAATGTCGAGTCGCTCGCCGACGGAATCGTGCTCTCGGAATTGAACAACGCGCCGACCGACAGCTCCTCCGAAATCATCAGCTCCGCCTTCATGTCGAACACGCGTCGTACGTAGGATGAGTCTTGCTGCCGCTGTAAAAATCCTCCACCGACGTTCGCCGGCACATTGAAAATCCACGGCTCCAAGTAGCGTACGCCCAACTCTTGGGAGGCGCGATCCTCGCGCGCCCACTTGAAACTCAGTTTACGTCCTGTACCGAACAGATTTCTCATCGAAACGGAGACCAGCCCCGTTACAGAGCCGCTCTGATCCGGCGCTGCGCTGGGAACGTAGCCGACCACACCATCAAACGTGTTCGTACTCCCCTCCTGGACTTTGATGAGGAGTCCACTCTTGCGGTTGCGAACGTATAACTCAGGTTCACTCACGTCGGAAAAAATATTCAGGCGTTTGAGGCGCGGCGCGATCGCGTCGACTTTCGTCGGATTGAAGATTTCTCCCGATGCAATTCGAGTTTCGCGAACGACAACCGCCGGGTCGGTTTCTTTGTTGCCTTCGACTTTGATCTCATCAATGGTGACACGCTCCCCTTCATCTATCGCCAACCGGATATCGAGCGTGTCCGCCTCTTGACCAGTTCTCACTTGAAGGTGCTGTACCTGGCACTGCGTAAAAGGAAACCCGAGTCGTTCATATGTGGTCAGCAGCTCACCAATGTCGTTCTCTAACAGTGATTCATCCAACGGATTACCGGACTGCACATCGAACAGTGGTACAATTTCGGATGAAGGGATTTGCGTATTGCCTTCGGTCGAAATCGTGCCTACGAACGTTTGGCGACCCTCGCGAATAGCGAGAGAAATGTCAACGGAACTGCTATCGGTTGGAGAGTAACTCACCTGCGGCTCGACGCTGACCGCAAGGTAGCCGCGCCGACGGTAGTTGTCGGAAATGATTTTCACATCCGAGGCGACCACCGTCGGAGAATACGGGAGCGACTGTTTGGTAGAAAGCCATCCAAGAATTTCCCGCGTTGTGAAAGCGGAATTCCCTTCAACGCCGAATGCACGGATCGTCGAGCCGGCTATGGCGCCGGAAGCGATGCCACAGAGCAGAACGAAGATGAACATGCGTTGAACGAAACACTGCATGGAGAATGATAGAGAAACTCCATCTGAAGGTCAACGATTCAATTCCGCGGCCTCTGCCAAACGTCCCAAATCGGCGTCGTCAGGCGGTAGTCCCCAAACCCGGTCTGATCGACAAAGGTGAAGGTGTAGTTCAATTCATAATAAGACCAGGTTTCGTAGGGCTTCGCGTCGCTATCGAATGGATGGCGTTCAACATTGCTCGGCGCTCCGAAGATGATGTACACCATTCCCATGTCGGTGCGCCAGCCTTCAATGTAATGTTTGAAATGTTTGTTGGCGTACTCGACACGCGCGTAATGCTCTTCCATCCTTTCGTTGCGGAGCGTGTTGGGATTGGGGTCTTTCTTTTTCCAATACTCGAAGAAGCGTTTTTGTTTTTCCTCAGCCGTCGCTGCCGCCTTGATGTGCTCGATTTCGTGTTCCTTGGCAATGTATCTCAGTTGCTCAATCGCCATGTCAATGTCCTTGACGCTTTTCGGCAACCCCGCCCAGCGAACCACGAATGGACGACTCGTATTGGCAAGCGAGTTTGCTGCAGGAGGAGTGTTTCTCGCGTACACGTGAACGAACATCTTGTAATCGCCAATCGCCAGGTTGGAATGGTCGACGCGCAGGAACAGTTTGTTGCGCGTAGAACCAAGATACAGCGTCGTATCCGCTTGATACAGTTTCTCGTTCTTTGCGTTGAAGACGGTGGTAATGAAGTGCAGCGTATCGGGCGTGGAGAAGTTGTACGCTTCGAAAAAAATATGCAGCGGCGCAGGAATGTCAACGACGTTGGGGGAGATGCTTGGCTTGATGGTCTTCTTTCCATCCTCCTTCTCGGCGAGCTTGGCAATGAGCATGATATCGCTCAATTGGAACCCGGGCTTGCGATAGTCGGGAATCAAAAGCTGTTTATAGACTCGGCGCGTGAGACGACTTTCGAGATCGCGGCATATGACGGCAATGCGATACCGGCCCGGCTGCAGAACCACGATGCGCTGCTCGATACTCGACGCGCCGGAGGCGACCGATTGCTCGAACGACGGCACACTGATTTCTCGCGTCCAGAGCCGCTCGTTCACCAACGCGTTACTGGAATCGGTAATTGCAATCGTCATCTCGTACGACGCTGTAAAACTCTCACCCTTCTTCACAAAGCTGAGTTGCTCGTAAGGAACGGCGACGTAAATGTCGAGTCGGCTTGCGTTCGTCGAATCGGACATGAAGCTGATGGCGTCGACATCGAAAGGCGACGCGGCGTTTCCGATCGAACCCTCCGTCACTTCCACTTGCGCAGTTGCAACTTGGATAAGAAGCAATGCCATCCGCATGATCGTCTTCATCCAATTCATAACTCCTCCTCGTCCGCTCAACGGACTAATATGCAACAAACTCGTTGCTGTCTCGAACATTTCTGAGAGTCCCACGATCGTGAACCGGATGGTGATGCGGATCGCTCATGCGACCATATAAATCATACTCAGAAGCGCTTTCAATTTCAACAGTGCAGAACTCACCGACCTTCAAGCTTGTATCGGGTGCAACGTACACTTCGTTATCAATCTCCGGCGCATCGTGTTCCGTCCGTCCAACAAAGCAGCCGTTTGCGTAACGGTCCAGCACCACGCGTTGCGTTGTCCCGACGAGCCGCTCATTCTTTTCAAGGGAAATCTCTTGTTGAAGCTCCATCACCAACGCCTTGCGACGGTTCTTCTCCTCAGGCGAGTGCGGGTCACCAAGACCGAACGCCGCTGTCCCATCTTCTTGTGAATACGTGAACACGCCGAGCCGTTCAAAGTGTATGTCCTCAACGAACTGCAGCAAGTCGTCGAACTCTTGTGGTGTTTCCGTCGGATAGCCCACAATCAGAGTCGTGCGCAGTGCAATATGCGGGACTCGTGTGCGTATCTCATCAATTAGCTCTCGCAACGCACGTTGCGAGTGACCGCGCCGCATGGACTTCAACACTTCATCAGATACGTGCTGCACAGGCATATCAATGTATTTGCACATGTGAGGATGTTGAGCAATGACACTCAGAACTTCTTGTGGAAACTTTGCAGGATAAGCATACATCAACCTAACCCATTCTATGCCGCGAATATCGGCGAGCTTTGTGAGCAGATTCGGTAGCGTTCGTCTCCCCTCCCTGTCTACTCCGTAGTACGTCGTGTCCTGTCCGATGACCACGAGTTCCTTGACGCCTCGCGACGCAAGAAGCTGTGCCTCGGCAAGAATGTGGTTAATCGGACGACTGACGTGTTTCCCCCGCATCAACGGAATCGCGCAGAACGAACAAGGATTGTCGCAGCCTTCGGAGATTTTGATGTAGGCATAATGCCTCGGTGTCGTGAGCACTCTCTCGCCGAGCAGCGCGTATTTGTATTCGGCACCGAGTTCTTTCATGATGCCGTCCAAGTTTTGCGAGTTGCCGAAGAACTTGTCCACTTCGGGAATCTCTTGCTGCAAGTCAACCATGTAGCGCTCGGTCAGACAGCCCATCGCGTAGACCTTTTTCACGTTGCCTTTTGCTTTGTGCTGAACGCTCGCGATGATGGTGTCAATTGATTCCTGCTTCGCCGC
>CAYUFU010000046.1:14145-30274 GCA_964444145.1 uncultured Chitinophagales bacterium
GTTGGTTGAACAGGATAAGGAGTTTTCGCTAAAAGAAAAAAACTTCATGTTGACGAGGGAAAGGCTAGCGTAGCTTGTTGGGCACCATCTACCAGAAGCACGAAGCCCTTGCGTGCGCAAGAGCTCCCTTCATTCTGCGTATCTCCCTTCGCGTTCCACGTTTCAGATAGCAGAGGGTCTCATCCCCCCCAGAGCGAAAGAGTGGATGAGAACACGACAAAGCGCAAGTACAAGTACATCAGCGGCGAAACGAACATTAAACTATCGAACCTATCCAATACGCCGCCGTGTCCTGGAATGAGCGCAGATGAATCCTTCACGCCTCCATCGCGCTTCAGCAGCGACTCCACCAAGTCGCCCAACTGCCCACCTATCCCCACGATGCTGCCACAGACGATTGCCGTGGCAGCACTCATATACGGAAGAAAATACTGTTGTGAAATGAGAAACACTGCCACAGCGCCGAGATAGCCAGCGATTGCCCCTTCCCAAGTTTTTTTCGGACTGACTCGCTCCATCAGTTTATGTTTGCCAAAATGTTTCCCCGCGAAGTACGCAAGCGAGTCGCAGACCCATATCGAAACGAAGAGCGTGAGGATCGTCCGCCCGCCCCAATCGTAGATAAGTGTGATGCGATCGGGAGATATCGCCGCGCTTTCAAAGAACGGGGTCGCCGGCATGAATAATTCTCGAATGCCAACAAGTGTGCCGAGAAAGAGTGAAACGTATGCGACACCCGCAATCGTTGTTGCAATGTTGAGTGCAGGGTGTTGTTTCTTGCGAAACAACTCGGCGAGCATTGTTCCGGGAATGAAAACGATGAACAGCAGAAAGAAGAACTCCGTTGCGTCGTGGTTCCATGGGACAGGAATTCTCTCCATGATGAATACCGAAACGACGGCGAAACCAAAGAGTGTCCCAATAAGAATCTGCGGCGACGCTGATTTCTTCTCAGCCAGTTTGTAGAATTCATATAACCCTAGCGTCGCAATCAACGCCACAAGAGCGAAGAAAAACAAGCCGCCTTTCAGTGCGACAAAAACAAACAGAGGAATCGCGAGCAGCGCGACGAGTATCCGTTGGGTGAGATTGCTCAAATGATCGTTTCTTGAAAAAACAAACCACGAAGACGCTACGGCGCGACGAATTTGAGATTCCAAACCTCAGAGCGCCTTTTCAAATGAAAAACTCAGTGCCTTCGTGTCTTGGTAGTTCATCTTGTTGCTGTTCGGGTTGAGGCTTCGTGATGCGGACAAAATACCAAGTTGCCGCGAGAAAAACTATGGCGCTCAAAGAGAAGTTCAACGCCAGCACTGTTGCAGTCGGCTTTTCGGTTGGTGCGATGGCGAGAAAATCGTCGTCGAGTTTAAGGTAGGCGGCAAGACAAGCAAGGAAGTTATTGAAAAAATGCGCGACCATCGCAGGAACGATGTTCTGCGTTCTGTAGACGATGAACCCGAAGTACACGCCAAGCGCTGCAAGCGGAATCAGCGTAAAGGGGTTCATATGGTAGATGCCGAAGATGATGCCGGCGCTGATTGCAGCGGTCATTCCTCGGCGCGCGCCCGTAGAGCCCCCGTGATGGAGTGACGGAGCACTGGAGGGGTTTGTCCCTTCGAGGGTTCGCTGAATCAGACCGCGAAACATCAGCTCTTCACAAATTGCCGGCGTTACGGCAATGACGATCACCACGACCAGAAATTCTGAAAGCGAATCCGCCCTCGTCAGCATGCGATACATCTCCTCCATCATCGTCTTCATCATGTCAATGATATCTTGGATGAACGGAGGAAACTGAATCGGGACAGATTCCTGCACCATCAAATACCCTTGCAACAACTGCTGCAGTGCGAAGACTGCGATGACAACGAGCAGAATTTGTCCCAGATGAATTTTGCCGAAGCGAAACACATTTTCAACACGCGGAAAGCGGAGTCTCGCCAGAATCACCGTCGGGACAAGAATAAACAGCACCTGCCCAACCATCGTCGCCCACCGGTAGGCGTTCACATTCACGTTCGAGAGTTCGAGCCCGAACGCCGCGAGAAGAAGCAAGCCACCAACGACTTGATACGATAGGAAAATGCCCACAAGTGAAAGTAGTGCGAACAGCCAAGCAGGCATCCGTTGCACGAAAAGAGAAATCTCTTGGAGTACAGTTGGAGGAAGTTGCGGAACGGGATTGAGATTCGAGAGTTGCTCTGGCGTATCCACTGACAAATGACCAATGAGGGATGACTAATGACCAATCTTCGACTTCACCATCGCGGCAAGCAGCGGCACCATAATCTCATGATGGCCAACGAAATACAATCCTTTGCCGCCATCTTGAGTCGGTCGCTGCTGCACGTTCATCGTCGGGCGATAATGCACATGCATATCGAACACGGCTGTCGTAAATCCTTTTGCGAGAGCGCCTAAGTTGCGTGCTACCGTGAGTGCTTTCAAGAATACTTCGGGCATCAACACCGCCGAGCCGATGTTGAGCACAACACCGCCGCCGACTAAGTCCTTGCACACATCGCAGAGTGTTTGAAAATCTCGGAAGGTCAACTCGCCGGTTGCCGCGCCGTTCATGGTCGGCTGTTGATGGATGATGTCAGTGCCGATGGCGGCGTGAACGGTAATCGGAATGTTGAGCGAGTAACATGTTGCGAGCAGGCTCACGTTTGCATTCGGCGCTTCGAGTTCAAGAAGTTTTCTCCCGAGCGCCTCGCCATACCCCAAATCGGATTCGCGAAACGCCTCCGTGAGCGTTCGGTTAATCAACTCGCCCGTTTCACTTGCCATGCCGAAGCTGCCATCCATCATATTCGCTGCAACATCTTCGCTCGTTTGTCCCCACATTGCCGTTTCCACGTCGTGAATCGCAGCAGCGCTGTTCATCGCAAGAGCGGTAATAATGTTGCGCTTCACCAAGTCAAGCACGATCGGCGACAAGCCGACTTTGATGACATGCGCGCCCATCATCAGGATGACCGGCAGATTGTTCTTCCGCGACTCGACGATATCGTCAACAAGCCCGCGTAGTTCCGGTACTTTGAGAATATTCGGCAGGCTCTCGGCAAACGCCGCGACGGTTGCGCTCTGTGGATCAATCGGCGTTGCAAATTCCTTGAGAGTTACTTTGCTATACCGATTCTTGATCGAAACCGTCTTGATCTGCGATATGTCTGCGCGTCTGTATTTTGACATGGAAAACATGGAGAGGATTCAGGCTGATCGCTCACTCCTCCCTTTGGCATTATGGTATGTTGCAAAACTCACGGATTTACCGCGGGGCGTGAAGCTCTTCGCCCCGATGCTTCTTATCTCACTCTCGACGGTAGAGGTCCAGCTAATCCCGAATACTCACGCAGCTCGACATCTATCGAACCAATCACCACCTTGGTGTTAACGCGAACAGGCATCTTGCGCTCATCGTCCGTCAACCAGATGACGATACGTCCCTCGGCTTTGAATAAGCCACCTTCCATGATCAGCGGCTCGACGACGACGGTGTTGAATGTGCCCGCCGCGACGTCAAGCTCTTGTCTGCCCAGAAACTTTACGCGCAAGTCATACGCCTTGTCTTTGTGAAAATTGTTGAGCATGACGAAGTCGCCCACTTTCATAGCGGAATAGTCAAGCGTGCGCGCATAGTAAAACGCGGACAAGATGTCGTACACATAATCGGGAATAGGATAACTTCCCTGCTGAGTTTTCGCCGTGCGCGTCGGCGGGTCGAACTCCGCCGTGAAGTCGTATTTGTACGTTCCTTCGCGAATATGCTGCTCGAATCGCAGCGGCGCAACCGACTCAACGTCAATGAACGTGAGGTACTTGTCGCGCACGGTGTAAATCCAATCGAAGCTCGACAGCGAATTGACGCTGAATTCTACGCGATGGGTGTTGCGCCCCCGAATCGTGTCAGTGCGCGTAATTGCCATCGTCGCTTCCCCTGCTGTGATGGGTCCATAGCTCACGTCGAACACGAGCCGCTCACCGACGGCGTACGCGTTGTTCTGAATTCTGCGCCATCGAAATTGCTTTGCAGAATCCGCAGCGGCTTTGGCAAGTGAGTCTATACGTTTGAGTGAGTCAGCTTTCGCCTGCGCGATTTTTCTGAGGGAGTCGGCTTTTGCGGCGGCGGCGATACTATCGGCTCTTGCTTTCGCTGCGAGCGCCGCTTTTGTTTTTGCGGTTGATTTTTTCTTCGCGGTTTGAAGCACCGGCGACGCTGTCCCCGCTAACAGCACCACCACGAAAAGCAATCCTGCTATTCTACACATTCGCCGTCATCCCTGCTTGGTGTTTTGCCAGAAGCGAGCGTGCCGCCGCGAGCACAGCCTCTACAGTGATGGTCGCCATGCATTCGCACGCGCTGTTGTGTTCGACGCAGGTGTTGCAATCGAGCGGACGTTCGGGCACAAACACGGCGCTGTTCCCAGTGTACGGACCCCACCGTTTTGCACTCATTGCCGTATGCTGCGGATACAACCCGACGACCGGCGTACCCATTGCCACGGCAAGATGCAAAGGGCCAGTCGAGTTTGAAACAAACAGCGACGATGCACCAATCAGCGCTGCCAATTCTTTCAGAGTGCATTTGCCCACGAGCGGAATTGCAGCGTTGCCGGAAGCACGTACAACAGCGGAGACTTTTGCCTCCTCGCTGGTTGTTCCCGTCACAACAACATGGAAATCGCTTGCCAACCTTGCGGCGAGTCGCCCGAAATTTTCCGGCGACCACTCCCGCGCCGAGCCGCCGCTGCCGGGATGCACGATCACAAATCCTTTACGCTCGATACCCAACGATCGAAGAAGCGTCTCGATGTTGTTCTCTGCTTCAGGTGGAACTGCAATGTAGAATTCCGCTTTGAGATCTCGCTCACGATCGCAACTCAGCTCACGCAACAAATTCAGATTGTACTCAACCTCGTGCCGCTTCGCATCCTTGCGATGTTCGAACACTTTCTTGTTGAACAATAAAGAATAATAGCGATAGCCGGTCCCGACGCGAAGAGGAATACCCGCCCGCCAGAGCAGCCACGCCAGCCGCAAGCGCGGATACACTACAATGGCAGCGTCGAACCTGCGCTTGCGCAGTGTCGCTATCATTTCGCCTAATGGAATGTTGGCATGGTCGCGGTCGTACCAAATCAACTCATTGAGGTGGGGATTCCCTTCGAGAATCTCGCCTGTGTAACGCCGCAAGAGCATCGCTATGTACGCGTCGGGAAAACATCTGCGAAGAGCGGAAAGCATCGGTAGCGTGAGAATCACGTCGCCAAGCCGGTCGGTGCGAACGAGAAGGATACGTTTGATGGATGCTTTGGTGAACAGCGATGACCCCACAACAAGTGTTTGCAAAAGATACGCGATGATGGAGTGAATAGCAACGAGACGCGTGTCTCCTGAAACCCGATTTAGCATCACGCAAAGCCGCAAAGCCGCCAAGTCTGTCTTGGAAATTTACTGAAAAGGAATTCACCGAGCAGGTGAAGCATGTGAAGTTATTTGTAAAGTGCATACAAGTAATTACTCTCAACCATTCTCCACTTCTTTTGGGCTTCGCGTCTTTGCGTGAGATTTCTATGTCGGATTTCAGGGTGTCTTGCTGAGTTCCGCCACTGTATCTCACGTAATGACGCGAAGGCGCAACGAATGAAAGAACCATGTCGCCTTCTCGAACGCTCACTCTTCTTGAAGCTCTCTGCTCTCGCTCGACAAGCCAGCGATTTCGAGTTGTTTCTTTTCACGAAGTAACGCATTGTGCTGCTCAAGAAAACTTTTCACCTCTTCGCCGCGCGCAGCAGCTTCCTTCATGCGTCGCTGGTTTTCAGCGAGATGTCTTTCGATTTCGGTTTTTTTGAGGATGACCATGCACCGCTCGGCGATTTCGCCAGGGTCAACTTCCTCCGGCAGGGCATCTAATTCTTTCCAGCCTTTGCTCAATTCGTATTTCGTGAATGAAACGTCGGCAATGAAACGGCGCAGTTCGATATCGGTCACTTCGTCCATCAACGTATGGGCGTCCCACTCATCGCCGCGCTCGGCGTGCGGAAGGATGATCTCAAGCGCGCGGCGCACGTACTCGTTTGAAAACAATGCGAGCTCGACATTCGAGAACACGTAGTGCACCATATCGTTGCCGTGATCCAGAATCAGTTTGAGCAGTTCGCGCTCGGCGACGGGAACGGTGGCGCTCGGTTGAGGGAGTGCTTGTTGGGTTTTGGACTCAAGGTTCGACGATTCTACCTGCGCTTCGCGTTGCTTTGCAAAGTGCTCGCGGGTCCGTTCTCTGCCGACGAGTTTCTCAAGCTCACGATAGAGAATGGATTCGTACAACCCATAACGCTCTGCGAGCTTCTTGATGTAGAACGAGCGCTTCAACTCGTCCTTCATTTTCGCAAGCGTCTCGACCACCGCGCGCACGGCTTCAGCCTGTCCTTCGGGCGTTTCAAGCGCGCCTTGCAATTGAAACATGCGCGCTTTGAAGTCGAGGAACGAAACGGCGTCACTCAACAACTGCTCGAACGCTTCACCGCCGTTTTTTTTCACGAACGAATCCGGGTCGTCGCCTTCGGGCAGCGTCGCAACTTTCACGTCCAGCCCTTGCTCGATGATGAGGTCGACGCCGCGGAGTGCGGCTTTCGAGCCGGCGGAGTCCGCATCGTACACCAACGTAATGTTCTTTGCGTAGCGGCTGATCAGCTCGATTTGTTCCTCCGTCAGCGCCGTGCCGCTCGACGCGACGACGTTCTTGATGCCCGCCTGAAACACGGATATCAGATCGGCGTAGCCCTCCACCAGAATCGCAAACTCCCTCTCGCGTATTGCCTCCTTCGCTTGAAAAATTCCGTAGAGACTGCGACTCTTGACGTAGATCGGTGTTTCAGGCGAGTTGATGTACTTACCGGGAATCGGATCGTCCTCACGCAGTTTGCGCGCGCCGAAACCGATAACGCGACCAGTAATGGAAAAAATGGGAAACATCGCTCGCCCGCGAAACCGGTCGTACATTCCCGACCCGTCTTCGCGCTTGATGAGTAAGCCGGCTTTCTCAAGCAGATTCACATCGAGCTTTTCGTTCTCCGCGTGTTTGAGCAGCGCGTCCCACGCATTCATCGAGTAGCCGAGTCCGAATGTGCGAATCGTTTCTTCCGCAAAGCCGCGATGCTTGAAGTACTCATGCGCAAGCTGCCCTTCGATGGTGTTCACCATGTTGTCGTAGAAGAAACGTCCCGCGACTTTGCAGGCGTTGTAGAGAGCTTCGTTTTCAGTGACCTGCTCACGGTCGGAAGAGGTTTCTTGCGGAAGTGAAATGCCAGCCTTTTCTGCAAGCGTGCGGACCGCTTCGACGAACGAGACTTTATCGTGTTCCATCACGAACGTGAAGACATTGCCGCCAACGCCGCACCCGAAGCAGTGATACATCTGTCGGTCGGGACTGACGTTGAACGAGGGGGTTTTCTCGGTATGAAACGGACACAGTCCGAGAAAATTCTTGCCACGCTTCTTCAGCTTCACGTATCCCGAAATCACGTCAACAATGTCCGACGCGCGGCGGACCTCTTCGATTTTTTGTTCGGGAATGCGCATGAGGTAATCTACTGAACGAGGCGGAGATTCACAACCAAGTGGAAAGCGGTAGCGCACGAGCGATTCGCCAGAATCACTCTTGCCGATAAAAAAGCGACACTGGAGTGTCGCTCTACAAACTTTTTGGACAGCCTCGGTCCGAGGGATGAGAGTTTGAACAATCCTACTTCTTCACAAACTCCACTCTTCGATTGTTCGCTTTTCCTTCCGGTGTAGCATTATTGTCGAGCGGCGTTGTTTCGCCGTACCCTTTCGCGGTCAAGCGAGAGCCGTCAACGCCGAGCGACACAAGAAGCGTGCGCACCGCATCGGCACGCGCTTGCGAGAGTTTCAGGTTCGACGCATCATCGCCGTCGCTGTCGGTGTGTCCCCCAATCTCCAGCTTCACGGCGGCATTTTCCTTCAGCCACTTCGCCAACTCGTTGATGAATCCCATGCTCTCGCCTTTCACTTGCGATTTGTTCACATCGAATTTAATCGCGTGGGAAACGAATTTGCCGTCGGTGAGAATCTTGCCGAGCATATTCATACCCCCACCCTCCGCCAATGTTACGTTGCGGACTTTCGTGCCTGAGCAGCCGCCGATGTAGAAGCCGACCGGCTCAAACCCACTCTGCGGAATGACGAGCACGCGATACTGGTCAATGTAAATCTTCATCTGACCATTCTTGTACGCAAGCGCCGCGTGATGCCACTTGCTCGAATAGTCGGGATCGGGATGCATGCCTTTCAACTCGTTATCAAAATATGCGTTCGTTACCTCCCCATCATACTTGAAGAAGATATGACGCCCATCGTCATCGGCATTGTCGCGGAAGTAGAGCATCAAACAATCCTCCTCGGTCCGCATGACGTAATCAAACTCGATTGTGAATGAGTTGCCGAGATAGTGTTTCGTTTTCATTCTCGGCTCCACTTTACACGGATTACCCGTCCAACACTCACCGAACACGAGCGTCGGAAGCCCATCCACCCTGTTCACAACCGGCTGACCGTTCTTCAGACTCCATCGTGGAGGGAACTCGCCATCCTGCGCATCGCCGAAGTTGTCTTCGAACAGAAGCTTCTCCCCGGGAATAAAATCGTAATTGTTGTATGCTTTTGTATCTTGCGCGCCCGCGAACGATACACAACAGGCAAGCACAAAAACGACTGAGATGATCCTCATGATTTTACCCCTTGGTTCGTGAAAGGTTCTTGTGAAACAACGTCCGCCTCATAGAAAGCATACTCTACGACAAATGCAAGACGAACTTTCGACGTACATACCGATGAGGTTTTTTGGGGGCTGCAGACGCTCTACATCGTCCAACCATTCTACAGCGCCGCGATAAGCAGTTCTTCTTCGTGGAAACGCAAGCCGCCTCCCCCGCACATGCCGCCATCGCGCGAAGAGCACATACTATCCAACAATGTTCCAAATCCGCACATCCCAGTTCTCGGATTCCTCCTGTTGAACCAGAACAGTGTTGCACTCGAATTCCCGGAATCCTGAACAACAGATCATAATCCCAATGACAACATCGCCTCCGCCATCATCAAATCCTCTTTCGTCGTAATCTTGAAGTTCCGATACTCCCCCTCCACAATTTTTACAGGGATCCTCAGTCGCTCAACGAGCGACGCTTCGTCCGTTCCAAGAAACGCCGAACGCTGCGCAGCGAGATGAGCACGCTTCAGAATCTCAAAACGAAATCCTTGCGGGGTTTGGACCGACCAGAGGGTTCCGCGATTGAGCGTCTTTGTGTAGAAGCCTCCCTCGCCGACTTTCGTCGTGTCCTTCACGCGCACCCCGACGACCGCCGCACCGTGCCTGCGAGTTTGCCGGATGACTGCAACGATTGTTTCCGGCGCAACAAGTGGTCGGACAGCATCGTGAACGAGAACAATCTGTGGCTCACGATCAAAACACAATAACCCATTGCGAACCGAATGTTGACGCTCGCTTCCACCGACGACAACGTGTGAGACTTTCCTGAATCTCGCCTTCTCGATGATCGCTTCCGCCCGGCGAAGCTGATCGGCGGGAACGACCACCACAATCTCGCTCACGGCAGGAAGCGATTCAAACTTTTCAACCGAATGCTGGAGAATCGGTTTCCCCTGCAACAGAAGAAATTGCTTCGGCACATCACTGCCCAAACGAACACCACGTCCGCCGGCCGGAATAACGACGCCAACGCTCTGTTTATTTCTACCCCTCACCGATCTTGACATTCCCTCTCAACAGTTCATGAACGAAAGAGCCTGTGTGCGAATCATCTAGAGCGGCACTCCTGTATCGCGCTGGCTCGCGAACTGAGCCATTCTGGAGCATCGCTTTCCATGTCGAAGTCGTTTTCACCCAGACCGTAAAACGATGGACTTGCGCAGATTGAAGAATCAGAACAAATGACTCGAACCCGTGACGGTGCGATCGGTCAGCCGTTACGACGGCTTCTTCCCAAAGTAATCTATACTGAAACTGAACTCAGGAAATTGCTTCGGCAGTTTCATGATGCTGAAGACCATCACACCGATGGACAAGCGATCGAGCCACGACGATTGGGGCCAGCCGAAATGAAACGTGATCTGCTTGTGCGACAATTCATACTTGAAGACGTGAATCAACTCCGTAATGCTATCGAACAGCGTTTGTCCGCTGGTTTGAAACCGAAAATGGTTCGGCGCGATTTTCGGCGGAATGCCGGCGCGCGGCGAATAGAAACTGATGTACGCAACAGCCGGATCGTGAACGCCCCCCTCTTCTAACGGACGTTTGAAATAGATGTCGAGCCGCTCGCCCGGCGCTTCGGCGAGGGCGAAGACCATCTCCATCGGCGTGTCCGTTTGTTCAATGTGCGGAATTTCCGGCGCACGCTTGCGTGCGACGAGAAAGCCAAGCGCGAGAAAGAACGCCGTCGCAAACAACCACAAGCCGAGACCGTACGGTTTGGTGGCAGCAAGATAGACAAAGCACCCGATGAGGATTATCACCACCACCAACGTCCCGAAACGCGACGTGTTGAAGGCGCGAATTTCCTTCGTCCCTTTGAAGTACCGATAGAAGAGCAAACTTCCCATATTGATCGCGAAGCTCGCAACCAAGCCGAGCGCATACATTTCGGCGAGGATCTGTTGGCTCCCTTCCGTTAGGACAATAACAAGCGAAAAGAGAATCGCACCGAGAATGTGAATGCGGTACAAGGATTGGCGCTTGTTGGTCTTGATGATCCAATGAAAGTTGTACCGATGCGCGACTCGCTCGATGACTTCGCTCGAAGCAACGAACGCTGTGTTCACTGCCATCACCAACGCGATGCTCGCAATCGCCCCAACGACCCAACCGAACCATTGTCCATTGAGCAGAGAAGCAAATTGCGTGATCAAGTCCGTTTCATGTTCTGCTGGATTGATGCCGGAGCTGAGCACGAGGGCAGAAAGCGTCGGCGTAAAAATGCCGGTCGTGACGGCAAGAAAAATGTACGCCTTGGCGATCGCTTTCCAATCCTTCACCAGCCCCGCAGTCTGCACCACCGACTCGATGCCGGAGTACGCAAGAATGCAACTGGAGATAGACCAGATGACGAATCCGAAGCCGCCAAAGATGCCTTGCGTGCGAACCTCGCTAACGGACATTGAGAAACTCGAGCCGATGGTCTGCCATGATGCCGGCGTCGCTTCGATGAGCGCCGAAGCGAGCAGAGTCAACATCACCGTAGCAACGATGGAGAACAAGGCGAATGTGACACGCGCGTTTTCCTTTACGCCAAGGATATTGAGTCCCGCCACAGCCCAAATCACGGCAAATTGTAGAACGATCTTCTGGGCTTGTGAAAGCTCGATGAATGTCAGACCGTTCTCTACGGCGCTCACGGTGGAAATGCTTGCGGTCAACACATACACCACGAGGATGGACGCAACGGCAATGAACGAGAGCGTCGGACCCATGACGAGATAGGAGAATGAGTACACACCGCCGCCGCGAATATTGTGGTGTTCGAGGATTTCGGAGATTTCCACCATGCGCAGCGTCAGGAAGCGCATGAAGAGCGAGGTGAAGGCAATAAAGGCGATGGCGTATGTTCCGATGAACCGAAACGCTTCGCTCGGCGCGTAGAAAATGGACGTGAGCTCGTCCATCAGCGTAATCACGGCAATGGAAAGCCATGTGAGCCACCACTTGCCGCCGCTGAAATAGGAGAGAAGGTTTTTCTTGCGGAAGAGATAGATGAACGTCGCGATGAGGATGACGTTCAACGCAACAAGGATAGCAAGTTTCATTCAGAGCTGTCGGATGTGAAACAAGCGAACGTGGCGCTACAGGACGAGCATCGCATCGCCGTAACTATAAAAGCGCATCCCCTCTTTAATTGCGCGCTTATACGCCTTCAGCACGAAGTCGCGGCCCGCAAACGCGGAGACAAGCATGAGCAGCGTGGACTCCGGCATATGAAAATTCGTAATCAGGTGGTCGGTCACTTTCAGTTCGTACGGCGGAAAAATGAACTTGTCGGTCCAACCCTTATTTGCCTTCAAATGCCCGTCCGTCGTGACGGACGATTCAACGGCGCGCGCCGTGCTGGTGCCGCACACGAAGACGTTGCCGCGACTGTCAATGCACTTGTTCACCATCTGCTCCGTCTCCAGCGGAATCTCATAATACTCCGAATCCATCTTGTGTTTCGATAGGTCTTCGACTTCAATCGGACGGAACGAACCTAACCCGACGTGCAGCGTCACGGGCGCGATACTCACCCCTTTCTTCTTCAACGCAGTCACTACCCGTTTCGAAAAGTGCAGTCCCGCGGTCGGAGCGGCAACGGAGCCTACCTTGTTGGCAAACACCGTCTGATACATTTCCTTGTCCTTCTCGGTCGGCTCGCGCTTGATGTAGTACGGCAGCGGCATTCGCCCGATGCGTTCGATAGCAGTGAACACATCTTCGGCATCGTTGAAACGGACGGTGCGGCCGCGCGAGGTCGTATTATCAATCACCTCGCACCAAATTTGTCCGTGCTCGAAAAAAATTTTGTTGCCGATGCGCACCTTGCGCGCCGGATCAACAATCACGTCCCAGATGCGCTCGGCGCGATTCAGCTCGCGCAGGAGAAAGACTTCGATTTTTGCGTTCGTCTTTTCCTTACGACCGAGGAGCCGCGCGGGAAACACCTTCGTCTCATTCACGATGAGACAATCGCCCTTCTTGAAGTAGGATGTGATTTCGTGAAAGGCTTCATGAATCTTGATAGATTCATCGGCACGATTCAACACCATGAGTCGTGAAGTATCTCGCGGGTCCGCAGGATAGCGCGCAATCAAATTGCGCGGCAACGGATAACGAAAGTCTGAGAGTTTCATTGTATGCATAGATCACCTGATGTAATTCAACAAGCGAGACTCCGCCTGCTCTCCTCAGCCAAAGCCATTCTCGGCAACGAGGAAAGAGTCGGTGAAGTCACGTAACCATATCTACCGAGGACGATTCTTCTTTTTCTTCGATGATATCTTCGTTCGTACAAGCTTCTTGGATTTGGATTTCAACGATGGCTGCGTGCGCGCGTCGTTCAGCGCTGCCCTTGCCGCCGCAAGTCTCGCAATCGGCACACGGAACGGCGAACAGCTCACATAATTCAATCCGAGTGAATGGCAGAACTCTACGCTCGACGGCTCGCCGCCATGCTCACCGCAAATACCGATTTTCAGCTTCGGGTTGATGCCGCGCCCCTTCTCGACAGCAATCTTCATCAGCGACCCAACACCGACGCGATCGAGCACCTCGAAGGGGTCCTTCTCGTATATTTCGCGTTCGACGTATGGGATCAAGAACCTCGCGGCATCATCGCGACTGACACCGAGAGTCGTCTGCGTCAAATCGTTCGTGCCGAAACTGAAGAACTCCGCGACCGTCGCAACCTCATCGGCAGTGAGCGCGCCGCGCGGCACCTCGATCATCGTCCCGACGAGATAGGTGAGCTGAACGCCCCTCTCGTTCATGACTTCGTTCGCCACGCGGCGGACAATCTGCTCTTGGTCCGAAAGTTCTTTCACGTTTCCGACGAGCGGAATCATCACTTCGGGTTCGACCTTGATTCCCTTCGCTTGCACATTCGCCGCTGCCTCGAAAATTGCGCGCGACTGCATCTCGGTGATTTCAGGAAAGATGATCCCCAACCGACAGCCGCGGAAGCCGAGCATCGGATTGAACTCGTGCAAACTCTCGACGCGCTGGTGCACTTTCTCGTAGCTGATTCCCATTTCGGCGGCTAACGCGCGCTGCGCCGCTTCTTCATGCGGAACAAACTCGTGCAGCGGAGGATCAATCGTCCGAATCGTTACAGGGCGGCCATCCATCGCTTCGAAAATCCCCTCAAAGTCTGCGCGCTGCAGCGGCAGCAACTTCGCCAGCGCCGTTTTGCGTTCCGCAGGCCTATCCGCCAAAATCATCTCGCGCATCGGACCGATTTTTCCCTCGCCGAAGAACATGTGCTCGGTTCTGCACAACCCGATGCCCTCAGCTCCAAACGAGACGGCATTGCGCGATTGGTCGGGCTGGTCGGCGTTCGTTCGCACCTTGAGCCGACGATAGTTGTCCGCCCACTGCATCACCTGCGCGTATTCCTGATAGACGGGCGCATCCTTTGGCTCAAGTGTCTTGTCAATCAACACTTGCACAACTTCCGATGGTCTCGTTGCGACTTTTCCTTCGAGCACTTCGCCCGTCGTACCGTCGAGAGAAATCCAATCACCCTCCTTGATGACACGCCCGTTCACACTCATCGTGTGGGTGGCGTAGTCAATATGCAGCGCGGAGCAGCCGGCAACACAGACCTTTCCCATTTGACGCGCCACGAGCGCCGCATGCGACGTCATGCCGCCGCGCGCAGTCAGAATCCCCTCCGAGGCATCCATCCCTTTGATATCCTCCGGAGACGTTTCCAGGCGAGTCAAGATAATTTGCTCGCCGCGTTTCTTCCACTCTTCCGCATCGGGCGCATTGAACACCACACGTCCTGTTGCCGCGCCGGGTCCGGCATTCAAGCCCTTCGCGAGCAATCGTCCGCCCTGCACCGCAGCGGATTTCTCCTTTGCATCAAACACGGGGCGAAGCAGTTGATTCAATTGATCAGGCTCGATACGGCGCAATGCTTCTTTGTCGTCAATGAGTCCCTCCTTCACCATGTCCACCGCAATCTTGATCGCTGCGAATGCCGTCCGTTTGCCGACGCGGCATTGCAACATGTAGAGTTTGTTTTGTTGAATCGTGAATTCGACATCCATCATGTCGCGGTAGTGGTGTTCCAGTTTCTTCCGAATCGCATCGAGCTGCTTGTAGATTCTTGGATTCGTTGCAGCGAGTTGTGAGATCGGCAGCGGCGTGCGCGTCCCTGCAACAACATCTTCACCTTGCGCGTTCATCAAATACTCACCGTAGAATACGTTGTCGCCCGTTGCAGCATCGCGTGTGAATGCCACACCGGTCCCCGAATCTTCGCCCATGTTGCCGAACACCATGCTTTGCACATTCACCGCCGTTCCCCACCATTCGGGAATATCGTACATCTTGCGATACGCGATTGCGCGTTCGTTCATCCACGACCCGAACACCGCGCCGATCGCGCCCCACAATTGGTCCATCGGCTCCTGCGGAAAATCGTGTCCCGTCCTCTCTTTGATTGCCGCCTTGAACAAGCCCACAAGTTCCATCATGTCATCGGCAGTCAATTCCGTGTCGAGATGCACGCCCTTGGCGTGTTTCTTCCGCTCGATGATCACTTCAAACGGATCAATCTCATCTTTGTGCACGGGCTTCAAGCCGAGCACAACATCGCCGTACATCTGTACGAAGCGCCGATACGAATCGTACACGAAGCGAGGGTTCTTGGTCTTCTTCACCAAACCATCGGCGACCGCGTCGTTCATTCCCAAGTTCAAAATCGTATCCATCATCCCGGGCATCGAAGCGCGAGCACCCGAGCGAACAGAGACCAGCAGCGGATTCTTCGGGTCACCGAATTTCATCCCCATCATGTTCTCAACCGACTTCAGCGCTTTGGCAACTTCGCCGCGCAGCGCTTTCGGATATGAGTGTTTGTGTGCATAATAATGAGTGCAGACTTCCGTCGAAATCGTAAAGCCTGCGGGCACAGGCAAACCGATGTTCGTCATCTCCGCGAGGTTTGCTCCTTTGCCACCGAGCAATCCTTTCATCTCTGCTTTACCTTCGGCTTTGCCGTTGCCGAACACGTATACGTATTTTTTCATTGCATCCTTCACTTGAATTGGGTATTCACCTGCACTGTCCGTTGGGCGCAGGCGAGTTCGTCATGAACTGAGAGAGAGAAAAAAGTTACTAGCTGATGTTACATAACCATGTTATTGAACCCTTCCAGGGTTCACACTTACGTTTCGCTTCTTTGTCGGGGCTTCGCCCCGACCTATTCGTATTTGACGCCTTCGGCGTCGGCGCTCACGAATTCGTCCAGTCGTTATGCCCAATGGTGCCAAAACTATAGCTGTCCCTGAAAGGGACGAATGTGAATAGCCGAGGGCAACGCCCTCGGTG
>CAYUFU010000047.1:0-29089 GCA_964444145.1 uncultured Chitinophagales bacterium
TGGAAAGGTGGTATACTCGCAAGGGTATCGTGGGTTCGAATCCCACCCTCTCCGCCGTACGACAGAGCCGACTCACTCGAGTCGGCTTTGCTGTTTGCATATCCTTTCCGTACTTTAGTTCAGCGAATCAACTCTTCCACCGATTCCGCCGAAGGCGTTCCTTCGGAAGAAAGGAGCGAGACATGTTGACGCACGCCATGCGATTACTGCTTGTTCTCTGCCTACCGTTCGCTGTTCTTACTGCGGCACCGACTGTTCATATCATTACCATTGACGCAACGATCAATCCAGCGACAGCGGACGTCATTCACGAGGCAATCCTCCGTGCATACGATGCGAATGCTGAGTGCCTCGTGATTAAGTTGAACACACCAGGCGGTTTGCTCAAATCAACGAGGCTCATCGTCACGGACCTTCTGACCGCGCGCGTGCCGGTCGTGGTGTACGTTGCCCCCTCAGGCTCGCAGTCCGCGTCGGCGGGAACGTTCATTACGCTCGCGGCGCATATTGCCGCGATGGCGCCGGGAACGAACATCGGCGCGGCGCATCCCGTGGGCATACAGGGCGAGAAGGATTCGATCATGAACGAGAAAGCGACGAACGACGCGGCGGCGTTCATTCGTACGATCAGCGAAAAGCGTAAGCGAAATATTCAGTGGGCGGAAGAAGCCGTCCGTAAAAGTACTTCCCTCACCGAGACGGAAGCGATCAAGAAGAACGTCATTGATGTCGTTGCGGCAAACATCGAGACGCTGCTCGATTCGATTGATGGAAAGAGCGTTGACCTGGACGGCATTGCCCGGACGCTGCACACGCGCGATGCGGAGGTGAAAGAATTCACGATGGATTGGAAGGACAAAATCCTCGACCTGATCAGCGACCCGAACATCGCTTACATTTTCTTCCTGCTCGGCATCTACGGCTTGATGTTCGAGTTGTACAATCCCGGTTCAGTGCTCCCGGGCGTCGTCGGCGTTATCTCGCTCATCATTGCCTTCTACTCGCTGCACACGCTCCCGATCAACTATGCGGGGCTTGCGCTCATCGTCTTCGGCATTATCTTGTTCATTTTGGAAATCAAGATCACGAGCTACGGCATGCTGACTGTCGGCGGCATTATTGCTCTTGCGCTCGGCTCTCTCATGTTGATTGATTCGCCCTCGTCGTTAGAGTTCGCAAACATTTCGTTGAGCGTGATTATTCCCGCGGTGCTTTTCACTGCGGCATTTTTCGCTTTCGCCATCGGCATGGGTATCCGCGCGCAGCGACGGAAACCAACGACCGGGATCGAAGGAATTATCGGCGAGACCGGCGAGGCTATTGGGGCATTGACCCCGAACGGGCAGGTCCGTATGCATGGCGAGATTTGGAACGCCGTCAGCGAAGGGGCAGAAATTCCTGCAGGGGCAAGGGTCAAGGTAGTCGCAGTGGACAATCTCACGCTCATCGTAAAGACATTCTAAAAGAAAGCGAGGTACACTATGGAACAAATAAGTGTTTTTCTCTCTGTCATCGTTCTGTTCGGCGTCATTATTCTTGCAAATGCGGTTCGCATCTTGCGCGAATATGAACGCGGCGTTATCTTTCGTCTTGGCAGACTCATCCGTGTGAAAGGTCCGGGACTGATTCTGCTCATTCCCTTTATTGACAAGATGGTCAAGGTGAGCTTGAGAACCGTCGTGCTCGACGTTCCCCCGCAGGATGTGATTACACGAGACAACGTTTCGATCAAAGTCAACGCCGTTGTTTACTTTCGCGTGATTCAACCCGACAAAGCGATTGTTGAAGTGGAAAATTTTCTTTTCGCAACGTCGCAGCTCTCGCAGACAACCTTGCGCAGCATACTTGGGCAGAGCGAACTCGATGAGCTGCTCGCCGAGCGCGACAAAATCAATCGGGAGTTGCAGAAGATCATTGATAACCAAACGGAGCCGTGGGGCATCAAGGTCTCCAATGTCGAGGTGAAGCACATTGATTTGCCCGCCGAGATGCAGCGAGCGATGGCGCGGCAAGCCGAAGCCGAACGCGAACGCCGAGCGAAGGTCATCCACGCGGAAGGCGAATTCCAAGCCTCCCAGCGTCTCGCCGATGCGGCAAAGGTCATTGAAGGACATCCAACAGCGCTGCAGCTTCGCTACCTTCAAACACTCACTGAAGTCGCGTCCGAGAGGAATTCCACCACCATCTTCCCTGTTCCGATTGATATGATTGCGCCGTTTATTGAGAAGCTGACGAAAAAGTGACAAGAGATACTGTGATTGATGGAGGCCGCGCTACGTCGCGACCTCCATCGGTCACCGCTCGCCCTTTTCTTCCTTTCTCCGTGGCTACCCCTATGAACCCTCTCCTCTACGGCTACAATGACGACGAACGTATCGTCGCGGTTCATCAGAAGGATGATAGAACCATGCGCGTGTACATGCGCAACGCTACGTCGGTGACTCACGAAGATGCAGAGTTCTTTCCGTTCTTCTTTCTCGCCGACAAAAATCTCCTCGATGGCTTCAGTAAGCGGCATTGGGTGAAAATGCTCGACGGCAGCGCCTATTATCAATACTTGTGCGTATTCGAAGAATGGTCTGCAATGTGGGATGCGATGCGGTGCATATTGGAAAAATACAATCGTTATGTAGAACAAAAGAAGGAATCCTACAACGACCTCGAGGAGTTGCATTTTTACTCCGACGCCGTCACTCAGTATCTGATGCAGACCGGTCGGAC
Organism: uncultured Chitinophagales bacterium; assembly: GCA_964444145.1. GTDB lineage: Bacteria > Bacteroidota > Ignavibacteria > UBA10030 > UBA6906 > CAADGV01. Next base: position 2,722 of record CAYUFU010000047.1, read on the forward strand.
ATTGTTCAAAGGGATGACGTTCGACGCTTTGCATCGCTTGCAATTGGATATCGAAACGTACGCGGGTACACGTAGATTCAGCAATCCGAAGCGCTCGACAGACAGAATCATCCTCATTGCTCTTTCGGACAATTCCGGGTGGACACACATTATTGATGGCAAACAACATAAAGAAAAGGAAATGCTCGAAGAAGTCGTCCGCATCATCACCGAGAGAGACCCCGATGTTATCGAGGGGCACAATATCTACAACTTCGACCTTCCCTACATCCTCAAGCGGTGCGAGTTGCACAATGTGATGTTCAGTATCGGGCGCGATGGAAGCGTGCCACGTTTATTTGATACGCGAGCGTCGTACGCAGAGCGAGCGTACGAGTACACTGCTGCTGACATCGCAGGAAGACACATCATTGATACAATGCTCTTAGTCCAAAGTTACGACATGACGAAGCGGAACATGGAAAGTTATGGACTGAAGTACGCGGCAAAGTACTTCGGCTTTGCTTCGGAGGATCGAACGTATATCAAAGGTGAGCACATCAGTTGGTATTGGGACAACGACCCGAAGACGCTGATGAAGTACGCACTCGACGATGTGAACGAGACCAGAAAGCTGAGCGAGCATCTGTCGCGGACGACGTTCTATCTGACACACATGCTGCCCCACGGCTACGGCCATGTTGGGCGCATGGGCTCCGCCGCAAAAATCGAAAGCCTGATAGTACGCGAGTACCTTCGCGTGAAACATGCGATCCCAAGGCCGAGTCTCGGCGTACAAACGACGGGCGGATACACGGATATTTTCCTCACGGGAATTGTCGGACCCGTGCTTCATGCCGATGTCGAATCGTTGTACCCTTCGATTATGATTCGTAAGCAAGTTGCCCCAGCCTCGGACGTGCTGAATGTGTTCAAGGAGTTACTTAAAACGCTGACATCGTTGCGACTCGAGACGAAGCGGAAGATGAACATGACATCGGAGCCTCAGGAAAAAATGAGACTCGATGCGATGCAATCCTCGCTCAAGGTCCTCATCAATTCATTCTACGGTTATCTCGGTTACACACGGGGACTGTTCAACGACTTTACTCAAGCAGATGTGGTGACGACGACGGGACAAGAATTGTTGAAACGAATGATCGAGTTCATTCGCGCGAAGCAGGGAACCGTTATTGAAGTGGACACGGACGGAATTTTCTTCTTGCCGCCGAAGGATGTGACGGACGAACAGACAGAGCGAGAGTTCATCGAGGCGCTTTCACAGGCGATGCCCGAAGGAATATCGGTCGCGTTGGATGGGCGGTATCGGAAAATGCTCAGCTACAAAATGAAAAACTATGCTTTGCTCGATTATGAAGGTAGAATGAGGGTGAAAGGCTCATCGTTGATCTCTCGTGTGATGGAGCGGTTCGGCAGATCATTCGTCCATCAGTGCATTGATTGCCTCTTGCGTGATGACGTTGACGGCTTGCACCGAATTTACGTGTCGGTGCGGAACGACATTCTCGAACACAAGCTCGATGTGCGGGACTTTGCAAGAACCGAGGCGCTCAAGGACCCGCTTCCCGAATATGAGCATCAGGTCAAGATGGGGCGCCGCAACAAGAGTGCCGTGTACGAAATTGCTCTCGCTGCGGGGCAGAGTTTCAAGCCGGGCGATTACGTTTCGTACTACATTACGGGTAACGAGGCGAACGTAAAGACGTTCGAGCAATGCAAGCCGTTAGCGGAGTGGGACCCCAACTTTCCCGATGAGAATGTTGCCTACTATTTGCGGCGGCTTGATGAGTTTGCAGAAAAATTCAAGGACTTCTTTGTGGCACGAGACTTTCGCTCGATTTTTTCGCCTGATGATCTCTTTCCGTTTTCTGCGGAGGGAATATCGGTAGTGACTCGTACTCTTGTTTCCCACAAACGCGAAGAGGATGATTCAATCGCAGAGCAAGCAATCCAGCCGAACGAATCACCGAATGACGAGACCGAATGAGCGGCGCGAGCCTCAGTGCCGATGCTCCGACACCCACTGTTTCACGTACGAGACAATATCAACAGTCGAAGCGCCAGGCGTGAATAACTCGCCAACACCCATCCGCTTCAAATCATCAATATCTTTTTGCGGCATGATGCCGCCACCAAACAACAGCACATCGTTCAGCCCCTTTTCCCTAAGGAGCGAGGCAATCTTCGGAAAGATCGTCATGTGAGCACCACTCAGGATACTGACACCGATGGCATCGACGTCCTCCTGAATCGCGGCTTCGACGACCATTTCGGGAGTCTTCCGTAGGCCGCTGTAAATCACCTCCATCCCGGCATCACGCAGCGCGGCAGCGACGACTTTCGCGCCCCGATCATGACCATCAAGGCCAACCTTTGCGACGAGCACTCTAATTCTTTTCGACATACATCTGTTCCATCAAATGCGTTTGAAATTTCTGTAACGCCATATAGAATTTCGCGAGCGGAAAACCCATCACGTTGTAGTAGCATCCCTCGATGCGCGTGACGAAGACCGCTGCGTAATCATCCTGAATCCCGTAGGCGCCAGCCTTGTCCATCGGTGAGCCGCCTGCGACGTATTCGTCAATCTCCTCGTTCGGCAAATGCCTAAACGTCACGTCCGTTGACTCGGCATCGGCGAGGCACTCTCCCGATACACGATCAACCAGCGCAAAGCCCGTAACCACCGTGTGCGTTCGTCCGCTCAGCAAGCGCAGCATTCGCTTCGCATCCGCTTCGTCATCTGGTTTTGCGATGAACTCACCGTCAACGACGACGATGGTATCGGCGCCAACGATGATTGCGTCGCTGAATTGAGGAGCGACTTCCCGCGCTTTACTCAGGGCAAGTGCTACGGCATTTTCGTTCGCCGAGCGATGGGTGTCGAACGTCTCGGCGATATGCGATGGCGCGACAATGGGCTGAATACCGATCTGCCTCAGCAATGCAACGCGGCGCGGCGACTTTGAGGCGAGCACTATTGGCTTGAGTAAACGCATCCTTCAAATGAAAAAGCGATACCCGCCTGCAGCGGACATCGCTTGATTCGAGAACCTTTCAGCGTGCAGATTCACATCAACGGAACATCGCTTTGATGCTGCCCCAGGTCCTGCGCACATCGCTTGTTCGATGGCTCACCGTGATCGGTCCAAACAATTGTGTCGAGCCATGGGTGAACTGGACTTTAATTTGGTACTGGTAGATGCTCTCGTTCAGGATTCTGAAGGCGGTCTCGTCAACATATTGATACGCAGAGTTATTGCCGCGAGGCTGTAATTCCGTCAAGAACATGAATGCACCGTTCGTGCCTGCCTTCCGCTCGATAACAAATTTCTCGACGCCTGTTTCATCTTCACTTAGCCAGCGAATCGTGATGCTACTGCCATCGCTCCGTGCGTTGAGGCTACCTTCTTTGATAACTCCTGCCAACGCAGTGAAGAAAAGACCCAGGCCTAAAATTGATACTAAGAGGGTTCGTGTCAACATGGTAGTCAGATCAGACCGACAGCAATATACCTTCGAGTTCGGAGAAAATCAATAGAGGATTTGATTTCCTCTATACCAATTGTGGAATTCCCCATTTGTAATAGTGTGCGGAAGGCGGGACTTGAACCCGCATGCCTTGTGGGCGCCACCCCCTCAAGATGGTGCGTCTGCCAATTTCGCCACTTCCGCATTTTCGTAGTGCGTGACCGCGGGTGGGCTCGAACCACCGACCCTCTGCTTAAAAGGCAGATGCTCTACCCCTGAGCTACGCGGTCATTACTCATTTCGGGCAACAGCAATGCTATGCCTTCATTCTCCCAACACTCGAGTCCTGGCTTGAGCTTTCGGACTTAAGATAAGACTTCTTCCACAAAATTCCCAACGGAATGATAACGCAGTAGCCCAACACAAGCAACACGGGGGCAAGCACTAACGGTAGGAATCCTTCGACTGGACCGTTTGCTAGTGCAATGTAACCGATAAGAATAACCACTAAGCCAACACCTATAATGTAAAAGTTTTCCTTAGTCAGCGGTAGTTTATCGTCCTTGAGCTTGCGGCGCGCTTCACTTCTTTTGACTGCCTTAGCCATAGTTACCTCGAATTATTGGGACATGAGTTGAACACAAAACAAAAGCCCAGCGTTGGGGGGAACGCCGGGCTCGACCATTTACTACAACAGTCAGGGGAGAAACTGTCGTAAGGTCACTATAAATATACATGATTTATCGTAAATGTCAAGCGAAAAATTACGAACCAAAGAAAAAAATTTAGGCGATTCGCCCATCTTTTAGAACAATTATCCGGTCGGCTTCCTGGGCAAGCGACTCATTATGGGTAACAATGACAAATGTTTGCCCACGTCCCCTACTCAAGGTCCACATCAACTCATGAAGCTGCTCAGCATTTTTCGTGTCGAGGTTGCCGGACGGCTCATCAGCAAACACAACCTTTGGCTCATTCATCAATGCACGGGCAACAGCCACCCGTTGTTGTTCGCCTCCTGAAAGCTTCGGCGGTCTTATTGCCGCTTTTTCTTCAACACCGACATCCCGCAGCAAGCCGAGTGCTCGCTCTCGTACATCGTCCAACTCCTTTCCCGAGATCATCGCAGGCAGTGCGACATTCTCAAGCGCAGTGAACTCCGGCAGGAGATGATGGAATTGAAACACGAAGCCGACATGCTTATTGCGAAACTGCGCAAGTTGCTCGTCCGGATACTTGAACACATCATCATCGTCGTAAAAAACAGTTCCCGACGTTGGGCGGTCGAGTGTCCCGAGAATATGCAGCAACGTACTTTTGCCTGCCCCCGACGGTCCAACAATCGCGATAATCTCCCCGCAACGAATCTCCATGTTAACGCCGCGCAGGACCGAGAGCGTCGAGTTTTGTTGATCGTTACGAAACTGCTTCGTGATATTAGCGACACGAATCGTCATCACTCCCACCGAATGGCATCAACAGGTAACAGACGCGCTGCGCGCTGCGCAGGATAGAGCGCTGCAAGCGTACTGAGGAACATGGAGGCAGAACCGATGGCTACAAAATCCGTCCAGCGGATGTCAACGGGTATCGCAGGGATGATGTACACACGGGGGTCGAGAGGAAAGAGGTGATACCTCATCTGCAAATAGCAGACAAGCAGCCCAATCACGACGCCGAGCATCGTTCCGAGCGCACCGACAATCAACCCTTCAAACATGAAAAGACGACGGATACTCTTGTTTGTCGCACCAAGGGACTTTAGAACACCGATGTCGCGTCGTTTTTCGATCACGCCCATGGTGAGCGAGCCCAACATGTTGAAGGTTGCGACGCCGATGATCAAACAGAGAATGAGATATGCTGCCCAGCGCTCGATTTTCATAACCGAATACAAATCCCTGTGCAAGTCATACCACGTCGAGACGGCAAAGCGTTCACCGAGTCGCTTCTGCAATGATGCTTGCAAGGATTCTGATTCGCGAATGTCGTTGGCGCGCATCTCGATCCCGCTGATAGCTTTCTGCAGTTGGAAAAGCCGTCTTGCAACCTCAAGATCGATGAACGCGTAGTGTGCGTCGTATTCTTTGTTGCGAGAATCGTACACGCCGGTGACAACGAATTTCCTCATTGCCGGTTGGCTGTACTGAAGCAACATCGCGTCAACACCGGCTGGGCTAACGAGCGTGATCTCTGAACCGAGCCCTGCACCAAGTCTATCAGCAAGTGCAACGCCAAGAATAATTCCGGGGATCGTGCCGTGCGCCGTCAACTCAAATTCTCCGAGTACGATCGCATCCTTCACACCCGCGACTTTGCCAATGAGAGAATCCACAACACCCTTCACCGTTACAACTTTATTGCCGGTATCTGCCACGAGCAATGCCTTGCTTTCGACAAACGGTGACCAGGCATAGACAGCCTCTTCGGCATTGAGCGCTTGCATCACCGTATCGGAAAGGTGAAACGCTTTTCCTTTCGCGGGCAGAACGCGAACGTGTGGATCGAACCCCACCAACACATCGGTTACGACTTTATTGAAGCCGTTAAACACCGAAAGCACAATCAGCAGCGCCGCCACGCCGACCGTAATGCCAACCAGCGAAACGAGCATGATGATGTTGATGAACAGCGTTTGACGTTTCGAGCGAATGTAGCGCTGCGCTATGAAACGTTCAAATATCATACGAATCGAATTGAGCGAATAGGGTCAATGCGCGCAGCAAGCCACGCAGGCACAAGCGAACAACAGTAGCACAACACGATGCTGATGAGCGAAACAACGATGTAGAACTTCGGCTCCATGAGAATCGGCACGGAGCTCATGAAATAAATATCGCTCGGCAGCGAGAGAAACCGCAACTTCAATTCCGCATAACACAGCGTAAACGCGAGTAAATTGCCGAGTGCCGTTCCGACAAACCCAATCCACATGCCCTGACGCACGAAGATACTCGTAATCCCTCGACGTTTCGCCCCCAACGATTTCAGGATGCCGATCTCTTTTGTCTTACCGAGGACAACCATCAGTAGCGTCCCGATGATGTTGACCGTTGCAACGATGATGATGAGTCCAAGAACTATCGGCACGGGTTTCTTCTGCAGCTCAATCCAGCTGAAGAGACTTCGATAGCTCTGAAAAATAGTCCTCGGGTAATGCGGGTAACCTAACGCTTCGCGAATTCTTTCAGCCACGCGGTCAACGCTATCGAGAGCAGTAACAGTGATGTCGTACCCGGAGACCGATTCACTCAACTGAAAGAGGATTTGAGCATCCTTCAGCGAAGTGAACGCAAACAGGTCGTCATACTCCGCCATACCGCTTTCGTAAATCCCAACAATCTTGAACTGCATAGCGCGCATGTGCTCATGTTCGGCGTTGCCCTTGCCGAAAATTGTCGCTTTGTCGCCAAGTGCAATCTCGAGTCTGTCAGCAAGTTTCTTGCCTATCACGAGATTCGCCAAACCGCCCGCCGTTCGAGTGATGTCGTATGTTCCGGCAACGATATACTTACCAACTGCCGAGATGTCTCGTGTTGGGTCTATTCCCTTGAGAAATACACCGTCAACATTCTCTCTGGCGCGAATGAGCGCCTCACGCGCAACAAACGGCTGAACGCCTTTCACAAGCGGCGAGCATTCCTCAATACGAGAAGTGGTGGAAACATAATCAGGGAGCGGCGTGCCCCGGAAGCTTGTCACCTGCACATGGCTCGCAAACCCGATGACCTTCTCGGTGAGCTCCTGTTCGAATCCCCCGAGAACGGATAATGCAATGATGAGTGCCGCCACACCAAGCGCGACGCCAACAATCGCAATGGAGGTAATGAATGAAAGAAATCCTTTGCGGTGAGTTGCTTGAAGGTAACGTTCGGCAATGAAGCGGGAGTAGGACATGAGGTGTTAGCTCGGTGACTTCGACCCGAATTCCATGAGATACCCTTTGATGAAATCATCGAGGTCGCCATCCATCACGCCATGTACATCGCTTGTCTCGACGTCGGTGCGATGATCCTTCACCATGTTGTACGGGTGAAAGACGTACGAGCGGATTTGGCTTCCCCACTCGATTTTCTTTTTCGTTGATTCGATGGCGTTCAAGCGCGCTTCCTCTTCTTCCTTCCGCTTCTGATACAACTGCGACTTCAGCATCTTGAGCGCCCGCTCCTTGTTTTGAAATTGCGAACGCTCTTGTTGGCACGCAACGATTATTCCCGACGGAACATGCGTGATGCGAACAGCCGTTTCGACTTTGTTCACGTTCTGACCGCCCTTACCGCCCGACCGATACGTATCCACTTTGATGTCCGCAGGATTGATTTCGATTTCGACATCATCATCCATTTCAGGATACACGAACACAGAAGCGAAGGAAGTGTGCCGACGTGCATTCGCATCGAACGGAGAAATGCGCACGAGACGATGCACACCGTTCTCGGCTTTTAGGTACCCATATGCATACTTTCCGATGACTTCGACGGTCGCGCTCTTGATTCCCGCCCCGTCCCCATCCTGCCTGTCGGTCAGCGCGACCTTGTAACCTTTCCGTTCAGCCCATCGAAGGTACATACGCAACAACATCTCTGCCCAATCCTGCGACTCCGTTCCGCCGGCACCCGAGTTGATCGTGAGAATACAATTCCGTTCGTCGTCATCACCGCTCAACATGTTCCGGAATTCAAGGTCGCCGATTCCCTTCTCAACTGTATCGAGGTCCTTGTCTATCTCGGACGAGAATGAGCTGTCGTTCGATTCTTCTGCCAACTCAATCAACGAGGCGGCATCGTCAAGCGTCCGCTGAAGATTCTTCAACGCACCAATCCAATCCTTGAGCGCGCTGAGTTGCTGCATCACCTTTTGGGCGGCAATGTTATCATTCCAAAAGTCGGGCGCCTCACTGCGCGCTTGCAGAGATGCCGCCTGCTGTTCTTTTCCGTCTATGTCAAAGAAAACCTCGGAGCGAGGTGATCTGTTTTGTTAGTTCTTTGACGCGATCTTTTTGAGTTTCAAACATTGAATGTTCCTTTGGGCTTGTCCACACTCGACGGGAATTGCGGCGAAGCTTATTTCTTCTTTTTCCTCGTACCCCATCGTGTGGTTCGTGGCTGGTTAGTTTTCTTGATTTTCAAAGCAGGGATATCCAGTTCCATCCTCAGCATGGCACTGCTCAACGTCTTGCCTTGTGCATCATTTTTCAGTGACTTCGTTCCACCGCCGCCGAGCGATTCGTGCAATAAGAAGTTTATCGCCCACAGATTCGGAATCTCAAAGCGTTCCACCTTGCCAAGTACGATTCCTCTGAAATGTTTCTTCACACGAGCAACCGTCAGGTACTTCGCGAGCAGCGGGTAGTACTCCTGCTTGCGTGCAATAACGCCGACATTTCCCGTGTCCCCTTTGTCGCCAGACCGAGCGTGGGCGATATCAATGAGTTGAATTTTCATTTCCTTTCCTCATGCATCTGAGTTCCGCTAAAACGAAACGACTCTCCGTCCCGACTTGTACTGATGCTCAATTACATCCCTAACGTGAGTACTGAACGAAAACGACTTCACGCTGTAGAGCGATTCTCCAGAATCGCTCATTTCGCGAGCCAGAGCGACACTGGAGTGTCGCTCTACATGATTCTGAGACAGGCTCTGAAGTCGCGGCTTCATACCTCAGCGACTTCCACCCTTGGACTTACCGCACTCTTCGGTATCAACGCGGGCCAATAGGCAATCACTTCGCTCGGCTTCGGTCGTCCGCCGGCAAAGCCTGTCACGGCTGGAGGACCAGTCAAAATCAGTGGCGCGAGCTCCATACCAAATCGTTCAACGGATTTGTAATCTGACCCTCGAACCCCGAACCGCAAAACCACTTCGTTGATTTCATTTGGCATCACCGTGAGAGGCCCATGGCACGAGTTGTATCCCATGAACTCCGACCGAATCTCGTCGAACTTCAACCCTAAATCCGCGAGTCGCGTGCGCAGAATCTTGTCGGCAGCTTTTGCTTTCTCCAGCGCCTCGGGCCATGCGTATGTCAGCGTTCCAATTGCCGTGTAGCCGTCGAGATACGACATCGAGACCTTATATGAATCGGTTGCAGGGTTTCCTTTCACACCGTACATGCGGACGCGATTCCTCTTCTCTTCTTTGAGATGAATCGTCGTGAAGTCGGCTATGCAATCAGGGGTAATGTAGTTTTTCGGGTTACCGATTTCGTACATCAATTGCTCGGTGACTGTTTGACGTGAAACCAATCCGCCGGTCCCCTCATGCTTCGTAATAACCACTTCACCGTTCGGATAGGCTTCGGCAATCGGAAAACCGATATGCGCAAGGTCGGGCACGTTCTTCCAATCCGCAGAAAAATTTCCACCGCTTGCTTGCCCACCGCATTCGAGAATGTGACCCGCAACCGTGCCCGCTGCGATTTTGTCCCAATCATCCTCCCGCCAATCGAATTCATAGATCATCGGTGCAAGGGTCAAGCCCGTATCCGTCGTTCGACCTGTAATGATGATTTGCGCTCCTTGGCGCAGTGCTTCAACGATAGGCCACGCGCCAAAATACACATTCGCACTCATCACTCTGTCGCGCACGGCATCGAGACTTTCTCCCGACTCCATGTTGTCGAGCACAATGCCTTTCGCTCTCAGCTCATCAAGCTGATCGAGAATATCATCACCCAGCACGACGCCAATCTTCAATCCTCCGATGCCAAGCCTCTTCGCAACACCAAAAATCGCATCGCGGCACGCTGTCGGATTCACACCGCCGCCGTTCGTAATCACTTTGATATTCTTCTGCGTGATGACAGGAAGAATTCGTTCCATCAGCGGCACGAGGTCTTTTGCGTAGCCGAGGTTCGGGTCTTTCCGCTTTTGCTTTTGCATGATGGACATCGTCACCTCGGCGAGATAGTCCATCATCATGTAGTCAATAGGACCTTTGGTCACTTGGTCGTACGGCGCTGTAAGCAAATCGCCCCAGAAGCCCTGTCCACTTGCGATTCTGATTTTGGATTTCATCTGTCGTTCATTGTCAATAGTCTTTCGCGTACAATCGCTTCGACACGTCGAAGGAAGTCCTCTGCATTTTTGAGATGAGCTTCGGCTACCTCACGGTCTACCGTTTGGAATTCCCCGTATTCCGATGTGTCTCGAATTCTCCGCATCCCTAACGGTTTTGGGACTGCACTGTTACACAACCCGAATATGTAACTCCTTCAACTGCTTCTCGTCCACCTCGCTCGGTGCCTCATCCATCAACGAGACGGCGCTCGCTGTTTTGGGAAAAGCGATAACGTCGCGCAACGATTTGCTTCCCGTCAGCAGCATTGCGATGCGATCCAAGCCAAACGCAAGCCCGCCGTGCGGCGGTGCGCCGTACTTGAACGCATTCAACAGGAAGCCAAATCGCTTCTCTGCTTCCTCTTTGTCAATGCCGAGTAAGTCGAACACTTTCGATTGCAGTACCGAGTCGTGGATACGAATACTTCCACCGCCCAGCTCGTTGCCATTTAATACCAAGTCGTAGGCGCGAGCACGAGCCTTCTCAGGTGCCACATCGAGTAAATGCACGTCTTCCAACATCGGCGAAGTGAAGGGATGATGTACCGCGACGTAGCGTTTCTCCTCTTCACTGTATTCGAACATCGGAAACTCCGTTACCCACAAGAAATTCCATTTCGTTTCGTCAATCAGGTTCAAGCGTTTTGCCATCTCGAGCCGAAGCGTTCCGAGCACGGAATAGGCTTTCAGCCACGTGTCGGCTTGAAAGAGAATCAGGTCACCCTGTCGCGCACCCATCTTGTCGGCAATCTTCTTCATCAACTCATCGCCAAGAAATTTCCCAATCGCCGATTCGAGTCCGTTCTCCGTCCACTTGATGTACGCGAGTCCTGCGCTGCCAAGAGCTTTCGTGTAGTCAACGAGATTATCCATCTGATTACGCGTGAACGACGCCGCGCCAGGCACGACGATTCCTGCGACAACACCACCCTTCGCGACATTTTCAGCAAACACTTTGAACCCTGAGCCTTGAACCAATTCGTTCAGCGTCGTAATCTTCATCGCAAATCGCGTATCAGGCTTATCACTCCCGTATAATTCCATCGCCTGCTTATACGTCAAACTCGGAAGCGGAAGCGGAATATCAATGCCCTTCATCTCCTTGAAAATTCTTACCATCATGCCTTCTGCGATTCGCTGAACATCTTCCTCATCAACGAAGGACATCTCCACGTCAATCTGCGTGAACTCCGGCTGCCGGTCGGCGCGCAAATCCTCGTCGCGAAAACATTTCACAATTTGCACGTAACGGTCGAATCCCGCCACCATCAAGATCTGCTTGTATGTTTGCGGCGATTGCGGCAACGCGTAAAACTTTCCGCGATTCACACGACTCGGTACCAGGTAATCTCGTGCTCCTTCAGGCGTGCTTTTCATGAGCACAGGTGTTTCGACCTCGACGAAGTTGTTTTCGTCGAAGTACCGATGGATTGTTTGATATAGTTTATGACGCAGGATGATGTTCCTTTGTAGAACAGGGCGTCGCAAATCGAGATAGCGATACTTCAAGCGTATGTCTTCGTTCGTATCAACATCGTCGTCAATCGGGAACGGCGGTGTTTCTGCTCTATTCAGAATCGTGAGCTCGTCAGCCATCACGTCTATTTCGCCCGTCGCCAGTTCAGGATTGTCGGTCCCTTGGGGTCGCCGCTCGACTTTGCCTGTCACGGCAATGACGAACTCGCTGCGAAGCGAACTCGCCGCCTCATGTGCGCCGGCATGGGTCTGAGGATTAAACACGACTTGAGTTTTGCCGTACCGATCGCGCAAGTCAATAAAAATCACGCCGCCCAAATCGCGGCGGACATCTACCCAACCTGTCAAAGTTACGGTTTTCCCAATATCCGATGTTCGCAACTCACCGCATGTATGTGTGCGTTTTTTGAAAGACGCCAAGGAAACTCCGAAAATAAACATGTAGGGCGAGACGCCGTCTCGCCCAAACGAAATCGTCAACAATTCGTTGACAAGATAGGGAAAAGCCGATTGACTATCAACGCGGTGACCGCCACCTGCAAGCAAGAGAACGCACGTCTAACGCGATTTTCGTTCGGGGCTACAAGCAGTGTACACCGTCCGAAGAGTATTCTGTGCCGCGAAGCGGGTCGGGTTACTTCGTGTCAGAGTATGGCGCGCTTGCCCGCCGCAACGCACGAAGGTCGTACATCCCCACACTTGCCGATGTGGAGTCGAACGTCAACGATGAAACAAAAAAGGCGAGATCGACTCGCCTTTTCAAGAAAACACTCGAAGGCAAACTTATTTTACGCCGATGGTTTGCCAGGTTCTCGCCAATTGCAATTCAACCGAATCAGCCGTATCATTCATTTGGAAAAAGGGAGTGAGTAACATGGAATTGACCGAACCGAAACTGAAGACATACGACGACTACGCAAAGATGCCCGAAGGCGCCTCATGCCAACTCATCGGAGGAGAAATCATCATGTCACCAGCGCCAGACCTGTTTCACCAAGACATCGTCGGCAACTTCTATGTTGAACTTCGCCTATTCGTTGATGCGGGGAAGCTGGGCAAAGTGTTCATTGCCCCAACCGACGTGTACTTTAGTGAGCACGAAACATTTCAACCCGACATTCTCTTTGTCTCGAACGAACGCTTACACATTCTGAAAGAGACACGGATTGAAGGCGCACCCGACCTCATCGTGGAAGTTCTCTCGCCAGGAACAGGCTACTACGACCTCGCAAACAAGAAAGATGTGTACGAACAATCTGGCGTGAAAGAATATTGGATTGTTGACCCGAAATTGAAATCCATCGAAGTGCTGACGAATCAGAATGGAAATTATGTTACGTTTGCAAAAGCGAAAAAGAGTGGTACGGTCGCTTCAACACTTCTTTCGGGGTTTCAAATGGATCTGACTTCGGTATTTGAGAGTAAGTGACGTAAAATCTCACAGTCTCACTTGATGTCCAGCCGCCAGCAACACCTCAGTAGCCTGCTTTATCACCTCTTCCTTCACCAACACATAATCCGTATCGTACGTTGAAATCGTAAAGATGCTGATGCCCTCTTCTGCCAACGGCGCAGCGAGTGAATTCAAAACGCCAACCGCAGAAAAATCAATCGGACCTTGCACTTGAAACACTCGCCAGCCTTTGTTGGCGCCGACAGTGAGAGGAATACGTTCTTCGAGAGTGACGATGGAAAGCTCGTCGGTGGTGTGCGTAATGGAGAAGAACGGTCCTTGCAGCGCCCACGTAGGAATCGTTGCCGTCGGTGGCAACTTTGCAATCGCAAATGTTTCGGGGAGGAGAATCAGGTTCATTCGTTCGTGTTTGTTGGAGTTAGTTCTACTTCAATCCCATCCGGGTCGGACAGTTTCCGTGATACCCCCTTTGGCACAGCAAGCCCAAACCCAATCAACCCAAGAGAATTCTCAGGCGGACGGGGCGCATTTCTCCCCACCCAAACATTCACGGCAATATGATGATGATAAGCGTCTTTGGAAAAAAACAGCGCCCCAGGATATGAACGCGTTGTAACATCGAAACCAAGTCGCCGCACGTAGAACTCTTCTGCGCTTGTAAGACTACTCACGTTCAGATGAATATGTCCGATGTCCATCGGCAAAGGAATATCGGCCCACTCGCGCTCCGGGGCTTCGCGCAACAACGCTTCGACATTGAGTGGTTCTGTTGCCATTACGATTTCGCCATTCGACCATTGCCAACTGTCCTTCGACCTATCGCAATACAGTTCGATGCCGTTCCCTTCAGGATCGGCAAGATAGATCGCTTCGCTCACGAGATGGTCAGCCGCGCCTTGTATTGGATAGTCGTTGCGCATCAATCGCAAGAGCATTGTTGCAAGCCCGACGCGGTTCGGGAATCGAAAGGCGACGTGAAATAGCCCCGTCGTTCGCGGCGGACGACGGACTGCATTCGGTAATTCGGTGAGAATAATCAACGGCTGCCCAACTGTCGTTCCATCGTTGGCAGGAATAGATGACGACAGAGCAACCGTTGAATAATGTGACTCCCCTTCGTTGAAACCGAGTAGCTCGCGATAGAACGACAACTCGCGTTCAAGATTCTTTACGCGAAGATGTACATGCGAGATGCGAGTTTCATTCGGAAGCGACACGGAATTTCCTACTCAAGCGGAATGCGACTCTTGTTCTTCGCAAGCCACGCGTCAAACGTCTGCAACGCAGGATTCAATGCGCGCGCAGTTTCGAGATTGCGAACGCCGCAATATGCTTCCTCAAAATCCGACTTGAACTGGAACATGTTGCCAAGGTCATCGGCGCCAGGAAAACCGAAACTGCGATAGACATCAGGCGGCACAGCATTGTAGCGAACCTCCTGACCAATCGCTTTGCTGAGCGACGACGCCATCTGCGCTCCCGTCAAATGTTCACCCGCAACGCCAACCGTCTTGCTGATGAATTCTTTCCCGCGCTTGAAAATCCCGTACGCGCATTTGCCAATATCTTCCACCGCGATGCTCGGGAGTTTCTTGTCACCCATCGGCATCGTGATAGCAAGTTTTCCGTCGGGACCTCTTTTCGGACCCAAGCCGAAAAAAATGAAATTCTCCCAATAGAACGACGTATACAAAAACGTCGTCGGCACGCCGAGTTGTCTGAACGTGTCGTCCGCATCAGCCTTCGAATCGAAGTGCGGTACTTTGTATTTTCCCATGAGCGTTGGCATACGGTTGTCGTTCAGCGGAATACTCTTGCGCGTATCTTCAAACGTTGACCAGATAACATGCTGCACTCCTGCATCCTTAGCGGCGCGCGCAATGTCTTTTCCTTGAGCAGTTTCCTTTTCGGGAGAAAAGTGCGCCCAATAAAATGTAACGCCATACACGCCGTACGCGCCGTTGAACGCTCGCTTCAAACTTTCCACATCATCCACATCTCCCGCGACAACTTCAGCGCCCAACGTCGCGAGCGCTTTCGCTTTGTCCGAGCTTGGGTCGCGTACAATCGCTCGGACGGCAAAACCGCCGTTCGGGTCGTTCAAAATTGCGCGCGCCAAGCCGCCGCCTTGTGCGCCTGTCGCGCCAAGAACTGCTATGATTTTTTTGTCAGCCATTGTGTTGCTCCTTATTTCATGAGAATACTGTTAAGCGATGAACCAGCGATTACATTGTTACTTTTTCTCTTCGGGTTTCTGTTTGACGAATTGCATCGCCAATCTGATGTTCACGTCCTTGCCTACAACAAGCCCACCGGTCTCAATCGTCTTGTTCCACGTCGTGCCGAACACAAACCGATCTATCGTCGTCATGGCAGAGAATCCAGCCTTTGTGTTACCCCAGGGGTCAACGACGCTGCCGCGGTAGATTGTCTCGAGCACCACAGGCTTCGTGACGTCACGAATCGTCAGGTTGCCTGTAATTGCATACGAATCTTTCCCCTTCTTCTTCACGGATGTGCTCTTGAAGATCATATTCGGGAAACTATCGGCGTTAAAGAAGTCGTTCGAGCGAAGATGCTTATCGCGAGCCTCATTATCTGTGAACACCGATGCAGTCTTGATTGTTGCTTCGAGTTTCATGTCGCTGAGATCGGGTTTGTCACTGACGAGCGCCGCTTCGAAGTCTCGAAACGACCCGCGCACTTCCGCAATCACCAAGTGCGCAACGGTAAAGTCCACATTACTGTGCGCCTTATCGGCTTTCCATACCGATTGCGCGCGTGCTGATGTGAAGAGCATTCCCCCGATGAGAAGTGCGATGAGAGATTTTGGCATTGTGTTGATCCTTTGTAAGTTGTTGATGTGGTGAATAAACTCGTACGACGCTGAAGCATCGTGGAAAACTATTTCCTCGGCGTTGGACACGAACAGTATCGCTCTGCTCAGCGTTGGGCTAATTCATAGAAATGCGAGCAAGGTTATGCTTCGTATTCTGATGAAACGCAAGGTGGTGAATCTCCACCTCCATATACTTGCGCAGCGGTAAGAGCGACACAATGTGCACAACCTCTTCTTCCGACTCAGCAGTAAGCGTCGCCCATAACCTGGAGCGGTCGAGCGCGAGCGAGTAGCTCGTGAGCTTGCCTTGGTTGAACAACTGATTAACCAAAGCTGGTTGTTGTGGAACAAGCGAAAAGAATTCCTCCGTCAGTTCCGAGGGCAGCGAAACACTAACCATAATATTGTTGCATGACTATGCATTCGTACTTGTGATAGATTTCCCCCACTCATTTCGGAAAACCAATTCCGAAAGTTCTTTGCGCACCCGCTGCCGTTGACCCAGCGTGGAATCGTCAGGGTAGCCGAGTGCGACCACCGCCATCGGCTCGAACTCTGGCGGGATACCGTACACCTCGCGCAGCATCGCCGGCATGAACCCTGCCATCTGATGCACTTGCAAGCCGAGGGAGACTGCTTGAACGGTCAGGTTCGCAACAGCCCCACCCACGTCGTAGGCTGCATGGCGGTTCGCCAACCCATCCCGACTGAAGGCTGTCTTGGCAACGACAGCAATGAGAACAGAGGTTTGGCTCGCCCAGACTCTATTCGCTTCATTCAACGTGCTCAGCAGTTTCTCGAACTCGGCGGTATCGTGGAACTTGTCTGCGACAATAAAGCGCCACGGCTGCTCATTGCGACTGGACGGCGCCCAGCGCGCCGCCTCAAGCACAAGGCGTAGGTGCTCAGGTTCAATTGGCTTCTCAACAAATCCTTTTGGGCTTCGACGACGCGCAATTGCGTCATGAAGCGTATGATCAAGAATTGGAAAGTCCAATTTGTCCTTCATTGTCAGCTTATCGCTCATGGCGTTCCTTCTTCGTCTTTCCGTGGTAGATAGCATGTGAACGTTGCTCACGCTCGACCAGCGCAAGCCCCAATTTTTTTAGCAGAGCACCAAGCGTTTTCTGTTCTCTTGCCGTCAAAGCAGATGCAAGTTCCGTAACGACCCTCGCGTGCTTTGGAAAAATATCTCGGAACATCGCTTCTCCCTTCTTCGTAAGTCGGACGTAAATCGCTCGGCGATCCTCTTCGCAATGTCTGCGCTCGACCAATCCCCGCTTTTCGAGATTGTCCACCACAACCGTCATATTACCTCCGCTCACCAGGCGTTTCTGACAGAGTTGCGTAAAGGTCATCGTACCCAGATGCCCGAGCGCCTCGAGCACACCGAATTGCGCTTCAGTAAGCCCATAATGAGCGATATCCCTGACCGTCGCCCTACTAAACACCGAGAACCCCCTCGCGAGTTTCACCCAAGTGCTCAGCGCAAGGTCGGCTCTCTTCCCGTAGCGTCTTGTTGTCTTCATCCCTATTATTTATTTTGAATTGAAATTATTTTAGTTGAAATATAAAGAACACCGAGAGAAGTTGTCAACGCCTTTTCGATACCTCAAAAAACCCGCCTCGGGCTCGCGCAAAGAAGCTGAGACTCAATGGTCCCGTTACAGGAGGGAAAACAACAATGATTTACTTATGCGGACTATGAAACCGCGTCCGGTGAGACTCCGGTATATCCTCTTCAACAAACCCTACGGCGTGCTGTCGCAATTCACCTCCCAGCACAGCCACCAGTGCCTCAAGGATTTCGGCCCCTTTCCACCAGACGTCTACCCGGTGGGGCGGTTAGACGCAGACAGCGAGGGCTTGCTGCTTCTCACCAATGATAATGAGGTGAAGCATCGGATGACCGACCCGAAGTTCGAGCACGAAAGGACGTATCTCGCTCAAGTCGAGAGAATTCCCAACGAGATGGCGCTACAACGACTCCGCGACGGAGTTCTCATTGAAGGAAAGAAGACCAGACCTGCCAAAGTGAAATTGCTCGAAGCAGAACCACACTTGCCGCCTCGTCCCGTGCCCATTCGTTTCAGAAAGCATGTACCGACTGCGTGGATTGAGGTCACATTGCGTGAGGGGCGTAATCGTCAAGTGAGAAAAATGACGGCAGCGGTCGGACACCCGACGTTGCGCTTAGTGCGAACGCGAATCGGAATGCTTACTCTTGCGCATGTGGAAACAGGCGCAAGCCGCGAACTCACCCCAAAAGAAGCTGCGGAATTAAAAACGGCGCTTCGTATTCATTGAGCCGTTGGATTTGTACCGGCTGCGCTTCGGTCTTGACCGAGAATGATGTGTTTGTATCTTTGGTAAAGGTACGACACGCTCAGTAGAATCACACCAAGACCGATGAACGAGAAGATGCGATAGAGTGTCTGGAGAAAGGACAAATCATAAATGAAAATCTTCAGAATAGTGAAAGCGAACAATCCGATCGCAGCAAGTCGGACGCTCCGCATGCGTCGCCAGAAGCCGAAGAGCATCATCCCAATGGAGGAGATAAGCCAGACTCCCGACAGCGATAGCTGTTTCATGTTTTCGAGTCTATCGAGTTGCCGGTTTGTTCCTTCCGCCCATTCGAGTTGCGATTCGAGCGCGTGAATCTGCTGTTGGAAAAAATCGCGGGTCTCGCCTGTGATGAGCGCGATTACGAGCGCTACAGCGGCAAGGCTCAGTACCCCAACGATTCTCTCTTTCCATTTGCCGGTCAACTCGAGGCTTCGGTAAAGACGAATGCTTATAACGGCACCCGTGGCAATCATGAGAAGAATGAGAACGCGATAATTCATGACCGGAAGGAAGCGTTCAATCGGTCGAAACGAGATTCCAACGAGCACCGCCACGAGAATAGAAAGCGCCGCAGACCCAAGTGCGGTATGCAGTACCGGCACTCGGCAACTCGCTGTGTTATTGAAACTCAACCCCACCGAGTATAACATCCATACAGCCGCAAGTGTGAGGAGTCGCTTGTACGCCAGGAGTGAATAGTGCACACCATCGGCGTATGATAGCCACCGCTCGAACAGATCATTCGTTTCAATGGACACGAAGGCGAACCCAACGAGAGTCCACGCATACTCAAGTATAGTCCCGATCGTCACGGCTGCGTCATCTTCTGTTTTCTTCAAAAGCTGAGAGCAAACAATCAAAGAGGCTATCAACGAGATGTGCGCAACGGCGCGAACCGTTTGCAGCAACCTGAACTCTTCAAGAGGAAAATACGATAAGCCACCAGAAGAGAAGAGCAATTTGAAAGTGGCAAACACAACCATTCCTGCGCCGACAAGCCAAAGAGCTTTCAGCTTCCATCGAATTCCCAGCCATACAACGAATGCGATCTCGAGCGACCACACAATGACGGTCTCGAATGGATCGAACTGAATCGCCGTCGCCGTGATGACGAAGAGAATCGCCGTGAGAATTGTGCGTTGAAGCGACAACGTGTCGCCACGAGGTGCTGTATGGAGTTTCACAAAAACGAGATAGTACGGAACAGCAAGAAGAAGAGTTACAAGTCCCATCCACGCATGATGGCTTGGTTCGAGAAGATTGTACAAGCCGGTAAAGAATAACATCGCAACGGCGGCTGCAATGAGATTGCGAAACACGAGAGCGGAGCTTTCTCTCCGGAGCACTCGTACTGCTTCAACGCCGAAGAATAGCACCCAGAAAAGATTCAGGAAGAACAACGTCGTGCCGAATTTGTTTGCGGAATAGTCTCCAACATACCAAAGCAGGTACATGAACGACGTTGCAGCCAGAGCGAGGGCTTCAAGGATCATCCACCTACTCTTTCCGAGCACAACGGCAAGCAACGCCGCATCGAGCAGCGCAAGGTAGGTGAACAAGCCAACGTGGTTGACGACTCCTGTGCTGAGCATAATGGGTGTAAGAAAGCCGCCCGCCCAGCCGAGCAGAGCGACTGCAAGGGAGTCATACTGCCATGCAACCCAGAGGGTCAGCATCGTTACGACCGACATCAATGCGAACGCAGCGGCTTGCGGAAGGAGGTGATAAAAATTGAACGCAGCGTAAACGCTCAGATACAGTATTGCGATGCCTGCTCCGACAAGGCCTTGGGCGAAGATCGTGAAGTCCTTTGTGTGCGAACGATAGCCGCCGTACAATAGCCCGAAGCCCGCCGCTGCACCCATCAGTACCCGCATCGTCTCGCTGATCCAATTATTGTCGAATGCATATTTGAGAAAAAAACCAATGCCGATGATAAGCGCGAGCGCCCCGATGCGATTGAGAATTTTTCCGCCGATGAGAGCTTCCCATTCCTTGTTTGTACGCCCTTTCTTTTTCGGAAGGGGGAAAGACGGCTGCCATGCCGGTTCCGGTTGCACTGAAAGGGGTTGGGATGGTGCTTGCTGCGGCTGAGGGGCGGGAACGACCGGCGTTTTCAGTTCAGGCGGCGCAGTTGCCTGTGGGGGTGGCTTTGGCGTTTCGCCGCGCGCAGGTGCGACAAGCCTGCTTCGCAGCTCTTCAATAGCATTCGCCTGAGCGACTGCCATTCGCTCCAGGTGTTGAAGACGGCGCAAGAAGTTGTTGAGCCTCACCGCATTCACAACTGCGAGGACGATAGGAACAAGTACGACGGCGAAGGCTGCTAAGCCAAGGAATATTTCCATACTGCGTTCTGTCTTGTGTGAAAAAAGTATGGTGCAGCTACCACGCGAGGTCGAGCGTTCGTAACATGCGCACAACCAAATCAATCGCAACGCGATTCTCGCCCCCGCGCGGAATAATGACATCCGCCCAACGTTTCGTCGGCTCGACGAATTCGAGGTGCATCGGCTTCACCGTTTCGATGTACTGCTTCATGACTGATTCGATCGTCCTTCCGCGCTCCAGGACATCGCGCCGGATGCGCCGCAACACCCGCTCATCGTCATCGGTATCAACAAAGACCTTAACGTCAATAAGCTCGCGCAACTCAGGCTCGTAAAAGACCAGAATCCCTTCGACGATGATAATGCGTTTTGATTCGACAGATTTCAATTCGGCAGTCCGACGGTAGGTGACGTAACTGTAAACCGGCTGACGAATCATACTGCCACGCTTCAATTCCTTGAGATGCTGGATCAGGAGTTTGGTATCGTACGCATCCGGATGGTCGAAGTTGATTTCGTGCGGCTGCTTACCACGAAACTGCGACAAGTCCTTGTAGTACGCGTCGTGATGAAGCAATGCGATATTCGCTTCACCAAGCGCTTGTGTAATTTCACGCGTGACGCTAGTTTTACCGGAGCTTGTTCCGCCCGCGATGCCGACGACTAAAGGATGAGAAGACATGGCTTTTGGATTTGGCACTGATGGCTTCACGGTGGACACGTTGAGACGCGAAGGAGCAGTTCAGCGAAACACGTAACCAGCACGAAGCCGCTGTCCGTGCAATCAGTAGATTGCGAACGGGCTTCAAGAGAAATTGACGATGCCAATATAGCTGAACATCATGGAGAATGCAAAATTGCTTCGTCCATCTTTTTTCTCTAAGTTGAGAGCGCCATTCATTGATTTCACCAATTCATTTCGATGCTTCTTAGCCTCCTTCTCATCTTCACGATCTTGTACGCGATTCAGATTTGCATTTTCGCCATCGGTGCGCGTCGGGCGCAATATTCTTTCAATCGGACATACAGGCCGAGCGTTTCAGTTGTCATTGCAGCGCGGAACGAAGAATCAAACATCCGTGCCTGCCTCGAATCCGTTTCGATGCTCACCTATGAGAAAGAACTACTCGAGGTCATCGTCGTCAACGATCGCTCGACGGATGCAACCCACGCCCTTATCCAAGAAGCCGCGACCAGGCATGCGTTCATCAAGCTCGTCAATGCAATAGAAGACCCAAGTGGAAAACTGAAAGGGAAGACGAATGCCATTGCGCAAGGCATTGATGCTTCCCGTGGGGAAATCATCCTGTTCACCGACGCGGACTGCATCGTTCCACAACGATGGGTAGAGGAAACGGTCAAATACTACAGTGAAGAGAATGTAGGACTGGTCGCAGGGTTTACATCGCTGCGGGCAGAAAACAGCTTTGAAGGAATTCAAGCGCTGGATTGGTTCGTTCTGTTTTCGATTGCGGCGGCGACGATTCGATTACATTTTCCCGTCACCGCCGTCGGCAACAATCTCTCGGTGCGACGAAAAGCGTATGAGGAAGTCGGTGGCTATCGAAATATTCCCTTCAGCATCACTGAAGATTACGCTCTCTTCCATGCCATCACCTCGACCGAATCTTGGAAAGCAAAATTCCCCATTGATCCGCAGACGCTCGTAGAAAGTTTGCCTTGCAGCTCATGGGAAGAGCTGTTTCGCCAGAAGAAGCGTTGGTTCACGGGCGGTGCAGAGATGAATCTGAAAAGCATCATGTTGTTCGCAACGGGGTTCATGTTCAAGTCGTTGTTGCTTCTCAATCTCCTCTTCTCGGGCGTCACCGCGGTGCTTGTTCCACTCCTCATCAAATGCATTGCCGACTATCTCCTGGTTTATCCCACCCTTACGGCATTCACGAAAAGCAAGCTCCTCAAGTATTTCCTCCCGTTCGAGCTGTATTACACTTGCTATGTGGTGCTGTTCCCGCCCCTTGTTGTGTTCAATCGAAATGTGAGATGGAAGGAGCGCGAGTTTCCCTCAGCGTGATTTGCCGTCGGACGTAGCGACATCACAAGGTGAACGCTCGGCTCGGTTCATGTCGCTCAGCTTCGCCATGAAAACGAAAAAGCCCTTCGTTTTCTTGAAGGGCTTCTTCGTCTTGTCAAAGCTCCCGACTATTGGCGGGCTCTCGCACTTGCGATCCCGAGGCGTTTTAGCTTGTAGCGAAAAGTCTGCTCGGTCATTCCAAGGAATGCTGCGGCTTTGGACTGATTGAACCCGAACCGGTCAAGCGAACGCTCGATAATTCCTTTTTCGATCACATCCAACGATTTGTCGAGGACAAATTCTTGTCCCGCCATAATGTTGTTGATCATCTTGACGACTTCCGTCTTCTCATCCACAAGCTCCGGCGGCAGGCTGAAGCGACCTTCGTTCGAGAAGAGCACGGATTTGTCAACGACTGCCTTCAACTCACGAATGTTTTCTTTCCAGGGTTGGCGGACGAGGACGTCAATTGCATTGATGTCAATAACCAATTCACCGAGACCTAATTCGCGGCAAATCTCATGGGCGAAATGCTTCACGAGCAGTGGAATATCCTCGGGTCGCTCACGTAGCGATGGAATATCAATCTTCTCGAACTCCAAGACTTTCGTGTAGAGATCCTCGAGGAGCTTGCGCTTTTCGACCAGGATCGCAGGATCTTCTTTCATCGTGAGAATGAGACGGATGTCCACCGTTTCTTTCGCTTCGCTACCGATACGGCGCGTCTTGCGCTCATTGATGAAATTCAGAATCTTCATCTGGTTGCGGAAACTCGCCTCTTCGATTTCTTCGATGAGCACGGTACCGCCGTTTGCCTGCTCGAACAATCCTCGCTTGCTGGTGTACGGCAGTCCTTCGACGCCGCGGTCGAAACCGAACAACATCGCCTCCAATTCACGATCATCTACAACCGACAAGTTGACGGACATGAACGGCTGCTCATGGCTTCCGTTCTTGGTTTCCGCTTTGCCCAAGTGGTAGATGTTCTTCGCGACGGCGCCCTTGCCGACTCCCGCTTCGCCGATGATGACCACGTCCCGTCGAGTTTTCGCGAGTTTCTGTATTGAGCGGCAAATCAACTCCGTCGCTTTGCTCTTGCCAACGATGGGATACTCGAAAGCACCCCCAGCTTTCTTTTCCCCTTGGACCGTTTTTGCCTCCATAGAACCTTTCCTTACTGATGATGATATTGCGTGTGAGAATTCTCGTCTTGATGTTTGGGGAGTCGCGAATTCCGTTACGCGTGCTAAAGTTTCCTCAGATTCGGATCAACAAAAAATCGTCCCACCATCGAGTCCTTGCTGAAGAAATGCGCAAGTACATAGTTGTCGAGCGCATCGCGCCAGCGTGTGATGGTCGTTGGACTTTCCACAAGTTCGGTTTCGTAGAACTCGCCGTATGCCGTCGTAATAAATCGCAGCCGAAGCAGAAAGAACAGTGCGATGACGCAGAGCAGGAACGCCGAGAGTAATTCTCCTATAGCGATCATTTGCAGAGACAAATCCCACTCGATGACGTTCATCAGACTCCAGTTGTGAAAGATTTCGAGTGAGACGAGCATGAGAAAGAAGAACATCATCTTCTCGATGTACGCGCCTTGCGGCGGATCTTTCTTATAGAGATAACCGAAGAAGAGCAGTATCAACCCCACATTGAGTATTCCCATACGAATAGCGTTCTCATTGAGAGGCTTGACAAGAAGTGTTAGGTAATTGTCCTGAGCAAGATACTGGCAGAGCCACGTGACGCGGTCTTTCCTTTCGACGCTTGAATACCGAGAAAGCATCGGCGCGGTTTCACTCGTGATTGTTTGTGTCAACTCATCTATCGTCGGCGATGTCTTGTGCTCCTGCATGTAGGAGGCTGCGATGCGATCCACCTCTTTCCATTCCAAGATCTCATTCGTCGAGTAGAGGTGCATCGGGTTTCGGATGATCGGGTGATAGTAATAGACAAAGAATCCACCAACGATCGCCCCTGTCACCAA
Organism: uncultured Chitinophagales bacterium; assembly: GCA_964444145.1. Taxonomy (GTDB): domain Bacteria; phylum Bacteroidota; class Ignavibacteria; order UBA10030; family UBA6906; genus CAADGV01. The sequence goes on from CAYUFU010000047.1 coordinate 27,674, forward strand.
ATACTTTTGGTATGCACGGAAATCTCGGAACAACACATCAATCGTTACATAGCAGATTGCAAAGCCGAAGAACAATACATACGCCGATTCGTTGATGTACTGATACGCAAGGAGACGGGCGAGAGGCTCATCGGTGAGGAACAGCGTCCCCACAAAGCGGCTGAGGTGAACAAGCAATGAGAGAGAGAAGAGTGCTGCAAAATTCGCAAAGATGAACTTCGACTTTCTCACACTCTCATGCTTAACAAGATACACCGAGAGAATGAACAAGAACACTTGCACGGAGTTGCTCAGGACGCTGACAAACTCAACATCGTTATGCGGAAGCAGGAACGACCCGAGCATCAAGCTCGCCGACGCAAGCCAAATTACCAACGCTTTTCGTGGAGCTGTCATCAGAGAATATTGGTGAAATGCGGCAAAAATATAGCGAACGTTTCGCTACAAAGCAAGAGATACCGCTATTAATTTTGGTCGCAGGCACGCTAGGAAATTCGTGCTCCACGACAAACGCACGCTGCTAAGGTATTTGTATCTCGAGGGGCTGTTAACTATATTTGCACTGCGGTAACAGCCTATAAAGATTCGAGAAGGCGCAGAAGAATCGGGGGACGCTTCGGTGCATCCTTTCGGCCGCGATGCAGGCACTTCCCATCGCTCCACTTCCCCGTTTCCATAGTCTCTCTGTTCCACAATCTCCTTGGCACGAATGTTTCACGTCGAATGTACCGATAACCATATCACCTAATCATCCAAACAAAACAAAGGGGAACACACTATGACATCCACAACAAAACGCTTCCGCGCATTGCTTGTCACGCTCATGGCAGTGATTGCAACCAACATGGCGCTTTCCAAGATGGGTACCATTCGCCCGTCAGCGCCTCGCCCGATCGTTGAAGTTGCGCAACCGTCATCGGAGACAACGGCGAAAATTGGAACAATTCGACCGAGCGGACCGCGACCGTAGTTCAGCGACTAACCGTTTCTTTGGAAGCCATTCAACAGAATGTTGAATGGCTTTTTGTTTCTCTGCAACCGCTTCGATTGTTTTTACCCTTTTGTCTATATTCATTGGTCACAAGTCTCACTTCTCTACAGCATGGAACAAGAATACGTTGAAGTTGCTGAACCTCGACAGCAACAACCATGGAAACGCTACGCGGTCCACATTTCCCTTTTCTTACTCACGTTCTTTACAACCACACTCGCAGGAGTCGAATGGTTAGTCAAAGACCCGTTCGAGTTATCCAATTTCTCGTCGGGGTTGACCTATTCGGTCTTGCTGTTGTTAATGCTGAGCGCTCATGAATTCGGACATTACTTTGCGGCGCGCATTCATAATGTAGAAACGACACTTCCTTTTTTCATTCCGTTTCCTCCGTTTCTTCTCATCAATCAATTCGGAACGATGGG
>CAYUFU010000047.1:29189-30267 GCA_964444145.1 uncultured Chitinophagales bacterium
CGGTATCACTACATCGCCCAAACGTGTCTCGTTGCGCTTGTCGTCATCGGCCTCGCGGGCTTGTTGCCCGAAGTGGGTGTTGACTTTCAGTACGGCTGGTTCGGCTGGTTCATCTGGGCGATGATTTTGATTTTCATGATTCGCAGGCTCGGCATGCATCGCCCGCTGCTCGAAGACGAAACGCCGCTCGACCCAACGCGACAATTTTTGGGCTGGCTGTGCATCGCCATTTTCATCGGATGCTTTGCGATCGTGCCGATGTCGTTTCCGATGCCGTGAACGACAAAAAGGGAAACTGAGAAAAATTCCTTGACATTCGGAACGCCATTGACTATTTTGAATCAGCAAAATTCATTCACAATTCGCAATCGAACAATATCGAAGTGTTGGTACAGGAAGTCTAAAGCCGTCGCAGCCAACAACCAACTATTGTTCATGATGTTCCCCCAGAGCCGATCTTGCAATGTCACCATACTGACAGCGTAAGTTCGGCTTTTTGTACACCGCAGGGATATGTTAGTCGATCCCGTCAAAAAGAGCGAGGGAATCGGATTATCCAATCCCCTCACCCTACTCAACACGGAGTATGACTGAATCTCACCTCATAAGCAGCAATTTCTGATTCGAAGACAAAACGCCCGCTTGAATGCGAGCAAGGTAAGCGCCACTGGACATGTCTCTCCCTTCACTGTCTTTTCCATTCCATGGTAAGGTGTAGTGGCCTTCAGGCTGGAACCCTTTTACGAGTGTTCGCACTTCCTCCCCCAGTGAATTGTAAATCTTTAGCGAAACGTTACTTGCCGCAGGAAGGCTGTAGGATATGATTGTCTCCGGGTTGAATGGGTTTGGATATGCTGGATGCAAACGAAAATACCCATATTCTCCCGCGCTTGCCACACTCAATTTGTTGTGTTCTGCTTCAGCCGGACACTGGGCCGGTGTTGTCACAGTTATTACCCGCTCAAGTGTTTGAGTGGGCATTGTGTGGACTGACCTCAATTGAAAGCTACACTCGGAGCTTGAAATCGTTCTTGAATAGCTATCATAATTTCCTGAAACAGGTAGCCAAATCGACGTG
>CAYUFU010000048.1:0-20807 GCA_964444145.1 uncultured Chitinophagales bacterium
TGAAAGTATTTGATGTGTTGGGAAGAGAGGTTGCAACGCTGGTGAATGAACCGAAAGCGGCGGGCGAGTACGAGGTCGTATTCGATGCGACGAACCAACCTGCCGGCGGGCACGGCATCACCAGCGGCGTGTATTTCTATCGGCTCACTGCCGGCGGGTTCACTTCGACAAGGCGCTTGCTGTTACTGAAATAACGATCAGTTATCGAAATGGAGACCTCATGAAATTGCCTGTCTTGTTTGCCATCGTACTTCTTACATCAATGCGGCTTGGTGCGCAATCGTGGTTTGCACCGGGACAAGATGCCGACGTGATGTTGTCGGGGGTGGATTTCAACAATACCGGGGGTGCATTCCTCTACAATCATCCGAGCGGATTAGCGTCTGATGGAACGCGCTTTCTTCTCTGTGACCGCTTCAACAATCGCGTGCTCGTGTGGAATTCGTTGCCGACGCAGTGGAACTCGCCGCCCGACCTCGTGGTGGGTCAGCCGAACTTCACGGCGAACAATCCGGGAACGACCAAGAGGAATCTCAACTGGCCTGGCAACGCGTCTGCGGCAAGCAATGGCGTGCTCGTCATTGCCGACACGGAGAACGACCGCATCTTGTTGTGGAATCAATTCCCAACCCAAAACGGACAGGCCGCGAGCATCGAGATCAAACTCACACAACTCGGGATCGGCAACTGTGAGTGGCCCTGGGGCGTGTGGACGAATGGAACGAAGTTGGCGGCAACCTCCACGCGCGCGAATGTGGGGATCCTTTTCTGGAACTCGCTTCCCACGGCTGACAATCAGCCGCCCGACTATGTTATTCGCCTCCCGCAGTTCGGGACGCCGCGCAATATTTCCAGCGACGGTTCGACGTACTTCTTCGTTGGCGACCACAATGCGCGAGTGAACGGCGACCGAGCGGGAACGTTTTTCTGGAACTCATATCCGACGGCGGCAAACCAGCCATACGATTTCTATCGCGACGAATGGATCAAAGGCGTCAAGCTGCTCGATGGCAAACTTGTCGCCGGTGGGCTGATGAACCTCTACATCTGGAACACCATGCCGACAACAGCATCGCAGAATCCCGACATTACTATCCGCAACAATTACTACAGCAACGGCGACGGTGTTGATGCCGTGTTTGCCGGCGGGAGACTGTACGTGAACAATTACAACGGCAACAATGTGCACGTCTATAATTCTGTGCCCACGACTTCAACAGCACAGCCGAACTTTGCGCTGGGCAGTTCTGCGGTGAACATCAACACACTCGATTCGATCAATTACATTCAGAATCCCGTGCTTGCGAGCGATGGCACGCGGCTCTTCGCTTCTTCCGGGTTTGATAGAGAGCTTTGGATCTGGAATGCGATCCCGACGACAAGCGGGGCAGCGCCAAGTAGAAAGATTTCACTGCGCACGGTTGGTTTTGATTCCGAGCCGAAAGATAACGCTCTGCATAACGGCAAGCTTGTGGTGGCAGGTCAGACTCGCGTGGCAATCTGGGAGAGCCTTCCACTGAACGGCGAAGCCCCAACCCGTATCTTCACGAACACGATCGGTAGTGCAACGTTTCAGGATCTGCGCGGCGTAGCGCTCGACAGCTTGTACCTGTATCTTGCCGATGGCAGCGGGCAGATTTTTGTTTGGATCGGCTTACCCGTTAGCGGAGGTGAGAATCCGTTCAGGACCCTCACGGTGCCTGGCGTCGCGCTCAACAATCTTCACAGCGACGGAACATATTTCTGCGCGACAGTGCAAGGTACTTCGATAACATACATCTATCGAGTTGCCGATATTGCTGCAAGCACAAACCCGCAGCCATGGAGAACGGTGGGTCCCTCGCCTCAGCTTCCGCTGAATCTAACAACCGCCGCTATCACGTTCAACGGCTCCTTTGCGATTGCCAACACCAATGGAAACGCCGTGTACGCTTGGCGCAACGTTACCGATGCCGGCGACCCGACACGCGTGATCGTCTTAGGGCAATCGTCGTTAGCAAACATTCGGCCGGCAATTGGCGTGAACAGATTGTTCATGCCCGCCGCGCTGCTCTCGATAGGAAATGCACTTTGGGTTGGAGAGATCAAGTTCTCCTCGCGCATTCTGAAATTCAGCTATGCCGGTGCCACCGCTCTTGATGAGAAGATCGGAGAGCCGAAGGAGTTTGCGCTCGAGCAGAATTATCCCAATCCGTTCAACCCGACGACGCGCATTCGGTTCGGGATTCCGGTTTCGGGATTTGTGTCGTTGAAAGTATTTGATGTGTTGGGAAGAGAGGTTGCAACGCTGGTGAATGAACCGAAGGCGCCGGGCAAACACACAAGAGAATTCGATGCGTCGAGTCTTGCAAGCGGAATGTACTTCTATCGTCTCACATCCGACGGATTCACTTCGACAAAGCGAATGCTCGTACTGAAATAACGCACCATACTGCGGGAACCTGCGCGTAAGTATGGCTTTACACATAGTATTACTATTTGTAAAGTCATACTTTACAAATAGTAATTGACATGGACCCGCAAAAACCGCATATTGTGCTGCGTATGTACTACGAGCGAACAATCTTTAGCGAGCTTCAACGCCATCTCTCGGCTCGACAGATTACAGTTCTCACCGGCTTGCGAAGGTCGGGCAAGACCACATTGGTGCGCACGCTCCTTGACAGCATCCCCTCGCCAAACAAGATGTACTTCGATCTCGAGCGGGCAGACAATCGCCTGCTCTTCAGTGAAACGAATTATGACAATATTGTTCTTGCCATCGAAGCAAAAGGGATCTCATTCAAGAAGAAGGTATATCTTGCGATAGATGAAATTCAGCTGCTTCCCGAAATCGTCAGTGTTATCAAGTATCTCTACGACAACTATCCTATCAAGTTCATCGTCACAGGTTCGAGTTCGTACTATCTGAAAGGGCAGTTCACAGAATCTCTCGCAGGAAGAAAGAAGCTCTTCGAATTGGCGACTCTCACGTTTGCTGAATTCCTCACGTTCAAAGAAGTCGAGCATCAGCCCTCGCAGTTTCCTTCGCTTCCTTTCCTTCGCGCTGAGTATGAGCGGCTCAAGCGACATTACGAAGAGTACATCCGTTTCGGCGGATTTCCCGAAGTCGTGCTTGGTAAGACTGTTTCATTGAAGAAAGATTTGCTGCGCGATACCCTTGATTCCTATATCAAGATAGACGTGCGCACGTTTACCGACTTTACAAACATTCAAAACGTTTACGCGTTGTTAAAAGCGTTGGCCTCACGAACCGCAAAGCGAGTACACTACTCGAAACTTTCTTCCGTCACGGGGCTCTCCCGTCCGACGGTGTACAATTATTTCAATTTGTTCGAACACACGTATCTGATTAGACGCATTCCCGTTATCTCAAGAAGCAGTGACAGAGAAATCGTGAAAGCGCCAAAACTGTTCTTCTCCGATAACGGAATCCTCAACATGTTGGGAGACATCGACAGCGGGACCCAATTCGAGAATTCGATATTGAATCAACTGTTGCACAAGGGGGACATTTGCTACTACTCGCGCAAGACAGGCAGGGAGATTGACTTTGTACTCGATAGAAAGCTTGCAATCGAAGTGAAGGAAACGCCAAGTTTGTTCGACCTCAGAAAACTCAGAGAGCTTTCGAAGAGCCTTTCGATTTCGAAAGCGTTTATCGTTTTTCGACATCCGTCCAACCGAGTAGAAAAGCATTTCCTTTGGGGCGGGAGTATTCGTTAGCATCAACCGAAATGTTTTTCCACGAAGCCCACGAAGGTTCACAACGACAATCAACAAAAATGGCGCTGTGTTCCTTCGTGTTCCTCAGCAACGGGACCTCGGTTTTGGGTAAACTCGTGTTCTCGGTTCTCTTGTCGCTCTAACGAGAAGTCGTTATCTTGTCGTCAATGAAACAGCCCGACAGCGCACCACCGATTCATCGCTACCTCATAGTCCTCGCATCCATTTTCATCTTCACTGCGACGATGATGTCGTTCGTGAACTCCGTTCACGCCGAGTTCATCAACTGGGACGACGATGTGTATGTCGTGAACAATCCGCTTGTGCAGACTCTCTCCGCAGACAACATCGAGAGCATGTTCACGCAGTCGCACTACTACGCGTGGATTCCGTTGACACTGCTTTCCCACGCTGCCGATTTTGCAATATGGGAATGGAATGCGAAGGGACATCACCTGACGAATGTTGTGCTGCACGCTGCGAACGCGACCCTCTTGTTTCTTGTCTGCCTACTTCTTTTCGATGCGAGCCAAACAGCGGATGATGTTCGCCCGCTGTTCTACAGGCTTGCGCCTTCGATCGTCGTTGGCAGTGCGATCGGCGCGATGCTCTTTGCGATGCATCCGCAGCGCGTCGAGTCGGTCGCGTGGGTTTCGGGACGGAAAGATTTGCTCTGCGCGTTTTTTCTGATACCTAGCGTCGGCGCATACGTGCGGTGGCGAATGTCGGGACTGGGGAGATGGCGACGGATTTCCGTTGCGCTCTTTGCGCTCGCGTTGATGGCGAAGCCCGCTGCCGCGCCGCTGCCGCTCGTGCTCCTTGCCGTTGATGTGTGGCTGTCGCGCAACGAATCGCTTCGGCGATTGTCACTCAGAGAAACGCTCGTGAAAAAAGCGCCGTATTTCGCGTTGAGCATCATCGTCGGCGTGATAACGATGCTTGCCGCGTCCGGTGGAACTGTGAACGTGTTGGTTGAATTGAATTGGATCGAGCGCATCCTCCTGCCGCTGTACGCCCTATGTTTCTATGTATGGAAGCTCATCGTACCGCTTGACCTGATTCCCATCTACCCTGAATTAGAACGTTGGCTGCTCTACGTCTCGCCCCTCGCCATTGGAGCAACTGCGTACGGGTGCTTCGTTCTGTGGAAGAAGCAGCGGCGAGGAGTTGTGAGCGCGCTGCTCTGCTACGCGCTGATGGTGCTGCCGACGATGCTCGGCTTGCGTACGGGCATGCAGCCGCTTGCAGATCGTTACTCGTATCTCTCGACGCTTAGTTTGTTCGTGCTGACGGGCGGGTTCATCGAGTGGCTGTGGCGCAAGTCGGCGATCTCAAGAGGAAAACTGTTTCAACGAGAAATGTTCGCAGTGCTGCTCCTTGCAATCTGCGCAGTCAGCTCCTACCGAACAATCCGGCATACGGGCGTCTGGAAAAACTCCATCGAGGTCTGGACGCAGGTGCTTCGCTACGCACCGAAGACGAAGGAAGAACACGACACCCGCAAGCCGTATATGAAACCGACATTTCTCGATGCGCGTATCAACTTGGGCGGAGCATACTACACTGCGGGCAACAAAGACAAAGCGTGGGAAAATTTTTCTGCGGTCCTCACGCTCGACTCCTGCAATGCAGACGCTCATTACAATCTCGGCGTGTTGCTCGTCGAAGAGGGCGATGGTGCCAACGCCGAGCGCGCATTCACGAACGCAATTGCTTGCGACCCATCGTACGCGAAGGCATTTCACAACTTGGGTGTCCTCAGTGCGACGCGGGACAGCATCAAGTCTCTCACACTGTTTCGCACAGCGGCACGGCTTGGGTTTTCCGACTCTCAGGTGCTCCTTCGCAAGCGCGGTGTGCCGTGGTGAGTAAACCTCCGCTTGTAGCGAAAACAATCCCTCGTATGGTCATCCACTAACCCGCATGCTTGCATGAATGCGTAGCAAATCGTTGAGCCGACGAATGTGAAGCCGCGCCGCTTGAGGTCTTTGCTCATTGCGTCGGACTCGGCGGTTGTTGCAGGGATGTCTTTCATCGTACGCGGAGAATTTCGGATGGGCTTGCCACCGACGAATTGCCAGATGTATGTGGCGAACGAGCCGAATTCTTTTTGCACTGCGAGAAAAGCCTTGGCGTTTTCAATTGTCGCAGCAATCTTCAGTCTGTTGCGAACGATGCCTTCGTTGGCTAAAAGCGTCTTCACTTTCTTCGAATCGTATTTTGCAACCTTCTTTGCGTCGAAGTTGTCAAATGCTTTGCGATAGTGTTCTCGCTTCCGCAAAATTGTAATCCAGCTCAAGCCTGCTTGTGCGCCTTCGAGATTCAGCATCTCGAACAACTTCCCGTCGTCGTGAACGGGCACACCCCATTCGTTGTCGTGATAGGCAACGTAAAGCGGGTCGGTGCCGCACCACGCGCAACGCGTTGGGTTTTTCATTGATTCACTCCAAGGAATTTGTCATCACGTTCTTTCTGCTGAACATGATGTTCGTTGGCGTATGTGCAAGCTCGCACAGCCGAGTTCATCTTCTTGTCCCGAAGTTGTTCTTCCATCCAAAGCGCTTCAAATCAATTCTGCCGTTGATAAACACAATCCCTTCCTTCTCCAACAACATGCGCTGGCGGCGGTACGATGGAGAATGTTCGGGAAAAGAAATTCTCCCCTGCGAGTTGATCACGCGCTGCCACGGCACGTCAATCCCGCGGGGAAGGTTGTGCAACGCGTACCCGACGAGCCGCGCCTGCGAGGGGAACCCACTCAAGCGGGCGATGTGTCCATAGCTTGCAACTTTTCCTTTTGGAATTCTCTGGACCGTTTGCCAGATCGTGCGATACGTGTCCGAGGCTTCTGTCCCTCTGCCCAATGTCCTGCGCTTTCGTATCATGGGATTATCGGCAACACTCTGGAGCAATGTGCGCGCATTGGCGGCAACATGCTTCTCAGGAGGACTCTACTTGACATTTCGGAGTCAACTAAAAAAAATTAATTTCCGCGCTTGCAAATAAAGGAAAAAATGCAAACTTTCCGCCCCCCTCGCCGGCCTCTCCTGAACCATTTCTCCTAATTATCAGTTATATTGTGTGAGGAGAAATCGCTCTATGAATTACAAAGGTGACGCACGAATGAAGAAACGCGGCTCTACCATCTGTCGAGACTGCGGTAACGAGTTTCGGGGACAGGTGGGGGCATACCGCTGCCCGAGCTGCAAGAAACGTGAGATGGCTTATCGCGCACGCCGTGAACGTATGCGCCAGCAACTCCCGTTCTATCTCAAGACTGACAGTTAACGAGATACGATTTCTCATTCTCCGAACGCCCTGCATGTGCAGGGCGTTCGTGTTTTTATCCCACCCTTGAACGAATCGCCGCAGAAAGGAGAGTTTGTCGCCCTTCTCTGTTCGAGGTTGTCCATGAACCAGACGAAGTCACGTCCCATTCTTGTTGTTGAACGACAATGAAGATTCTGGTGGAACGTGCAACGTGAGTTGGCGCAAACATGTTTGACGCGCAACTGATGGCAACGGTGTGAGCAGGAGGGAAAATGTTCGCTGTAACGTACGTGCCCCCAACCGGATTCGAACCGGTGTTACAAGCTTGAAAAGCTCGTGTCCTAGGCCTCTAGACGATGGGGGCTTGATTCAGTTTTGGATTATTGATTGAAGAGTGACATGCGCCAGTCTCGCAATCCAGCTTCCAACATTTGCTATTGCGCTGTGACCCCGCCGCGACTCGAACGCGGAACCTACAGCTTAGAAGGCTGTTGCTCTATCCAATTGAGCTACGGGGCCCCAGTTTGCAGAGCGGCTGGCTCACAATACGCCATCCCAATATACAGGTTTCACGTGTCCCAAGCAACGCGCGTGATACTTTTGCAATCGTTGAGGCGTTAATTGTGGTAACGATGAAAGGCTTACGCAGATGAAACTCTCAGCATTGATTGCCGTCGCAGTGGCATTTTCGATGTCTCTTTCCGGCGAGAACTGGATTGGAAAACGCGCCCCCGAACTCGCGCAGGGCGATTGGATAAACTCGAAACCTCTTTCGCTTTCCGCGCTTAGGGGCAATGTTGTGTTGCTCGAGTTCTGGACGTTCGGTTGCTACAACTGCCGTAACACGATTCCTTCGATGAACAAATGGCACAAGCAGTTTGCGAACGAGAAATTCACTATCATCGGCGTTCACACGCCGGAGTTCGAAAGCGAAAAGCAATTCGAAAACGTGAAGCGGCGAACGAGGGCGCTGGGAATCGAATATCCCGTTGTCACCGACAACCGTTACGAAACATGGAATGCGTACGAGCAGCGCTATTGGCCCGTGATGTACGTGATTGATAAGAAAGGTGTGATCCGCTACGTTCACATCGGCGAAGGCGCGTACGAGCAAACGGAAGAAGCAATCGAGCGACTGCTTACGGAATAATCATCTCGCCGTCGAGTGTCGTGACTGCTCTGCCGCCGACCGCGACGCTTACCACTGCTTTGTTCTTGATGATCATCTGGATCGTGATGCGTCCTTTCCTCCCCATCACGTCTCCCTGCTCGCCGATGATCGTGAGGGTGTCGCCAATGACCTTATCGTCGAGCATGCCTTGCTCGTAGAGGTACACGCCGAGTGGACCATTGGCGGAGCCTGTTGCCGGATCTTCGTTGATGCCGACTGTCGGTGCGAAGAATCGTGAGTGCACAGAAGATTTTCGCTCGATCGCTTCGGTAGTAAACACGCACAAGCCCAGCAGGTTTCTATTTGCCAGCAACTGAGCGAGGGCGAAGAAATTCGGCTTCACAGAAAAAATAGTGTGAAGTCGTCGCACGGGCACGAACAGATAGTTCGTCATCACGATTGGCATGCGCGTATCGAACTCTTCGACGGTGATATTAAGAATGCGCATCAAATCGAGCTTGAACTGTCCTGCACGGATAAACTCCGGCTTTGGCAAGCCGAAAAAAACCTCAGTGCCCGCAATCCCTTTCTCGACGCGCACGGGCAGTACTCCGGATTTCGTCTCCAGCTTGAAATCGTACCTCCCTGGTTCCACCATATCGTACATGCCTTCTTCCGCCATCACGTGAAAGCTCGCGACTGTTGCATGGCCGCAAAGAGGTACTTCCATCTCAGAGGAGAACCATCGAATGCGAAGATCGGCGCTCGGTACCGAGGGGGGAAGGAGGAATGCCGTTTCGGGTACTGCCATCTCTCGGGCAATTGCCTGCATTTGGTGATCGCTCAGGCTGTGTGCATTCAGCACGACCCCTGCGGGATTACCGTTGAGCGGTGTGTCGGTGAACGCGTCAACCTGTTTGATATTGATGCGCTTGAACTCTTGCTGAGCGGAAAGTGGAGATGGAATTTTTGCCATGCGTTCGGCAGTTGCCTTCATTGCCTATGTCTCACAATTGTACAGCAGTCAGCATCGTCCGTTCGTGAACGAAAAACACTATGTCATTTTCGACAAAAAAACTTTCCGGCACAATCGCCGACGTATTGCGGGCAATGATGTCGGAATAAACAATGTCGTCGTTGGATACAATGATCAAGCGATGATCAAACATGTGGCGTTCGTCTGCAGAGGCTGACTGCCGCTCATGGAAGCTCACAACGAGCGTGTTTCCCAAGTCAACATACTCCACCGCGCCGACGACGCCCTCCATGTTTACATGGGGCAGAATCCTTGCGGCTACTCCTGAGCGCTCCATCTGAAGGTTCAGCAAATGCAGAGGGAACAATCGCCCGTTCGTTTCGCCGCTGCCGACGGTCTGCTGCAACGCGCCGGGAGCGACCTCTCGTAACGTAGCAGCAGAGCGGGCATCAAACTGAAACAGTTGCGCGCCGCTCAACCGCCGTCGGGACGCAAAGAACGAATCGCCAGCCACCCCCTCAAATGTCAGATCATCGTCGCGCCAAAGTTGCCGCCCCGATTCAACATCAAGTGCAAACATGCCGCGATGCTCAGGCATATCGGGTTGTGCGAACTTGTGGAGAAGCAAGACGCCGCCGCACACTGCCTCGACTCCAAGCCACCAATCGAACGGAGCTGTCTGCCATGCAACTCGTCCATCTGCTTGGCTGATCGCAACGAAGCGAGTCAGTTTTCTTTCCCTGTCGCGCGTCTCGCAGACCAGTAGGCCGTGTCCTGTTGGGACTACGCGCCAAAGAATTCCCTCGGCAGTGTAGACCCACAGAGGTTTGCGCTTGCCTTTGCGAACGATGGACAAATCAAAATGCTGCGTGATGTACAAAGATAAGACACGGCGGCGGGAACTTCAAGACTTTGAGACAAGTAAATTGAAATATTCAAGCAAAACATTCTGCATTGCTCGCAGCGCCTTCGCTCGATGGCTCAAGGTGTTCTTTTGATCCAAGCTCATTTCGGCGAGCGTTTGCGTGTAACTAGTCGGAAGGAAGATTGGATCATAGCCAAAGCCGTTCGAGCCGCGCGGCGATTCAGTGATGCTGCCGAAACACGTCCCCTCGACAATTTTCTCGCCGAAGCGCGGTGCGACGAACGCAAGCACGCACCGAAACCGCGCTTCACGCTCACGAATGCCGCGTAGTGCAACGAGTAGTTTTTGGCAATTGTCGTCATATGTTGCGGCGGCGCCGGCGTACCGCGCCGAATACACGCCGGGAGCTCCGTCGAGTGCAAACACTTCAAGTCCGGTGTCGTCCGCAAGGCAGGGAAGATTCGTCTGTCGAAACACTTCGCGCGCTTTCTTGAGGGCATTCCCTTCGAGCGTCGGTTGATCTTCGACGACCGCGTTGATATGTGGAAAGCTATCGAGCGTGAGCACTTCGATCTGCGTTCCACCGAGCAACGCCGAAAGCTCCTCTGCCTTCTGTTTGTTATGTGTGGCGAGAACAAGCGTTCTCATCGGGGACCGACTCGAGGAAAGAATTTATAGAACAGGTTCACCAGCGCGCCCATCGTCGTCATTGCGTTGACGATGCCGAACACCGTGTCATGACGAAGGAAAGAGTATGCCATCAACGCAAAGCTGCCCAGCGCAGCAAGGAGCAAGAATGTCACGTTCACGTCGCAGCGACCGGCGCGTATCGTGTCAAGAGATTGTGGAATCCACGCAAGCGCAAATGCGATGACGCCGACATAGCCAATCCATTCGATGATCACGCGTTGACTCGCCCAACCAGTTTTCGTAAGTGGACCCGTGCCTCGGCGGCAAGCGCCTCTTCATCAATACCGACATGATGATGATGGCGGAATACCCAGCGTCCATCAATCATCACCGAGTGAACATTTTCGGCAGAGCCTGAATAGACGATGGATGAATACAATCCGTCGTCGTTGCTCGGCAAGGTTGGATTCCAGATACGATTCAAATCCAACAATACGATATCGGCTTTCTTGCCGGCTTCGAGGCTGCCGACTTCGTCGAGGATGCCAAGTGCCGCAGCACCGCCGAGTGTTGCCATGTGAAAAATCTCCTTCGCAGGCATCGCGGTTGGCCCGTGGATTGGCTTTTGTATCAGCGCGGCATGCCGCATTTCTGTGAACATGTCGAGCGTGTTGTTGCACGGCGCGCCGTCGGCACCGAGTGAGACCGTGATTCCCTGCGCGCGAAAACGGGGGATGTTGGCAATGCCCGAGCCGAGTTTCAGATTCGACGAGGGGCAATGAAGGACGTTTGCCTCACGCGTCTTCAACAGATCCACTTCTCGATCATTCAACCAAATGCAGTGAGCGAGACAGGTGTTCTGATGGAGAATATCGAGATGTTCGAAGTATTCGATGTTGCCCATGTGGCACCGCTCGCGCACAGCAGCCATCTCGTGCCGATTCTCTGCGGCGTGTGTATGAAAAAGCATACCAGGGAAATCCCTCGTCATGCGGTACGCCTCTTGCAGCAGCTCATCGGTGCAGGAGAGAACGAAGCGCGGTGCAACCGCATAGCGAATGCGCCCGTTCGATGTATTGTGAGCATGCTTCGCGTAATCGAGCGTTGACACGATCGCGGCGTTCGTCGGCTCTTGGAGTTTCGGGTACAACTCATTGACATCCATCATCGCCTTGCCGACGAATGCGCGCATGCCGGTCTCGGTGACGGCGCGAATCACTTCTTCCTCGTGATGCATACTTCCCATATCCATGATCGTCGTCGTACCCGAGCGAACAAGCTCTGCGATGCCGATCATCGCCGAGGCGTACATGGACTTCGCGTCGTGTGCGTACTCGAACGGCATAATGCGCAGTTGTAGCCAATCGAGGAGTTCTAAATCATCCGCAAGCCCGCGGAAAAGTGTTTGGCAGAGATGTATGTGCGTTTGAATGAAGCCGGGAATTGCGACCAACGACGGCGCGTTCATAACCTCGCCCTCGAAGCCTTGCAGCGAGCGCACTGCCGCTTCGTCGAGAATCGCTTCGATGATGTCGCCGTTGACGATGATCGCGCCGTTGCCGATCAATTCACGGCGAGCGTTCATGGAAACAATCACGGATGGCTTGATCAGTGTTCTCATTGGACAGAGAGAATGAGAAATACCTAATGACCGATAACCCTTGCAATCGCATCCTCAACACTCTCCACCTCGATGAATTCGATTTCACCGTTCACCTTCACGCTTTTGCGATTGTTTTTTGGAATGACGACGCGCTTGAATCCTAACTTCCTCGCTTCGCTGACCCGTTTCTCGATTTGATTGATGGTTCGAATCTCGCCGCCTAACCCGATTTCGCCGATCGCGACCGCCTGCGCATCAACGGGTACATCGTGGAGTGACGATACGATGGAGAGCGCCATTCCCAAATCAATTGCAGGCTCGGAGGTTTTCACGCCGCCCGCGACATTTACGAAGACATCGTACTGCCCGATGTGAAGCCCGACCCGTTTTTCGAGAACGGCGAGGAGCATCTGCAAACGTTTCGAGTCGAAACCTGTCGCGGTGCGCTGCGGGATGCCGTAGCTCGTCGGCGAGACGAGTGCTTGCACTTCGAGCAAGAGCGGCCGTGTTCCTTCCATGCTTGCAACCACTGCCGAACCGGACGCGCCGAATGTTCGCTCGGACAAGAATACTTCAGAAGGGTTTGCAACTTCGCGCAGGCCGTTGTCGTGCATTTCGAAAATCCCGATTTCGTTTGTTGAACCGAAGCGGTTCTTCATCGCACGCAGAATGCGATACGCGTAGTGTTGTTCTCCTTCAAAGTGCAGTACCGTATCTACCATGTGCTCGACCACTTTCGGTCCAGCGATGACGCCTTCTTTCGTGACGTGACCGACGAGAAAGACCGGAATCTCATTTGCCTTTGCAAAGCGCATGAAGAGGGCTGTTGCCTCACGCACCTGACTCACGGTGCCGGGTGCACTTTCCATTTCGGGACGATACATCGTTTGAATCGAGTCAACGATGATCAGGTCGGGATGCGTTTGCTCAAGGAGAGCGGCGATCAGATGCAAACTTGTTTCGGCGAGCAGCAACAGGTTCTTGGATGGTGTCATTGCAAGCCGTTGGGCGCGCAGCTTGATCTGATTGAGCGACTCTTCGCCTGAAATGTAGAGTACAATCTGCGACGAGAGACCTGCCGCCATCTGCATCATCAACGTAGATTTGCCGATGCCCGGGTCGCCGCCAATGAGCACGACGGAACCCGCGACGATGCCGCCGCCCAACACGCGATCGAATTCAGGAATGCCTGTCGAGGTGCGCGGCTCATCACTTGCGGTAACATCCACAAGCGGTGTCGGCGAGGAGATGTTCTTGATGTTGGCTGACTGCTTCGCTTTCGGTTTGGTGCGGTCAACGAGTTCTTCGACGAACGTGTTCCAACCGTTACAGTTCGGACACTTGCCGATCCATCGCGGTGATTCGTACGCGCAGGTTTGGCAGATGTATTTCGAATGGATTTTGCTCACAGGGGATGCCGCAATCAATATAGGGAGGGGGTGAGTGAGATTCAATCTACGTTTGGCTTTGGACTCTGACGGCTGGTGTAAAGAATACTCGGCAGCGGTACGCGAAGTGTTCTGCTGCTACTGGGGCAAGCGCGGGGATGCGGATGGAGTTTCCACGAAGTAGGCTGCCTCCCGCGGCGCAGGAGAATGGCGGGACGATGCTGTGCGTCTGAAGCCCCAACAAAAATCTCAGGGGTAAACTCGTCTGCAAGTGGAATTGACATTCTTTACAATCATCACTAAGTTATTCTCAACGTGTTCAGTAACCTATGGAGATACCATGAAAGGAACTATCCTCATTGCGATGCTCGCCGGTTTCATGTCGGCGTTTTCTGCTTTACCATCGGCTTCGCCGACGATTTCGTTTCACGGATTGGTGGTAGAGAACGAGCGCAACCCGCAACGTGGTTTCAGCGCCAAGCAGCTTGCCGACAGATTAGGATTGCCACGAACAGTGTATCTTGAGCAGGGCGTTCTCATTGATGCGCTTGGTATCGAGGACGGGAAGCCCGTGTATGCGGTTATCACAAACTTCTCTCATCCATTCGAAGGCGGAGTTGCGTTGTTCTATGAGCAAGTCGTGCGACGGTTCGATGTAGCGAGAGGAATCATCAACCCTCGTGGTGCGATCATCACAGACCAGAATTGGAATTCGCGATCTCAACGGAACAGTGCAATGCTCAATCGGAACCTGTTGCTCGTTCCTGATTGGACCGCTGATAAAGTGATGGCGTTCGACCCGACAACCGGCGACTTGGTTGATACAGCATTTATTCACTCGAATAGTGTAGCGCTCGCGTCGCCGAAAGAGGCGCGCCTGAGTCCCCGGCGTACGATCACCGTCTCGGACCAGATAACAGACCTTGTGCAAGCATTCGATTCGAACGGGGTGTATATCAGCTACTTCGCACCTGCAGGTGGTGTCAATACTTCGATTCTGGATAACATTCGCGGCCACGCTTATAGACCGAACGGTCGGCTGTTGGTGACAGTTGCCAGTGGTGCAAATCAAAACTGCATTGCCGAATTCGACTCGGCAGGAAACTACCTCGGACAGTTTATTCCGCCCAGTAGTAATGGTCCGAACAGCCCGTTTGCGATTCTCTTTCGGTCCAACGACATTCTCATCACGACAAGCAGTGCTCCCATCGGCGTTATTCGGTTTGATCTTTCAGGGAATTACCTTTCTCTCTGGGCGGCGATCACAAGTTTCCCTCAGCAGATTGCCGCAATCTCTCGGGGCCGTTATGCAGTTGCAAATTTTTCCGGCACCGGACAGACCGGCATACGTCTCTACTCGGCGGACGGGACGTTCCTGCGCTTATTGAGCGGCGTGACGGGCAACCGCGGCGTGTACGAATTGCCCAGCGGTAACTTTCTGACAACCAACGGTGCCGGTATTCATGAACTCGATACGAACGGAACACTCGTGCGCACTATTGCCGTTGGAACGAACTTGCAATACATCAATCATGTGAACTTCACTCCGTTGACTTCGGTTGCTCCCCCGACTCTACCGATTGCCACATCGCTTTCTCAAAATTATCCCAATCCGTTTAATCCCTCCACGGTGATTGGATACGCCGTGGCAACTGCCGGCAAAGTTCGTTTGAGTGTGTACGATATGCTGGGTCGCGAAATCGTCGTGCTTGTCGACGCGGAATTGCAACCAGGTCGTTACGAGGCTCTACTCTCATCATCGCAGCTTGCGGAAAAATTTTCGAGTGGCGTCTATCTGTACCAACTTGTGACCCGAGACGCGGTGTTGTCACGCAAGCTCATCATGTTGAAATAAGGAAGCGCGTGCTCTGAGATAGCATCCGACGGTATTGGCGTGCACACAACGCGGGGATTTGTTCCCTTCTGGTTCGTTCTCTGTTTCTTCCTTCGATGCGAAGCGGCTTCTCAACGAGAGTTGCGCCAAGAACTCCGCGGCGTTTATCTCACAACTTCCAACAAGCTCGATTGGCCCACATCGCTCGACCCGCGTGAACAGCAAGCATCGCTCAGGAAAATTCTGACGGACATGAAAGCCGCGCATCTCAATGCACTCTTTTTTCAGGTCCGCCCGCGCGGCGATGCATACTACAAATCGAATTACGAGCCGTGGGCAGAACATCTAACCGGGACGCTGGGGAAGGACCCCGGATGGGATCCGCTTGCGTTCGTGCTCGAAGAGGCGCATCGGCTCGGCATCGAAGTGCACGCGTGGGTGAACGTGTTCAAGATTCGCGGACAGATGCCGCTCGGCGTACCGGCGCCGGGTTCGCGTGAGCATCCCTCACGCGCCTATCCGGAGTGGACAGTCTATTACGATAAAGAGGCGTGGCTCAATCCCGGTCTTCCACACGCGCGCGCATACACGCTGCGTGTCGTGATGGATATCGTGAAGCGGTACGATATTGACGGCATTTGTTTTGATTTCATTCGCTATCCGGGAAAAGAGTTTGCCGACAAAGAGGCATTCAGATGGTATGGCGACGGCAAATCGCTTGCGGATTGGCGGCGCGACAACGTGAGCGCGTTCGTGAGAGAGGCATACAAAGCAATCATCTCCGTAAAGCCGAAACTGAAAGTCGGAGCGGCACCTGTTGGCAACTACAACGGGAGCATCAGCCCACAGCCGAACGGCAACACGAGCGGTGGCGCCTTCGATTGGTACTATCAGGACGCACCTCGCTGGCTCAAGAATGGCTGGCTCGATTATCTCGCGCCGCAAGTATATTGGGCGCTTGCGTTCAATGCGCATCGTCCTGATTTTGCATACGTCGCGCGCTCGTGGCTGAAAAACTCGCACGGCAGGCACATCTACATTTCGATTGGCGCATATAAGCCCGACATCTTCGCACAGATCGCCGACCAGATCACTTCATCGCGCGCGGTTGGCGCACAGGGGCAAATCTACTTTCGGCATCAGAGTGTTGCAGGCATGAATGTGTTCGGCGATCGGTACGCCGAGCCGGCTGTGACTCCGGCGATGCCGTGGAAACCTGGTGCGCCCGCCAAGAGCGAGAAGTAAGACAAGCAATGAGCGTACGGTACTTCTAAAGATTCGGCAGCCGCGAGGTCTCGCCGCGTTGCTATCGCGTGTGCCACTCGCTCCGCGGTTCGTAGCTTGTCCGACGAGCGCTCGCTTGCCGATGCCGATCGAGAGCGAGTTGGATGAGTCTGTCGAGAAGTTCCGTGTACGATATGCCGGATGCCTCCCACAGTTTCGGATACATGCTGATGGAAGTGAAGCCGGGAATCGTGTTGATCTCGTTGAGATAGATGCTGTTCTTCGTGACAAAAAAATCTACACGCGCCATGCCCGCGCAATCCAACACGGTGAACGCCTTCACAGCAAGCTCCCGCAATTTCTTCACGATGGACGTTGGGAGTTTTGCGGGAATGACGGCAACGGATTTCCCATCAACGTATTTCGCGTCGTAATCGTAGAACTCGTTCGATGGAATGATCTCGCCCGGGATCGATGCAATCGGCTTGTCGTTGCCGAGCACGCTCACTTCGATCTCGCGAGCATTCTTGACGCTGGCTTCGACGATGACCTTGCGATCGAATTGCACGGCGAGTGCAAGAGCGGCGTGGAGCTCCTTTCGGTTGTGGGCTTTCGAGATGCCGACACTTGAGCCGGTATTCGCCGGCTTGACGAAAACGGGATATGTGAATTTCCTTTCGATGCGCGTCGCAACCTGTCTCGGCTTCTCGGCGCATTCGCTGGACAAGTACCAATCGAACTTCACCACCGGGAGTCCAGCGTGTTTGTGTAGTTGCTTCTGAATGATTTTGTCCATTCCCACCGCCGACGCGAGCACGCCTGCCCCGACGTACGGGATGCTCGCAAGCTCCAGCAAGCCTTGCAGCGTTCCATCCTCGCCGAACGTTCCGTGCACCACCGGAAAAATCACGTCAAGTTTTCCGCCGCTTGGTTCGCCATTCAACGCAATGAGCGATTGCCGATTCGGCTCGGGAGCGAGAAAGCGCTCAGGTTCTCGCTCAAGTCCGCTGCGCGATTTCAACAGCTTCAGTGATTCGTCCGAACTGATCCATCGTCCCTCATGCGTGATACCGATTGGGACAACGTCGTATTTGGTTTTGTCGAGAGCGTTGATGATGGACGTTGCGGAGACGAGCGACACCTCATGTTCGCCGGAGCGGCCGCCGAAGATGACACCGACCCGGAGTTTCCTTCCTGATGAACCTGTCAAGGGATACTTACGTGATTGGATTGATGGATCATTGAATTCCGCGTTCTCGAAGAATCCGTTCGACATACGCGTGCAGTTGGTCCTCACTGATTTCTTCGGAAGAGGATTGCTCGCCGAGCTGGCATGCGATCTTCTCAGAAAAATCCTTTCCGTAACTTTGCCTGCTGACGCTTCGCAGCTTTTCCAACTCCTGCTCGCTCAACGTATGCGCGCCGCCCAGCATCGTTGCGATAAAGGTGATGTGCGCGGCGTGCTCGACTTTTTCCATTTTGAAATACGCGTCGTAGAGAGTGGGTCCAAACGTCACGGCACCGTGATTGGCGAGGAGAATCGCTTCCGCGTTGTTCACAAACGGTGCGAGCGATGCGGGGACTTCGTGCGTCGAAGGCGTTGCGTACTCCGCCAGGGGAATCGCTCCCAGCCCAACAATCACTTCAGGAAAGACGCAGCCGACAAGGGGCACGCGCGCCGTTGCAAATCCTGTTGCATAGGTCGGATGCGCATGCACCACAGCATTCGCATCGGGCCGCTGTTGATAGATATAGAGATGCATTGCAAGTTCGGTAGAGGGTTTGCCGCTGCCGCCGACCTGCGTTCCATCCAACGTTACTTCAACCAGATCACGTTCGCCCGCCATCCCCTTGTTGATACCCGAACGTGTCGCAAGTATATTGCCGTTCGCGAGGCGAACGCTGACGTTGCCGTCGGTTGCCGTGACCATGCCGCGGGCGTAGAGACGGTGGCACACGTCGAGGAGGTCTGTCACTTGTTCCTGTGGCATCTACTTAATGAACCTGCTCACGCATAATAGCGAAAGGGTGAGTCAGTTTCAACGGAGAAGCGGTTCAAGAAGCTGGTTGAGTTCCATGAAGTTCATTTCTTCGAATTTCATCGTGACAAGAGCTCCGCGTCTGTCATACACAAACGTTGCCGGCACAGCGCCGCTCCACTTTGGGTGCACGGCGTTGATGAACTGCTCGTCGTCGCCGCTTACTTTGATGTAGGAGGGGAAGGGCGCATGTTGTTTGCGCAAGAACGCGAGAGCCTGCTTCTTCGTCTTTGGGTCATCGTCGTCAATCGAAACGAACACGACGGCAAGCCCCTTGCCGGCGTACGATGTATGCAGTTTGATGAAGGCTGGAAACTCCTCCTTACACGGCGTGCACCATGTCGCCCAAAAATTCAGTACGAGGACTTTGCCCTTGTGCTGTGCGCGCAGTGCGTCGATGCCTTGTGCGTCAACGGAAAGAAGCGCAGGCGCAGACTCTGGGGTCTGCGCCTGAACGATATACACCGACATCAAAAAGGGAATGCAGAGAAGAAACAGCTTCATCAACTTTCTTTCTTGACACGTTTGATTGTGCATCCGAACGCTTTCGTTTCCGGTTTTGGTACGGGTTTCCCTGCCAGTAGTGCATCGAGCGTCTCGCGCAAATCGTGCGTCTTGATTTTTTCGGGGTTGCGTCCGTCGTCAATACGACCGTGATAGACCGTGACACCATCGGAGTTCAACACGTACACCTCCGGTGTGAATTGCGCGCCGTACGCATCGGCGACGACGTTGTTCCAATCTTTCAACACGACGAATCCGAATCCGTTCTTCGCGGAGTGCTCTTTGATTTCCTCGATGCTCTCCTGCTTGTTCGAGTTGATGCCGACGAACGCGATGTCTTTCGCGGCGTAGTCGTTGTGCAGGTTCGCCATCCGCTCGTTGTAATCGTTGGAGACGGGACATTGCGTGGCTATGAACATCAGCACGGTATATTTGTGTTGCAGAAATGTCGCGAGCGAATGTTCGTTGCCGTTGTAATCCTTCAGCGTGAAGGTGGGCGCCTTCTTGCCGATATCAGCGGCAGGTGGGGCGGCAGTGCCGTAACGCGCGCTCAATACGATCGCGGTTATGGCGACGAGTGCAATGCTAACGACGGGGTGTTTCATGGTTCCTCCATGGGATTGGTGAGAGAATGATTTGCTTGTGAACATGATATTGGAAAATGACTGAATTCCCGATGGTACGCGAGTGCTGCCCCAAGTCGCTCCCTCGGAACTTGCATTCTCTTTAGAGATTTTCAATACGCTCACGCTCGCGGATCAGTTCAAACGACGTTCCATCCACGAGAATCTCCGCGCCGCGAACACGGGCATTGTAGTTTGACGAGAGCACAAAACCGTACGCGCCGGCACACACTAACGCCAACAAATCCCCTCGTTCGACATGCGGCAGCGTGCGGTTGAGTGCAAAAAAATCCCCGCTCTCGCAGCACGGTCCTACTACGTCAACAGTTTCGAACGGCAAATCGTTCAATCGGAGTGGGACGATTTGATGGTGCGCCTGATAGAGACTCGGGCGAATCAGGTCGTTCATCCCGGCGTCAACGATGATGAACGTCTTTCCGTTTTCTATTTTTCGATAGAGCACTTGCGTCAGCAGGACGCCGGCGTTGGCGATGATTGCGCGGCCCGGCTGAATTGAAAGATTGCACCCCGTTTGCTTCAGCAGCGGAAGCACGCGTTTGATGAAGTGCGAAGCCGCCGGCGGGGTCTCGTTGGCTTGTTCGCGTGGAAGTTTCTCGTGTGCGAGCACGCCGTGATATTGCACACCGAATCCTCCGCCGAAATCCAAATCGTGCACGGGAATTCCTTCCGCGCGCAGTGCAGCGACCAGCTTGCTCAGTGTTTGCGCGGCGGTAACAAACGTTTCTGCGTCGGTGATCTGCGAACCGATGTGGCTGTGAATGCCGCGTACCTCGATGTGCGGTTGCCGCATGGCGGCGAGCAGAACTTCCGCTGCGCGATGCGCCGCCACGCCAAATTTGTTTTGCTTTTTGCTCGTCGAAATGTATGCGTGGGTTCCCGCGTCGATGTCCAGGTTCAGGCGAAGGAGAATGCGCGCCCGCCTCTGCAGCCGTTGTGCGATGGCGTTGATGACTTCGATTTCCTGCTCGCTCTCGACATTGAACGCGAGGATGT
>CAYUFU010000048.1:20907-26758 GCA_964444145.1 uncultured Chitinophagales bacterium
GCGTCAACGTCCGCTTCGGTGTTGTAGCAGCCGAAACTTGCGCGCACCATACCCGGCATGTCGGACTTGTCGCCAGCAATCATTCGGCGTGTGAAGTATGCGTCTTGTGCCGGCGTAATCTGCAACATGCGCTTCACATACGGATGAGCGCAGAAGCATCCGTTGCGGACGCCGATGCCGGCTTCTGCGCCGAGGATTGCGGCGACGAGCGAATCGGGCATCCCTTCGATGTTGAAGGTGACGACGCCGACCTTGTCGTCGAAGCGCTCCGTCGGACCGTACAAGCGAATGCCGTTGATAGTTTTCATGCGCGCGTACGTGTAGTCGAGCAAGTGCAATTCATGGGCGGCAATGGTCTCCATCCCGACGCTCTGCAGGATTTTGATGGCTTCGGCAAGGGCGACTGCGCCGATGACGTTCGGACTTCCTGCCTCATCCTTGTGCGGCGGCCCAGCCCAGTATGCCTCGTTCTCCGTTACTGCAGTGACAACGCCGCCGCCAACCGCATCAGGTGTCCCCCCTTCAAAAAAATCCTTCGGTCCGACGAGCACGCCGGTGCCGAACGGCGCATACATTTTGTGCGCCGAATACGCGATGAAGTCAAGATGCTCAGGGTGGTCGTTCGGAAGGATGTTGATGGGGCGATGCGGTGCCAATTGGGCGGCGTCGACAAAAACTCTCGCTCCTGCAGCGTGTGTCCAGCGTGCAATCTCGTGCACGGGCGAACAGATTCCTGTGATGTTCGACGCGCCGTTGAGCGCAACGAGCTTGAGCTTCCCTTTGTGTTTCTCAATCGCCGCCTTCATCGCCGCAAGGTCGAGATGCCCATCGTCATGCACGCCGACGTGGATGACGGTTGCGTTCTTTCGCCATGGCAGGTCGTTCGAGTGATGTTCCATCAACGTCGTGATGACGACGTCGCCCGGTTGAAAGTTGAACCGATTGGAAAGCTTGTTCACGCACTCCGTCGTGTTCTTGGTGAAGATGACGCAGTTCGTGTCGAGGTCTGCACCGACGAACTCGCCGCAGATGTCGTGCGCACGGTCGAAGGCTTCCGTTGCAACGATGGATTTGTATCCCGTCCCTCGATGCACCCCGGAATACCAGGGCAGAAAGTTCTCGATGCATTTCAGCACGCGCCTAAACGTCGGCGTGCTCGCCGCGTTATCCAAAAATACATAACGGCGCTGCGAACCGTCGAGCACCGGCACCATCGTCTCGATGCCGACGATGTCGTCGCGCAGCTCTTCCAACCGCATTCTTTGTACGTTGTTGTTCATAGTCTTCCCTGATCGAAAAAAGGCGTGGGGAACAATCTACCCGCGAGGATGAAACGTGCGGTGAACTTCTTTCAAATACTCACGATCAATATGCGTGTAAATCTGCGTTGTTGCAATATCGGCATGGCCGAGCATTTCCTGCACGGCGCGCAAATCGGCGCCCCCTTCGAGCAAATGCGTGGCAAAGGAATGCCGAAACGTGTGCGGATGGACCTCTTTCTCAATGCGAGCCTTCTGCGCACAGGCTTGGACGATGTTCCACACTGCCATGCGCGACATCGGTCCGCCGCGCGCGTTGAGGAAGAGCGTATCCTCCGAGGTGGCGCGCTGCGCAAGCTGCGTTCTGCATTCTCGTCTGTAGCGCTCGATCCATCGCAGCGCCGAGCCGCCAATCGGCACGAGGCGTTCCTTCGATCCCTTGCCAATAACGCGGATGAGCATTTCATCCGCGAGAACGTTCGAGCGCTTCAAGCCCACCACTTCAGAGACGCGCAAGCCGCTCGCGTACATCGTTTCCAACAGCGCTTTGTCGCGCAGCCAGAGATTCCTTTTGTCGCTCTCCGACGGCTGCGGTTGCGAGAGAATCGCTTCGATCTCCTGCGGCGTCAACACTTGGGGTAACGCCCGCGGCAGTTTCGGTGCGTCCACTAATGCCGCAGGATTTGTTTTCACGACGCCGTCGCCGACGAGAAAGTTGTGAAATCCTTTGATTGCCGAGAGCGCCCGCGTGATGGATCGAGGCGAAAGCCCCGCGCGACGAAGGGTCGCAAGATACCCTGACGTATGGCCATCGTTGATCGCGCGAACAGACTCGACCTTGTTTTGCTGAAGAAACGCAATGTATCGCTGTAGATCGTGCTTGTACGACGCGAGCGTGTTCGGCGACGCGTTTTTTTCCAATGCAAGAAAATGGAGATACTCTCTACACAGATGTTCCATCAGGCGTGAGAGGTTTTGGTTCATGACCGTTGCCGTTTGGCAGAGCTGCGGGTTGCCCCACGCTTGGTTCAACCACCGGTTTCGGTTCTGCGAGAGGTTCGATCGCTGCCGGTTGTTGTTTTGCGCGGCTGGTCCGTTCGCGCTTCGGACGCGGCGCTTCGGCAATGTCGTGCTGCTGCTGCGCTGTATCCTCTTCAGGATATTTCACTCGACCATGATAGACGCCAACGAGCACGCCGAGAAACGCCTGCTTGATTTTTGTCAGGTCTTTCAGCGTCAGCGGACATTCGTCCAATTCACCTTCGCCGAAGCGCTTCTTGAACAGTTCGTCAATCATCTGCTCCAAGCGCTGCGGCGACGGATCGTCAAGCGACCGAGCAGCGGCTTCGATAGAGTCTGCGAGCATGAGGATACCGGTTTCTTTCGTCTGCGGCTTCGGACCGGGATAGCGATAATCCTGTTCGTTGATTTCGTCGAGCTTTGTTTCGTCGTCTGAGTTTTCGGCAAGCTTCTGCGCTTTGCGATAGAAAAAATCAATACGTGTCGTGCCATGGTGTTGCGGAATAAAGTCCACGACCTCTTGGGGCAGATTGTACTCGCGGGCAAGGGCGATTCCTTTCTTCACGTGATTCTGCAGGATGAGCGAGCTCATGCGCGGTGCGAGTTTATCATGCCGATTGCGCGTCCCTTTTTGGTTCTCGACAAAGTAGGTCGGTTTCTCGATCTTGCCGACGTCATGGAACAACGCGCCGACGCGCGCAAGTACTTCGTTCGCTCCCACTGCCGATGCCGCCGCCTCGGCGAGCGTCGCCATTTGCAAACTATGATGGTAGGTCCCCGGCGCTTTCTCCGAAAGAAGTTTCAACAAGGGATGATTGAATTGACTCAGTTCGATAAGCGTCAAGTCGGTCGTGACCTTGAAGACTTTTTCGAAGAAGACCAACAACCCAAACGTCAGCACGGGAGAGATGAGGGAATTTGCCAGCGCGAACGTCAACTCGTTCATCATCGTGAGCCAGGGCTGGCTGTACTCCAAGCCGAGAGCGAGGATCGTCAACGCGTAGCCGAGAAAGATGAAGCCGAGCGACCGAATGATCTGCGTACGATTACGAACATCACGTACGGTGTACACCGAAAGCGCACCAGCCACCAGTGCAGCGAGTGCGACCGCATAGTCGTTCCCCCGGATGCCCGCGACGAGGTACGCGATGATGACCGTTCCATAAAACCCGACGCGTGAGTCGAAGATGATTGTCAGTAACATGGAGGCTGCGGGAACGAAAATGAGATACTCCACCGGAGCGTCAACGTTGATGAGGCGCGTAAGGTAGGCGAAAAATCCCTCCAACAAGATCAGCAGCGCAACAAGCGCGAGGCGGCGGTTGTTGCCAACAATGCGCGGGCGGAAGAGCTTTAGGTAAATGCCGAACAGGCTGATTACCATCGCAACGTGGATGAGGATTCCTCCAAACCGCACTGAGCCTCTCGCACCTCCTTCACGTTCGATGCGCGCAGCGTGAAGTGCGTCCAGCTTTCGTCGGGTTGTTGTTGTAATGCGGTCGTTCTTTCGAACGATCAGCTCGCCTTCTTCTACCACCCCCTCTGTGCGTGGCACGGATTTGAGCGCGGCTTCCAGTGCTTCCTGCGTCGCCGGCTCATCGTATTGCACATTCGGTGTCAGGTGCATGACGATGAACTTATGTGCGACGCTCACCGTGTCATTGTCTCGTTTGTAGAATGCCGTGAGATCGTTCTCGATCTGTGCGACGATTTCCTGTGCATCGAAGAACGACGCAGCGGGGTGAATTTCCTCCAGCGTTCCCTTGCGGAGCGCAATCTCGGGCCGCGCCAGTGATTTCTTTTCGACATCGAGGATGCCGGCGCGGAGATACTGCTTGATGGTTTTGCTCAGAAGCAGCCTCATCTCGTCGAGTCCGGCATCGGAGACTCCGATCAGCACGTCCCATTCCTGCTCGCGTAGTTTCACGCCGAGTTGCTCGGCTAACTGCGCAAACCGCGCAGAGTCTCGCGGCGATCGTGCAGAGGTATGAAACTGCCGGTGTGCATCCACCGCTTCGCGCAGCCGTTGAAAAAAGGTGTCGAATCGGCGTGTCTGCTGGTCCACCGCGGTTTCGTCGCGTTTGAAAACCGGATAGACCCTCGCCTTTGCGGCTTCCACCTCTTGCTCATACTCACGCTTGTCGCGGCTGATGGGAAACGCAAACGGAGCGAACAAATCACTGCGCGTCCAAATGCCGCCGGGTTGGTAGTCGAGATCGAGTGTATCGCTGCGCGGGAACATCAAGGCGAGCAGTACAATCGTTCCGCACGCGATCAAGATCTTCACAGCGAATTGCGGCGAAAAGGTCTTGATACGAGATCGTTGCGTCGGGTTGAGTTCTTTTTGTTCTTCGGGCATGAGCAAATGTTGATTACTCGTGGAGAAATATCCAAAGAAGGCAGTAGAGAAGCAACGTTATCCAACCCATAGCACGGAGACAAGAGTCTCATTGAAGAGAAGTTACGAGAAACGATTGATTGTGAGAGAAAATCAAAAAGCCTCGTCCGTTTCCGAACGAGGCTTGATGAACACTCCGACGACAGTCAGGGCTTCAAGACTAATTATTCTTGGCGCCCTGGTCAATCCATGTTGCTATCGTTTTCAATTCGTCGGCCGAAAGCCACACGGCTTTTCCTTCGGCGATTTTCTTTTTCGAGTTGAGGGGCATGCGATCGCCGAACGGCGGCTTCTCGCCCAGCTTTTGAATCAGAAGGCTCTCTCTCGATTTTCCGGCTTTGAACGGGACGCCGTTTTTTCCGCCAGCCGCAAGTGCATCATACGAGTCGAGTGAGAGTTCACTCGGATTGAAATTGTCTTCTGCATGGCAGGGCAGACACTTCGCCTTGATGATGGGGAAGACGCCGGTCTTGAATGAGACCGCCGCTTCTTTCTTGTCATCGCCGGCGCCCGCTATTGCCACCGCTAGGACAATCGTCAACACAATGCTGACACTTCGTTTCATGTTCAATCTCCTTGAGTGAGTGATGTGGTACGACCAATATAACGTTGTTTGCGAAAAAATGGTTGCAGAGGAAGCTTAATTGTTTTGTGCGCCTTGACTGATCCAATCACGAATCACTTGGATATTTGCTGGAGAGAGTGGCGTCGGTGAGCCGAGGGGCATTCGGCTACCGCAGGTTCCTTCGAGCTTCTTCACCAAACCGCTTGCGTTTGCATCTCCCGCGAGAACGCGCTTTCCGCCGCACGCTCCATTCAGCATATCAACACCGACGAGATTGTTACGGCTCTCTCCCGCTGCGAGCGAGAACGGTGCGCCGCCCCCCGGATGACAGCCGGCGCTGACACAATTCGCCGTGAAAATTGGCTGAACTTGCGATGCAAAGGAGATCACATTGGCAGAAATACGAATAGTGATCTCGATTTCATTTTCGTCGTTCATCGGGTTGTCCAGTGCACCATGTGAATGCGTGTCCTTTACTCGTACTGTTGTCGTTCCCGAAACATTTGCAGTTGCCGCTTGGATGACAAGACTTCCGGTGCGGTCCGAATTGTTCGTCAAGCGTGCAGTAGCGAGCGAGGGATCCGGTTGGCGTGAAATGGTGTACGGCGG
>CAYUFU010000048.1:26858-29212 GCA_964444145.1 uncultured Chitinophagales bacterium
GTTGCGTCTTCGTTGAGTTTGAACATCCCGTCAACTCTTCCGAGGAAGGCCTTTTTATCTCCAACGCCCGCGCCGAAGCCGTCCCTCGCGTTGAAGACGCCCCCCATGATATTTACCTGTCCCGCGTTGAATCCCACTTCCGCGCCCGTCAGTTCCGCCCTCCCGCGTTCAGCGCTGAAGCCGGTGACCTCGCGAATGAGCGTACGATGATCGTCTATTT
Organism: uncultured Chitinophagales bacterium; assembly: GCA_964444145.1. Lineage (GTDB taxonomy): Bacteria > Bacteroidota > Ignavibacteria > UBA10030 > UBA6906 > CAADGV01. The sequence continues at coordinate 27,079 of CAYUFU010000048.1, forward strand.
TTGTACCGTAGTTCGGGACAAACTTCCCGACCTTGATGTAGCCGTTACCGGGCAGAATATTCAGCAATCCGAATATCTCGAAGCCACTGTAGATGCCTTTGTCGAGATAGATGTTGATTTTTTTTGCAAGACGGAAATTCAAATACACGTCACCTTGCATTTGCCAGAACGCGTTGTTCGATTTCGAGGCGGTTCCCGTTCTGCCTCCGGCCGTATCGGGGATTTGCTGGACGTAGAAGAGCGTGCGAAAATCCGCGCCGACCGAAACAACCTCCGTCAACTTCGTCGAGAAATCATCGAGCGAGAAGTCTTCGCTCCATGTGGGCACGGGAAGCGTTTCGCGTCCGTATTGCTGACCGAACGCTTGCCGCATGCCACCGCCTGAAGGATTCACATGGCATGATTGGCATTTCGCGCCGGTGCGGCTCGCAAAACGCGGCAGCGCTACTGTTGTATCAAAAAGAAAAACGACGAGACTACAGAACACTACAACGAACTTCAGCATGGGGACTCCACATTGTTTCTGTATTGCTTTGCTTTGAGAAAGGAAAGTATGACAGTGCTTGAGGCGGAAAAATATACTAACTCATTCGTATGGAAGCAACCCAGGAAATAGGATTGCCAAGAATTGCCTGCCTTTCGTCATCAATCGTAACCACGCAGCACGCGAAGGGGCATGAAGTACATGATGTGACAACACTCGTGCGTTTCCTGAATTTCGTTCGGAGATTTCGGAAGAATATCCTGCCTGCTCCCAAGGGTCATCGGAGAGCAGGCAGGTGATCGAACGGGCGTGGAGTGTCAAGGGACATCACTTCAGAATGAGCATTCGCCGCGTGGAGGTAAAACCTGCGGACTGCATCTTGTAAAAATATGCCCCGCTGGGAATGTCGTCGGCGCTCCAGTCCAGCGCGTACGTTCCGGGCGATTTCGTCTCACCGACGAGCGTTGCGACCTCCTGCCCGACGAGATTGAAGACTTTGATCGACACGAAGCCTTCGCGTGCAACTTGATAAGTGATGCGGGTTGAAGGATTGAACGGGTTCGGATAGTTCTGCATCAACGCGAACTCGGACGGAACGGCGTTGCTCATACGTACCTCCGTTGTAATGGGTCCGCTCCATGTTGCGCCTCGTAGGATTGTGATGGTGCCGCTATTCGGCTGGAGGGTGTCTGCAGCGGCGACTTGTACTGTTGCGCCATTGCGGGCGATGAATGTGTAACTAATTGCGCGCGATGATCCCGTTCCCGACGTCGTCCGGCGATCATTGCGGATGCGAAGCGCTTGATGGGTACCGGCCGTGCCCGGCAGAATAATGCTGCCATGCGCGTCAACAGTATGCGTAATGACATGATTCGCAATCGAAATCTGCGGTGGGAACGGCGGCGGCAACGCAATGATTGTGCTTTCCGCATGTGTTGACGTCCATGTCGTATTCAACGTCATCGGAAACTGAAACACTGTTTCATCGGGGACGTTGCGTAAGCGAAGCGTTGCGATTACGCCCGGTAACACTTCACCGCTTCCCATCGCGCCTTTGCTGAAGAGATCCGTTTGCAGCCTGAGGTATTGGAAAACCGTGCCCCTAATTCCCGACAGCGTGACAACCGTTTGGAATGTGTGAGTCGTACCAGGAAACTGACCGATATATGGCGTCGTGTTCGGATTGACACTCGTCACTGTGTCCAAGCGATGAGTGTTCAAGGCGGCAAAGTTCCACGTGTTTGCCGTCGTCCCGGGCGTTCCAATGTTCGCTGAGGTCGTTAGGGTATCGGCGCGATTAATGAGGCGGTTGCCGACCGTGAGTTGCGATGTGAAATCGGCGGCGGTGATCGTGATCTGTGCGAACGCGCTCGCAATGGAGATCATCGCGAGAACCATGGAAAGTATTGTTCGCATACATCCTCCTTCTGTTTATGAATAAAATGGATTGATGTGGTGATGCAACAATCGAACGGAGTCCTGTTCCCCCCCCGGGGTTCTCTCGCAAATCTGTCTTGGTGGTTGAGTCTCTGTGGCAGTAAACAACCTGAACAAAACTATAGCTCTTGGAGGTGAAAGTCAAGAACCGTTTATTGACCTGAAACCCGATTTAGCATCACGCAAAGCCGCAATGCCGCCAAGTCTGTCTTG
>CAYUFU010000049.1:0-28617 GCA_964444145.1 uncultured Chitinophagales bacterium
TGCGCATTCTCGTCATGTCGGCAACGCTGGATGGGTTGGCGATAGCGAAGTTGTTGAACGATGCGCCGATTGTTGAAAGCTCAGGTCGTGCCTTTCCAGTTGAGACTCGTTATTTGAACGAGCCGCTCGATGGATACATCGAGCGATTCGTGGCAACAACAATTGCTCGCGCGTTACGCAATGATGCTGGCGACGTGCTTGTCTTCCTTCCTGGTCAAAGAGAAATTCGCCGAGTGGAATCGCTGTTGCAGGAAAGCGGGTTGCCTTCCCACGCAGTAGTGCATTCGTTGTTTGGCGATGCACCGCCCACGCAGCAGCGAGCTGCCCTCCAACCGACGCAAGAGGGAACGCGCAAAGTCATTCTCTCGACAAACATCGCTGAAACGAGTTTGACGATAGACGGTGTGCGTGTCGTTGTTGATTCGGGGCTGGTGCGGACCGTTCGCTTCGATCCGCGTCGCGGCATGTCGGGTCTTGTGACCGCGACGATCTCGCAAGCATCTGCCGACCAGCGACGCGGGCGAGCAGGCAGACAGCAAGCGGGTGTCTGCTATCGGCTGTGGACGGAAAGCCAGCATTCCTCGCTCTCTCGATTTTCCAAACCGGAAATTCTGAATGCCGATTTGGCGCCGCTTGCACTTGAGCTTGCACGATGGGGAGCACCACAGGGCGAGGGCTTGCGCTTTCTCGATCCTCCTCCTCCCGCTCATCTATCGCAGGCGCAATCATTGCTGAGGCGGCTTGGCGCGCTCGATGATGACGGAAAACTCACTTCACATGGTCGAGCAATGTCCGACATGCCGACGCATCCGCGCCTGTCGCACATGCTCATCATGGGGAAGGAGATGGGAGTAGGCGCGCTTGCGTGTGAACTTGCGGCGCTCTTAGAGGAACGGGATTTGCTTCGTGGCAATCCAGATGCAGATATTGATCTGCGCTCGCGAGTTCAATTGCTTCGCAGCGGCGGTGGGGTAGATCGGTTTGCTCGTGAGCGGGTGCTTGCTCAAACCGAACGGCTCCGGCAGATGCTTGGCGTTCGCAGTCCGCAACAACCCTCCGATGAAAAGCTGGGCATCCTGCTTGCGCTTGCCTATCCGGAACGCGTTGGTATGCGACGAGGGAGTCGCTTTCAGCTTGTCGGCGGTCCGATTGCTCTCGTGCCGGAGCGCAGTATGCTCGCCCGCGAGAAGTTTCTTGCTATCGGCGATGTAGATGGGATCGGGACAGAGGTGAAGGCGTTTCTCGCAGAGCCAGTGCGTGAGTCCGAATTTCGCGAGGTGTTCGCAGCGTCTCTGGAAACCATTGACGAGGTCCGATGGGATAGCAGAGAAGAAGCAGTCATTGCTCGGCGCGTAACGAAGCTCGGTGCAATCGAGCTTTCAGTCACTTCCTTTACACCACCGGCTGACGCGATCGTCGGCCCGTTGCTCGCTGGAATTCGCGAGAAGGGTTTGCACTGTTTGCCCTGGACTAAGGAAGCACTCAGTTTGCGCGAGCGAAGTGAATGGCTGCGCAACACGGAGCTCGCCGAGCTTCCGAGTCTGAGCGATGAACACTTGCTCGCAACGATGGACGAATGGCTCGCACCGTTCCTCGACGGTATGACACGCCTCGCTCACTTGTCACGTCTGAACCTTCTTGAGATTCTTCGAGCGCGCTTCTCGTACGAACAGCGATCACAACTTGACTTGCTTGCACCGACACATTGCATTGTTCCGACAGGCTCGCGCATTCCGCTCGACTACTCAAGCGGCAAGCCCGTGCTTGCCGTGCGACTTCAGGAGATGTTTGGTGAGGCGAATACCCCGACAATTGCAGGCGGCAAGGTCAACGTGGTGTTGCATCTTCTCTCGCCAGCACATCGGCCGCTTGCGGTGACGCAAGACCTCGTGAGTTTCTGGCGCAACGCCTATCCCGATGTTCGGAAGGAAATGCGAGGCCGCTATCCGAAACATCACTGGCCTGAGAATCCTCTCTCTGCCGTGCCGACGAAGCGGAAAAAACCTACGGCAAGATGAACCGCGAATCTCTCAGCATTGTTATTTGTGTAGCACAATGATAAGCAGTTATGACTGACCGAGTGAATGTATTCTGGTTTCGCCGAGACCTCCGCTTGCACGATAACGCGGGTTTGTACCATGCCCTACGGAGTGGCAACCCCGTTCTCCCCGTTTTCATCTTCGACACCGCCATACTCGACGACCTCGAGGATAAGCATGATCGGCGCGTTGAGTTTATTCATTATGCACTCCAGAAACTTCAGGCTCAGCTCAACGCGTACGGTACGAGCCTGCTGGTGAAAGTGGGCAGACCCGCCGATGTGTGGAACGCCCTCACACAGCAATTTCAGATCGAAGCAGTTTTTGCCAACCGCGACTACGAACCTTACGCACGAGAGCGTGACAGGCTCATCGGAGAGTTGCTTCGAGAGAAGTCTATCGCATTCCACACATTCAAAGACCAAGTAATTTTTGAGGGAAGCGAAGTGCTCAAAGACGATGGGTCACCCTATACGGTGTTCACCCCATACAGTCACCGATGGAAAACGAAACTCACGCCGCAAGCAATCACATCATATTCGACGACGGAAGAGTCAGCACGTTTTTTGAAGATGGCTGCGGCGCCCATACCCACCTTGGGGCAAATCGGGTTCCATGAAACCCACACCACATTCCCTTCCCCGGAGCCGGATGTCTCTATCATCAAGAAATACGATGCGACACGGAACTTCCCCGGCATACGCGGCACCAGCAGGCTCAGTCTTCATCTACGCTTCGGTACAATCAGCATTCGCGAGCTCGTCCGTAGGGGGCGATCTCTCAATGAGGTCTTTCTCAATGAACTGATCTGGCGGGAATTCTACATGATGATCCTTTGGCATTTTCCCCATGTTGTCCATCGTTCGTTCAAGCCGGAGTACGATAGGATCGAGTGGCGAAATGAGAAGGAAGAGTTCCAGCGATGGTGTGCAGGGATGACGGGATTCCCGATTGTCGATGCCGGGATGCGCGAGCTTAACACGACAGGGTACATGCACAATCGTGTCCGCATGATCGTCGCGAGTTTCTTGACGAAGGACTTGTTATTTGACTGGCGTTGGGGTGAGGCATACTTCGCAAAGAAGTTGTTGGACTTCGAACTGAGCTCGAACAACGGCGGCTGGCAATGGTCGGCGGGGACCGGTTGCGATGCTGCACCGTATTTTCGGATTTTCAATCCGCACGAACAAACGAAGAAGTTCGATCCCGAGTTTGCCTACATTCGTCAATGGGTGCCCGAATGGAACACGCCGGCATACCCGCGTCCGATCGTTGACCACGCGATGGCGCGTGAGCGATGCTTACGAGTGTACAAAGCCGTACTCGATCGGGCGAAGTGAGAGCCGGCTACTCTGGGTCGGCAGGCTCGACCGTTGCCGACATCGAGCCTTTGCAATTGGGCATCCGCCAGTCCGCGCCGTAGCTTTCGATTTGCTGCTTCTTATGTTCTGCCCGCTCCTTGTGCGTTGTGTCCACAATGACGCGTTTCTTCGAATCAACCTCACACGCCATCTCGTACGCTCTCTCCATGCTGTGCCCGAAAATGTCCATCAGCATTTCGATGACGTAGTCGTAGGTATGCTCGTCATCGTCGAGCAGAATAACATGATAGCGCGGAATGAGCTTGACGACCTCGTCTTCCGTCGTTTCGATTTCTGGGAGTGTAAGTATGTCGGGCACCTTAGAAATTGCAAAATTCTCACTCGCCTTGCAAGAAGCTCCAAATCGCAAATTTCAATCTGTGCCTGAATTGAAATTTGTTTCTTCGAGATGGGAATTTCTTTGGAACTTGGGAATTGATGATTGGAGCTTCTCACCGCGTTGCTTCACAAATTCATTTCGAGTAGATTAAGTCGCAATTTGAATTCGAATTCCGACACTCCGAACATAATTCAAGAATGCCCGAACAAATCGTAGAGCCTAAACTTCTCCGCGGCTTCCGCGACTACTTACCGGCGCAAATGAATGCGCGGCTCAAGATGATCGCAACCATCCGCCGCGTGTACGAACTCTCCGGCTTCCAGCCGCTCGATACGCCCGCGCAAGAGTACCGCGTGACGCTCTTAGGTTACGGCGAGGAAAACACAAAACAGATTTTTCATTTTCAGAATCCGGAGGAGGAAGATGTTGCCCTCCGTTTTGATTTGACTGTCCCGCTGGCGCGGGTCGTTGCGCAGTATCCCGATTTGACTTTTCCTTTCCGACGCTACCAAGTGGCGCCGGTCTGGCGAGCCGATAAGCCCGATCCCGGAAGGTTCCGTGAGTTCCTTCAGTTCGATATTGATATCGTCGGGGCAACATCTCTGGCGGCTGATGCAGAAATCCTCTGTGCCATGCATGACACGCTGATCGCTCTCGGCATCGAGCGGTTCACAATCAGGTTCAGCGATCGTAAAGTGCTGAACAGTCTGCTCGACTTCGCGGAAATTCCGCACTCGATGTCGCACGGCGTGTTTCGCGTGCTGGACAAGCTGGACAAGATTGGTTTTGATGGCGTCGTCGCTGAGTTAACAATGGGGCGGATTGACGCGTCTGGCGACAAGATTCCCGGCCTGGGATTGAGTGAATTGTCTGTTGCGCGTATCAAGGATTTCCTTACCGTGCCTACTGGGAAGCGCCGCGACGTGCTGGAGTCGCTTACTAAGTTGTTCAAGAATGTTGAATCGGCGAACGAAGCGATTGATGAGTTGCGCGTCCTTTGCGATTCGCTTGATGCGCTGGACATCTCTAATGAGCGTGTCGTGCTCGACATCAGCATTGCGCGTGGCCTCGATTACTACACGGGTCCTATCTTCGAAGCGAGCCTACATGACGCGCCAGAATTTGGCTCCGTCTTTGGCGGCGGGCGATATGATGGACTCGTCGAAAGATTTTTGGGAAGCAAAATTCCCGCCGTCGGCGCTTCGATTGGTGTTGACCGTTTGTTCGCAGCGATGGAGAAGCTTGGATTACATGAACTTGCGCCTTCGACTGCAAAAGTGATTGTCACGGTGATGGAACCAACACGGCTTGCTGATTACCAAAAGCTGACCCGCGAGTTGCGACAAGCGGGCATCAACACGGAAATGTATTTGGGCGAAGAGAAATCGCTCGGCAAGCAATTGCAATATGCCAACCGCCAACAAATTCCCCTTGCGGTCATCATCGGCAGTGATGAGTTTGCCAAAGGCGAGGTTACGATCAAGAATCTCAAACTCGGCGGACAGTTGCAGGATAAAAAGAAGACGCTCCAAGGCAAAGATCGCGACCAATGGCTCGCTTTGTCTCGCACCGTTCAGCAGACCGTACCGCGTGCTCGGTGTATTGATACGCTGAAAGCTACTCTCACCACAACGTGAATGAAGATGAAATACAGCCTAGAAAAGTCGTACGAAATCCTCGATAGAACACCACGCGTTTTGAAAGCCCTATTAGCGAACCTGGACAACGATTGGGTCTCGAAGAATGAGGGTCCCGAAACTTTTTCGCCATATGATGTTGTCGGTCATTTGATTCACGGAGAGAAAACCGATTGGGTAGTGCGAACAAAAATCATTCTCGAACACGGAACGGAAAAAGTATTCACGCCGTGGAACAGGTTTGCTCAGTTTGAGGAGAGCAAAGGGAAGTCCCTTTCGCAACTCCTCGATGAATTCGAAGTCGTGCGAGGAGAAAACATGCGCTGGTTCAAGTCTCTCGATCTCACGGAAGACGATTTAAACAAAAGGGGAATTCACCCAAAGCTCGGCGAAGTCAGCCTGAGAAATCTACTTGCAACGTGGGTTGCTCACGACCTCACACACATCGCCCAGATTACGCGCGTGATGGCAAAACAATACAAAGAAGAAATGGGACCCTGGTCCGAATTCTTTCGTATCTTGAGTTTTTAGTCTCACGATCTTGTTCAAACTGGTGACAAAGAAAATCAATCTCAACGGAAACGACCTCACAATCGAAGAAGTTGTCGCCGTGGCGCGCGGCGATAGAACTGTAGCGCTCGCACCGTCCGCAATAAAGCTAATGAACGGCTCACGTCGCTGGGTCGAGCGTGCGATCCGCAAGAATAAGATCGTGTATGGTGTAACGACGGGTTTTGGCGCATTTCAGAATCTCACTATCCCGCGAGAAAAAATCGCGGAGCTTCAACGCAATCTCATCCTCAGTCACTGCGCCGGAGTTGGAGAGCCGCTGAGCGAGGAGGTCGTGCGCGCGATGATGCTGCTACGTGCCAACGCTCTTGCGAAAGGCTTCTCTGGGATTCGCGTTTCTACGGTTGAAACATTGTTGGAGATGGTGAATAAGCGCGTCCATCCGATCGTGCCTATGCAAGGCTCCGTCGGGGCGAGCGGCGATCTTGCTCCGCTGTCGCACATGGTTGCCGTGCTCATTGGCGAAGGAGAAGCGTGGTACAAAGGCAAGCGCATGACCGGCGGCGCCGCCATGAATGCCGCGCGCATCAAACCCGTCGTGCTCGATGCAAAGGAGGGGGTTGCGCTCATCAACGGTACACAGACGATGAGCGCAATCGGCGTGCTCACGCTATCCGATGCTGAACATCTCGCCGATGTTGCAGACATTGCCGCCACGATGAGCTGCGAGGCGGTGAAGGGGAAAAGCGCAGCCTTCGATGCGAAGGTACACCTTCTTCGGCCTCACAGCGGTCAGAGAGTTTCTGCGCGCAACATGCGGGCGATGATGCAAGGAAGCAGTCTCATTGACCGAAGCGACGACGACACAAAAGGAAAGGTCCAGGATTCCTATTCCATTCGTTGTGCACCGCAAGTGCACGGTGCCTCACGCGATGCAATCGCGTATACCCGAAACGTTCTCGAAACAGAAATCAATTCAGCAACCGACAACCCGCTGATTTTTGCAGAGGATAGCGCGGCAATCAGCGCCGGAAATTTTCACGGCCAACCCGTTGCGCTTGCGATGGATTTTCTCGGCCTCGCGATTGCCGAGTTGGGAAGCATTGCGGAACGCCGCATTGCGAAACTCGCCGACAAGAATCACAATGCAGGATTGCCGGCGTTTCTTTCACACAATGCCGGCGTGCATTCCGGGTTGATGCTTCTGCAATACACGGCGGCTGCGCTTGTCTCCGAGAACAAGGTGCTGATTCATCCCGCAAGCGGCGATTCGATTCCGACCTCGGCGAATCAAGAAGATCACGTAAGCATGGGAACGATTGCCGCACGGCAGGCGGCAGAGATTCTCCGCAATGTCGAGCAGGTGCTAGCGATTGAACTTCTCTGCGCTGCGCAAGCGTTAGACTTTCGATATGAACCTCCCGGTCGCGGAACGCGGCGCGCGTACACCGCGATTCGCAAGGTTGTAAAACCGCTGGAAGGTGATAGAGAATTGTCGAACGATATTGCGCGTATTGTCGAGCTGATTCGCACGCGGGTGTTTGCGCTTCCGCTGTGAGCGTTTCTGGTTCCTTGTTAGAAGTTCACCGCCTGTGTCCTTGAAACGATAGCAGGCACGTGCGATGGTTTGAGACGCGTGAAATCCATGGCAGGCTGTTGAAGACCAGTGCGCCGAGGAAGTTACGGAACACAACACCCGTGAATGAAGCAATTCTTTTTGACTCGACGGCGAAACGCTGGTTGCGCTTTCGCCATCCAGACGAAGTGGTTTCGACGCGCGAGAAAGGCTTGGTTCTTTCGAGTCTGCATCGCGTTGAAGAATTAGTACATCGAGACTCTCTTGTTGCGGTCGGCTTCATCAGTTATGAAGCCGCACCCGCGTTCGATACGGCTCTGTGCACTCGTCCTGATGATGCGTTCCCTCTTGTGTGGTTTGGCTTGTATCGGAAGGTGGAGCCCTTCGCACTATCATCTGCCGGTTCTCCTCTCTTTGGGTTCGGGGAATGGAAACCGTCGGTCAGACGTGACGAATACGACCGTGCCATTGACACCATCAAATCCTATATTCGAGCGGGCGATACGTATCAAGTCAATTACAGTTTCCGCTTGCGATCCAGATTCAGCGGTGAGCCTCTTGCCTTATTTCAATCGCTCATGGCTGCACAGCCCTCCTCGAACGGGGCGTTCATCGAGACGGATGAATTTGCTCTCTGTTCTGCTTCGCCTGAACTGTTCTTTTCGCTGGACGGAGAAGACATCGTTGCGCGGCCGATGAAAGGCACGGCGCCGCGTGGATTGACGCTCGCGCAGGATAGGGAACACGCCGCCGCGCTTCATCGCTCGGAAAAGAATCGAGCAGAAAACGTCATGATTGTGGACATGATGCGAAACGACTTTGGGCGAATTGCGGAAATAGGAAGTGTTCATGTCCCGTCGCTGTTCAATGTCGAGCGCTATCCCACGGTGTGGCAAATGACCTCCACCGTTGCAGCGAAAACGCACGCGTCAGTAACTGCAATCGTGAAAGCCTTGTTTCCCTGCGCATCGGTGACGGGGGCGCCCAAAGCACGCACCATGGAAATCATCGCGGAATTGGAGTCCTCCCCGCGCAGGATCTATACCGGTGCGATCGGCTTCATCGCACCAAACCGACGTGCACAGTTGAATGTTGCCATTCGGACTGTGCTCATCGAAAAACGCAGCGGCGAAGCCGAATACGGAGTCGGCGGCGGTGTTGTCTGGGCTTCGACTGCAGCGGGCGAGTACGAAGAATGTCTGACGAAAGCTCGCGTGCTCACTGCGGCGCGCCCCGAGTTCCAGTTGTTTGAAACAATACTCTGCACGCCGAGCGATGGATTGTTCCTGCTGGATCAGCATCTCGCTCGCCTAAGAGATTCCGCCGAATACTTCGGGTTTGACTATAGCGACGATGCAGCAAGGGAGGCACTGGAAAAGGTGCATTGTCGCTCCCAGCCGATGCGCGTGAAGTTGCTCGTCAGTCTCAAAGGAACCGTGAGCGTTGAACTCTCTCCATTCAATGTGCAGTCTGCAATTACGCATGTGCGCCTCTCGGCGTTTCCAGTTGACTCACAGAACATCTTTCTCTATCATAAAACCACGCATCGCAAAGTGTACGAGGATGCCAGTGCTGAGATGCCGGAGTGCGATGATGTCATCCTCTGGAACGAGCGTGGCGAGATTACCGAGTCCACCATTGCCAATGTTGTGGTCGAGATTGACGGTGAATTCTTTACGCCCCCTGTTGCGTGCGGCTTGCTCGCAGGTGTGTTCCGCGAAAAACTTTTGAAGGAGGGAACACTCAAAGAGCGGATTGTGACGGTCGCAGAGTTCAAGAAGAGCCCTCGCATATTCTTGATTAACTCCTTGCGGCAGTGGCGTGAGGCGCGCCTGCTATCGTAGTGCAGAGCTGCCGCCGAACCACCCGCATGGTCGTCCTCTTGTTGATAACCTGATTCATGGCGTATGTCATCATTGCTCTGGCTTCTTGCAGTCATCCTCATCATCATCGGATTTGTGGGCGTTGTTGTGCCCGCAGTGCCCGGTGTTCTTGCAGTCTTTCTCGGATTGCTGATTGCGGCGTGGGCAGACAATTACACCGAAGTCGGCTGGGTGACGCTGACGATTCTCGGCGTGCTTGCCCTCTCGTCCCTCGCGATTGATTTTTACACGACAAGCCTCGGCGCGAAAAAAGTTGGCGCAAGCAAGCTCGCAATTTTCGGAGCGGCAGTGGGAACGCTTGTTGGACTTTTCTTCGGCTTTGTCGGCGTGCTCGTTGGACCGTTCCTCGGCGCGTTCCTCGGCGAATATGTCATGCGAACGGATCTGAAACAGTCGGTGAAGGTGGGCGCGGGAACTTGGCTCGGTATTGCGATCGGGATCGCAGCAAAGGTGGCGCTCATTTTCACGATGATAGGAATATTTGCACTGGCATATTTTTTCTAAGTGAACAGGCCGGCGAATCGTTGCTTCTCATCTCCGCTGGCGCTATTTTGGGAAAGGAGTCCGTTCTCTCCTCTCGACGTTTACCTGTGTTGAAAGAATATCAAGGAGCTCACCATGGCATACACCTATGAACAACTTAGTGCAATGACCGTGATCGAGTTGCGGAAGATCGCAGACGGGATCGAACATGAAGACCTGAAGGGTCACAGTACTATGCACAAGGAGAAACTTCTCCCCGCATTGTGCAAAGCGCTTGGCATCGAAGCGCATGCGCATCACCATGTGGTGGGGTTAGACAAAGCGAAGGTCAAAGCCGAGATTCGCCTTCTGAAGAATGAGCGTGATGCGGCGCTCGCAAGTAAAGACAAGAACCGCCTAAAACAAGTTCGGCGGCAGATTCATTCCTTGAAGAAGAAACTCAGACGCGCGATAGTCTGAGCGCATCTTGTAGTGAGGAGATGTGAGGCGTCCTCCACGCTGTCGGTGTCATCGCAACCAAACAACAACGCCCCTCGTTGGAGGGGCGTTGATGCGACGAGATATTACTCGCAGCAGCAGGGCGGACAAGTGGATGTACAGCATGCCGCTTGTTCTGCTTTCTGCTCCGTTGTTTGTGTCGCGAATACCGCGGCTGCGGCAAACAACAGAGTTGCGAGTGAGAGAGCCATCATGTTTTTCATTGGTTTCCTCTTTGGTTATGTGAATAATGTGTTTGATGTATTCAAGCGACGCATCATGTGTTCGGAGGATGCCAATGTTCTTCAATGATGGTTTGTGGACGCCCGACGATCGCGATTGTGAACTGTTGATACGAAGGGAACAATGCTATTGCAAATTCAGAGGGCGGTGGAAGAAAGCAGCTACAGTTCTGCAAGCAGTAACTGACGAGACACTCTCGAGCCGACTCGGTGCACTTGCGATCAGAAATTGACTCTTCCGACGACTGCGGGCAGGTAGAAGCACAGAATGAATCCTCATCAAACAGAACTGCGCATTCCGTACGAGGAAAGACTTCCGCAGCAAGAAAGATTGTCAAGCAAATGGACGTGATGAGGTTCGTAGGATTCTGTTTTTGTGAACGTGACTTATCAGGAAAGAGTTCCGAGTTGACGCATACTCTACAAACGCATATCTCTCATAATAAAATAGGAAGAACATCATGAAACGCAGTGCAACAGCAGTATGGAATGGATCAGGCAAGGAAGGCAAGGGAGTTGTTTCGGTTCAAAGCGGCTTTCTGAAGAATCAGGCGTACACGTACGCGACCCGCTTCGAAAACGCCGTCGGTACGAATCCCGAGGAGCTGGTCGCGGCGGCACATGCGGGGTGCTTCGCAATGAAGCTGAGCTTCGTGCTCGGCGCGGCAGGGTTCACCCCCGATGCGCTCAATGTAACGTGTACCGTCAATCTCGAAGGCGGCGCGATTATCGAAAGTCATCTTCAGCTCGAAGCGAATGTGCAGGGCATCTCGCAGGAAAAGTTTGCTGAGTGCGCCAACGAAGCGAAAGCAAACTGCCCGATTTCAAAATCGCTAACAGCAACGATTACCTTGGACGCTAAACTTGTGTAGCAGCCAATTCTGGGTTCGCCGACCGCCGAAGGCGAGTCTCGCTGGAAGCGGAAGACGGACGAAGAATGTGAACGCTTTACCCTTGCACTTGGTTTTTGGGCTGCAAGGGCTTTGAGGTTCAGGGTTCAAGTTTGGACTATCGGAATATTCAAAAAGGGCAACCTATATGGAGAAAATAAATCTCTCCGAAAAATTCAACCTCTTCTCCGAGCATTGGCAGCCGAAAATCATTGCTGAGCTGAACGGGCAAGCGGTGAAACTCGCCAAAATCAAAGGCGAGTTCGTTTGGCATCATCACGTGAACGAGGACGAGTTGTTTTTCGTTGTCAAGGGAACGCTGACGATGAAACTTCGTGACCGTGATATTGTGTTGAATGAAGGCGAGATGTTCGTTGTGCCGCGCGGGGTTGAGCACAAACCCGTTGCCGAAGAAGAAGTCTGGCTTATGCTGTTCGAACCAACGGAAACGTTGAACACGGGCAATCTTCAGAACGAGCGAACTGTGAAGGTGCCTGCAAGAATTTAGTGATGAACATTCAAACTTCACGACTGCTCCTTATCGGTGCAACGGTTCTGCGCCTTTTCCCCGCCTGCCCTCGGAGTTCCGTGAGGCGGGCAGGTGCGGTTCCATTTTCTTTTAGTAGAAAAATGTTATGGAATCGTGAACTCTCGCCCTGAGTTTCTTCGTAACATATGTGCAGAGAAAAATTTACGAGCGAAGATGAACATACGAAGCATGTTGGTTGTTGGAGCGTTGTCGGTAGGCATTGCTGCCCTCAATTCAGCCCAACTGAAACTCAAATTATATTCTGTCGAGAAGAAAGGATACGTTATGGTTGACAAAGTGGAAAAGACCGACGAGGAGTGGAAGAAGCAACTCACGCCGTTGCAGTTCGAAGTGACCCGCAAGAAGGGAACCGAGCGCGCATTCACTGGCGAGTATTGGGACAATCATCAGAAAGGAATCTACAAGTGTCGGTGTTGCGGGATAGACTTGTTTTCTTCGGAGACGAAGTACGATTCCGGAACAGGGTGGCCCAGTTTCTACCAACCGGTAGCGAAGGAGAATGTGAAGGAAGAAAGCGACCGGAGTTTGTTCATGACGCGTACGGAGGTCCTCTGCGCCCGGTGCGATGCGCACCTTGGCCACGTGTTCGACGACGGACCGAACCCGACGGGACTACGCTACTGCATGAACTCTGCGTCGTTGAAATTTGAGAAAGCGAAGTAAAGATTCTATTCTTCGCTCTCGCATTTCCCCAAGCCTCTTCGTATTTTGCGAGGAGGCTTTCTTTTTTTCTGATGGACATTTCACTCAAACGTATCAACGACATCGCTTCGCCGGAAGTGGTCTCACGCGGGCGAAAGTGTTTCCATGAAGGACGCGTGAGACTCAGTACGATGAGCGAGAACGTTGTTCGTGCACGTGTCGAGGGTTCAAGCGTTTACTCTGTCGAGTTGCATCAGGAAAACTCCGACATCGTTGCCTCGTGCGATTGCCCGTTCCAATTTGGCGGAACGTGCAAGCATATCATCGCCGTGATGTTTGCGGCGCTCTACAGCACGGCGAAAGTATCTGTTGCGCCGCCCTCGCGTCGCGCAGAAGAAGCGATCCGAGAGTTGGCGTGGGTGGAGGACATCAAGAAACTCCTTCTTCCTCCGGACTCGACTCTGCCGTTAACGGATGAGCCTCTGTGGCGAGTTGCCTATGTGCTGAAAATCTCAGGCGGGCACCGTTCGCTCTTGCCCATAAAAATTCGGATGACGAAAGAAGGAGCCGACGCGCAAGCGATGCCGCTCAAGAACTACAACTTTGCCCCGAACGCGCATGCTGATGTCGTTGATCGAATTCTTCTCGACCGCATCGGAAATGAATTCCGTTCTGAGGTGCCGGATCACTCGAGCGCGGTGCTGATCGGCAATGATTACGACTCGTGGGCGGCCAAGGACCGCATGATGGGCGACCTACTTCACTTGCTGGTCAACAAAGAGCTTTATCTCACGCACAACACGAATCTCATGTTTCGTCGCCTACACGTTAATGCGGAGCCTGCACGCTTGAGCGTTGGTGTGAGCGAGAACCCCGACGGCGGCATTGCACTTCAACCGCAATTAGAATGGCAGGGTAATGTGTTTCCGCTTCCTCTTGATTCAACCTTGCTTGCCATTGATGCGCTCTGGCTGCTCTTCGACAATCACATCGTGCATCTGACCAATGTTCCTGCCGGGGATTTTTTCATACTCCAAACCCTAAACAAAGAGATCATCGTTCCGCCGCGCGACCGTGCGGAGTTCATCGAAGAAGTGCTGCCGTACCTCGTAAAGCGCTACAGGGTGCGGGCAGACCTCTCCGAAATCAAAACGATTGAAGCAGTGCCGCAACCGCGAGTCTATCTCGCCGAGATGGATGACAAACTCAGCGTTGAGTTGCGCTTCGTGTATGATGATGTTGAAGTTGATGAACGAGTTGCGGCTGCTGCGGAGCAGGAAGAAATCATCCCGACGAATGGGGGGTTCGCCTATGTGCATCGGGCGAACGATGTCGAGCAGGCATTCAGTAAGCGGCTGATGCAGCTGCAACTCAAGCCGTTCCTGCGCGCAGACGGGAAGCGCTCTTACCTCCCGTCCGAAATTCATCCACTCGAATGGCTGTTGACGAAACTCCCCTTGCTGCAGGCTGAAGGCATCGAAGTGTTTGGGCAGAATACGCTCAAGCATCATCGCTTGCGCAGGGATCGGGCGACTGTCGGCGTGCGCGTCTCGTCCGGCATTGATTGGTTTGATTTGTCGGTTGATGTGAAGTTCGGCGAACGTTCGGTTGGGTACGCTACAGTTGTTGAAGCGATTCGCCGTAACGAGCGTTTCATCAAATTAGATGATGGAACATTCGGCGTGTTGCCAGAGCAATGGATCAAGCGCTTTCGGCGCGTGCTCGCAATCGGACAGGCGGAGAAAGGAACACTCCAGCTTGCGCGGACACATGTCGGGTTGCTGAACGACATCGCCGAGCATGTGAATGAGTTTGAAAGCGACGAGCAGTTCACAGCTCTGCGTAAGCGGCTGCGCACGTTCACCGCGATCAAGAAAGTCAGGTTGCCGAAAAACTTTCATGGTGAGCTGCGACCCTATCAGAAGTTTGGCTACCAGTGGCTGAATTTCCTGCATGAATTCCGCGTCGGCGGCATTCTCGCCGACGACATGGGGCTTGGCAAAACCGTGCAGACTCTTGCGCTGCTGCAGAGGATGTATGAGAACGGCGCGCAACTGCCGAGCCTCATTGTCGTACCGACGACGCCGCTGTTCAACTGGCAAAAAGAGATCGAGCGCTTCACGCCAGAGTTGGACGTGATGGTGTACGCGGGCGCCGAGCGCAAGTCGTTGCACGAAGAATTCGCCGCGCATCAGATCATCTTGACCAGCTACGCGATCCTGCGCCGCGATATCGAAACGCTCAAGCAGCAGGAATTTCTCTACGTCGTGCTCGATGAATCGCAGAATATCAAGAACAGCATTTCGGTGAACGCCCACGCCGCACGTGCGTTGAACGCGCAGCATCGTCTTGCGCTGTCGGGAACCCCCGTCGAAAATAACTTGATGGAGCTGTGGTCGCAATTTGCCTTCGTCAATCCGGGAATGCTCGGCAGCGAGCGGGCGTTCGCCGAGAATTTCGCAAAGCCGATCGAACGCTTCGGCGACGAGCAAACATCGCATGCCCTCAAGAAGCTCATCTTTCCGTTCTTGCTTCGCCGCACGAAAGAATTGGTTGCAACGGAGCTGCCGCCGAAGGTGGAATCAACGGTGTTGTGCGACATGGATCCCGACCAGAAGCGAACCTACGAGCATTGGCGTCAATATTTCCGTGAGTCTATTTTGAAAAGCATCGAGACGGTCGGTTTTCACCGGAGCAAGATCAAAGTGCTGGAAGGCTTGATGCGTCTGCGGCAAATCTGCTGCCATCCGCGGCTGGTGGACCCAAACTACGAAGGCAGCGCAGGGAAGTTCGAAGCGTTTATCGAGATGCTCGACGATATTTTGGCTGAGGGCCACAAGGTGCTCGTCTTCTCGCAATTTGTGAAAATGCTCGACTTGGTGCGTCGGCACTGCGACCATGAAAACATCGCGTACGTATATCTCGATGGTGCAACGCGCAACAGGAGAGAACGCGTCGAACAATTCCAGTCGGACGAGAACCTGAAACTTTTTCTCATCAGTTTGAAAGCAGGCGGCACGGGGTTGAATCTCACCGCCGCTGATTATGTCATTCATTACGACCCATGGTGGAACCCGGCAGTGGAAATGCAGGCAACCGACCGCACGCATCGCATCGGGCAGACGAAACAGGTCTTTGCCTATAAGCTCATTACGCGCGAGAGTGTCGAAGAGAAAATTCTCGCGCTGCAAGAAAAGAAACGCGCCCTCATCAAGAACATCATCACCACGGATAGCGGCTTCATGAAATCGCTCACGAGAGAAGATGTGGAGGTGCTGTTTAGTTGAGATTTCTTGTTCGCTCCGTCGTGCTCCTTGCGACGTTTCTGTATTTGTACTCTCACGTGACGACTGCGCGCATCGACGCGAGTCGCGACGCGATGATGTTCGGTACAACAGCCGACACGACGCGTACCCTCCAGCTTCGGACCGACTTTGCTTCTTTCTACTACGCATGCAAAGCCGCGTCGCAGGGTGGCAACATGTATGATGCAAACTATTTGGACAGTTTAGCTGCACGAGACTACGTTGCGAACCACGTCTTGCCGTATCTGTATCCTCCGTTCTTCGCCGTTGTTGCGAAGCCGCTTGCGTCGTTGTTTCCGACGACGGCGCAACAGGTGTGGGATTTCCTTGCAGTCGCGCTGTTCTGTCTCGTTGTCCGCTTCGTGATGCTGACGCCGAGTGATGCGGCTGCGCCCGGGACAGCTCGCTCGATTTCAATGATGGAGACGATCGTTGTGGGCGCCTTCTGTTACGCTCTGGTGCGTCTGCTCCCGTTTACGACCAACTTGGATTTCGGGCAAATAAATTTTCTCGTCCTCTTTTTTCTGGCGGCGAGTTTCTATGTTATTTTCAACAACAAGTCGGAGATTCTTGCAGGAGCATTTCTAAGCGTTGCGGCTCTCATAAAAGTCACCCCCGCACTGTTCGCGCTGTTCTTTCTGGTGAAGAGAAAATGGAAAGCGTTGAACAGTTTTCTCCTCTCATCGTTTGCGCTGATTGGTCTTTCGGTGCTGTTGGGTGGAGGGCAACCCTGGCAACAGTTCCTTGCCTTCCTTCCCGACTTGGGCTATGCAAAAAATGTGAGTGGAGGATTTCATCCGAGCATTCCTGCAAACATTTCGGTCGCAGGTTTCTTTCTGCGGCTCTTGCCAGGCGAAGGACCGACGATTCGCTTTCTGACGATGAGTGTGCTTGCCATCTTATTCGGCATTCTCGTGTATAAACATCTGAAGTATCGAAACGAGACAAATGATTATGCGATGGTGTTGCCCTATTTGCTGTTGATGATTCTTGCTTCGCCTGTCGCGTGGATGCATCATCTTGTGTTCCTGTTTCCCGGAATTGTGTTTACACTGCGAGCGATTTGGGTTGGGAAGGAGCGGAGGTTGCGTTGGGTATTTCTTGTGTTGCTGATGGTGTTTGGAGCGGTGTATGATTTTCAGCCGTTGTATTCCAAGCTTGAAGTTGCAGAGAGTCTTCGACCATTTGTCACTTCGATGAATCTTGTTTTCCTTCTGACGTTGTTCTTTGCAGTGCTGAGTGCTTCGGGGAGCGGCTCGAGAGGTGACAAAACTTTCGGATAAAGAGAACTGCGACACCGCTTTCGAAGGCAAAAGCTTTGGGCTCTCGTTCAAAACATAAGTCATGAGTTTACTCGAGGCATTGTCCACTTCGCGGGATGGAATACTCGGTGTCGCGGTTTGCGCGAAAGGCGGCTTGTGCGGCTGAGGCGGCTGAGCCTAACACGAAGAAGACTGCTTTCCAGCGGCGCAGGAGAATGGTGGGACGCTGTAGCGCGTCTGCAGCCCCAAAAAAGTTCACGGGTAAACTTGCGAACTGCCTGCGTTGCTTGTAACAGTGTGAATATCTAAATTGCAAGTACATGAAAAGCAGCATGCCTTTCGCATGTAGAGCAACAGTCCAGGTAGCAAAGTGGTGCAACAGTATGTCAACGTGTGAATGAAACTCTACACCAAGACAGGCGACAAAGGTGATACGTCGCTCTTTGGCGGGCAGCGCGTGCCGAAGGATGCGCTGCGCATCGAGGCGTACGGGACTGTGGACGAGCTCAATTCCATGCTCGGTATCGTGCGTGCCGATGGTGCCGATTCGGAGATTGACGAGATGCTCGAACGCATTCAAAGCGAGTTGTTCGTGCTCGGCGCAGATCTTGCAACGCCGCGTTCGTCGAACCCGAAACACATCCAGCGTATCGAGCCCAAGCATGCCCATCAACTCGAAAAGCTCATTGATCGTCTCGACGCGGCAGTGAAACCGTTACGAACGTTTATTCTTCCCGGTGGCTCACGCTCTGCAGCGCGGTTGCATTTTGCGAGAACGATTTGTCGCCGCGCAGAGCGCGCCGTCGTGCGCCTCTCGCGCAACGAAGACATCGGCGATGCGATTACGATTTATCTCAATCGTTTGTCGGATCTGTTGTTCGTTATGGCGCGATACGCGAATCAGGCGGCGGGTATTCCCGAGACGAAATGGAAAGCGTGACTCTCCCGTTGCTTTGTCCACGAATGCACAGCAAGATACACGAAGGCTCATGACGAAGCGTGCACGTACGTGTTTTCCTTTTCAAGAAGTGATCATGGCGTCGGGGCGTCTTGTCCGAAGGGCTTCCTTGTGGGGAGCTTCAATTCCTCTTGCCTTTTTCTGCTTGCCGTCGTTTTCTCAACCAACTGAATTTTCCCAAGAGAACGCGTACGCAATTCTGAAGACTCTCGTGCTCGACATCGGTGCGCGACCGATGGGCTCGCCGAATGAACAACGTGCGATGCACTTCGCCGTTTCGAAATTCACCGAGTACGGCTGCGACACGAGCTTCATCATGCCGATGATGGTTGCCGAGGGGGTAAACACCAAGAGCGGTGTTGCCATTGGAGTGAAGAGGGGAAAAACCCAACGGATCATCGTCATTGGCGGACATATTGATACGTCGGGTCCCGATATTCCAGGTGCGAATGACGATGGCTCCGGGACCGCGTGTGTGATGGAGCTTGCGCGAGTGCTTGCGAAGCGCGCCAATGAATCAACGATTTATTTCTGTTGCTGGGGTGGAGAGGAGGTGGGCTTGCGCGGGTCGGCGTATTTCGTCAAGAATTTTCGGCAGATCGACAGCGTTGCGCTCATGCTGCAACTGGATATGGCGGATGGTGCTGGCGTTCTGCATGCCGATCCCGATGGGAGCAAAGCAAGCGCACCGTCGTGGTTGGTACAGTCGGCATTCGATATTTTCTACAACAACCTCCCGCACGACGGTCTCACGTATCCGACCGAGGCGGCAACGTGGAATCTTGCCGTGGGGGGCGCGTTCGGCTCCGACCATATTCCGTTTATTGACAAAGGCATTCCCGCAATTGATTTCACAAGCGACCCGACATTTCCGATTCACACGCCGCAAGACAGTTGGGAACAGTTTACGCCGTCGGGTTTGCAGCGCACGGGCGATTTGGTTTTGAAGTTGGTTGAGATGTACGACGGCGGCGTTCCATCGCGTACGACCGAACACTATCAACTTTTACAACTTGGCAAACATGTTTTCTTTGTACCCTATTCAATTCTCTGGACGTTCATCGGGATTGGTCTCATAAGTCTTCTCGTGGCGTTTATCGTCGCACGACGGCGGCGCCTGCATCTCGATCCGATGACGAGAGTGAAATGGTCGCGACTCAAGCTGATTGTCGCCGCGCTCGTCCTGCAGACATTTATTTGGAGTGCTGAAACCCTTCTTGGCTTCATCAAAGGGTACCGCTTTCCGTGGGTTAACAATGTTGTTGGATTCACCATTCTCGGCATTCTGTTCGGACTTGTTGGTTTGTGGTTTGTTCTTCGAGCGGTTTGGAAGTACCGGCTGAGTGCAGACCCATACCTGTTCACACGCTTTTCAGTAGTAGCTTTCCTTCTTCTTACAGTCGCCGCGTCGTTTGTGACGCCCGAGCTGGGCATGTTCCTCGCCGCCGCGTCGCTCTCGTTCGCGGTTGCGGTAATCGGTCGCAAGCCAATGTTCAAGCTGCTCTTTTTCCTCTTTTCATTCCTCATTGTGTACAAGCTTGTGTTCTTCGAAGGGCTGGCGTTATTCCAGCGGTTACAGTCAAGCAATATGCTTCAACACCTATGGCAGAAGGGGCTGATGCACCTTGCGTTCATTCTCGTATTTACCGCGTTGTCGCTACCATTCGTTTACGGCTTTGCGGCAATTTATCGCGGCTCCGGGGTTGATCTGTTCTGGCTGAAAACATTCCGCGGTAGAGCCGGCTTGATTGCTTCCTCGGTCGGGGTGATTGGTGTTGCCATCTATCTTCTTGCTCAGCCTGTGTATGGAAAGCTCTGGTACTCAAATATACGCGTCGAGCAAACGCATACGCTCGGCGTTGATTCTATGACAATGATGATTCGCAGTTCCGAGGCGCTTGACGGAGTTCGTGGCTCAATCAACAGCAGAGACACGTCGTTTGCAGGAAGGGGAAACTACGCAACGCTGCCTCTGTCGAACCAGAAGGTTGATTGGACCACCATACTGCACAAGACCACTCCTCCCTTGCGGTTATCCGATTCGACGTTGAGGGTCGAGCGGCGCGTGCACATCGCTTCACAGTTCCGCCCGCTGCGTATTGATGCATTTTACGAAAGCGAGCAGCCGTTTGACATCGAATCACCGTGGGCGCACGGACCGACCACACGCGATCGGTCGCAGAGTGAAAACGAACGACGTAAAGTCTTTCGATGGATGTATTTTCCGGATTCGCTGCTGGATGTGCCGGTGACGTTTACGGTGCGCGATTCGCAGCAGGTGAACGAGCGAATTGAAATTGTCTTCGATTCTGCTGCGTACCCGGTGCGCTTACACCGCGCATTCACCAACGTCTCGTATAGGACAGTAGTGACCGCACGGGATTCTTTTTCTGTTACGAGTCAATGAAACGCACGTACAAACGCACCTCAACCAGTGCGTTCGGCACCTCGGGCCGCATTGGACATGACTCATCGAAGTTCTATTCGAGCAAGTTGTATGAGGGGTTGAGAGATCGAGAGAACGGAGAACAACAGGAACAATCCATTCCTCGAACACTGCAAAATTCGATCATTCACAAGAGCAGTGAGACGATGGACGAGCTGCCCGACAACTCCGTTCACCTGATGATCACATCGCCGCCGTACAACGTGACGAAAGAGTACGACGACGACTTGACGCTCGACGATTACCGCGGATTGCTCAAGCGCGTGTTTACCGAAACCTACCGCGTGCTCGTCAACGGTGGGCGGGCATGCGTGAATGTCGCAAACTTAGGGCGCAAGCCCTACATCCCGCTTCATGCGTATATCATTCAGGATATGAGTGAGATTGGCTTTCGCATGCGCGGTGAGATCATTTGGGACAAAGCCGCGAGCGCAAGCCCTTCGACGGCGTGGGGAAGCTGGCGATCGGCGAGTAATCCAACGTTACGCGACATTCATGAGTATATTCTCGTTTTCTCGAAAGGGACGTTTCAACGTGTGAAAGGTGAGAAGAGGAACACGATTGCCAAAGACGAGTTTCTGGAGTACACAAAAAGTGTGTGGCAGATGCCTGCCGAACGTGCCAAGCGTGTCGGACACCCTGCACCGTTTCCGGTTGAACTGCCGCGCCGTCTCATTCAGCTATTCACGTTTGAGGGCGACGTTGTGCTCGATCCGTTTTGCGGCAGCGGCTCGACGTGTATTGCTGCGAAGAATACAAAGCGGATTTACGTCGGGTACGAGTTGAAGAGCGAGTACATTGCATTGGCAGAGAAGAGGATTGCCGCGGAGACGGAAACAGAGGGTTAGGCGTCAAGGGGCGTAGAGCGCCATGGCCCCAGCGGCTCCCATTCCAAGGCACGAGGCAAGAAGAAAGGGGAAAAGACAAGAGGAGAGAAACGCACATCCCATGAAATGGCGTTGTAGGTCCGATTGTTGATAGTGACAGACATTCTTCTTATCCTACATCCATGAAAGATAATGAACTGAGAAAAGCCATCAAGGAGCTCGTCGCTGCACAGAAGGAGACGGCGCGACAGATGAAGGACACCGACAAGCGCATGAAGGACACCGACAAGCGCATGAAGGAGACCGACGAGCGCATGAAGGAGACCGATCTCCAACTGAAAAGATTAGGAGAGCAAATCGGGGGGCTTGGGAACAAGTTCGGAACATTCACCGAGGGATTGATTCTTCCGTCCATGTCTCGTGTGCTTCATGATCGCTTTGGCGTTGATACTGTTGGTATCAGACTGGAAAGACGGACCAACGGAAGAGCGCTTGAAGTTGACGCTTTTGGCTGGAAGAAAGACACTGTGTTCGTCGTCGAAATCAAGAGCCACTTACGCGAAGACGGACTGAGGCGCATGATAGAAGTTCTCAAGGAGTTTCCCAAGTTCTTTGTCGAACATCGTGGCAAGCAACTCTATGGCATCATTGCAGCAGTGGATATTCCTGCCCAAATCCGCAAGAAGGTGCTTGATGCCGGTATTTACTTGGCGACAATTGCGGACGAAACATTTCGCTTGGACATTCCCCAGGGATTCGTTCCCAAGTCATTCTCCTCTTGACTACGACGAAAGGGTAATTCGGCGACCTCGTCACGGCAATTGAATCGTTGGGTGAGTTCGACGTTTTCCGTTCGCTTCTTGCTATCCATTAGAACCTCAGACCTAAAACTTGAATCCTGAACCTTGAGCCTTGTCGGAATCGTGATGCAGCCAGATTCTTCGCAGAGTTTCTCCCACCAAGGGCGGGACTCAGAATTGAGGACAATCTTGCAAGTCTCTAACCTCGTAAAGCGCTACGCCGAGCTTGAAGCCGTCAAAGGCATCAGCTTCAGCGTGTTCAAGCAGGAAATCTTCGGCATACTCGGTCCCAACGGAGCGGGGAAGACGAGCACGCTCGAAATGATCGAAACGCTGCGCCCGATTGATGGGGGCGACGTGTATCTCAACGGATTGGACGTGAAGACCCAGCCGCAAGAGGTCAAGCGATGCATCGGGGTGCAGTTGCAATCGTCCTCGTTCTTCGACAAGTTGAATTTACGCGAGCTGCTCGAACTCTTCGGCGAAATGTACGGCCGACAAGTGGATGCGAAGGCGTTGTTGGCTGAAGTGGAATTGGATGACAAAATCACGTCGCAGTTGAACGAACTCTCGGGCGGACAAAAGCAACGCTTCTCGATCGCCGCAGCGTTGGTGAATGAGCCGGTCGTGCTCTTTCTCGATGAGCCGACAACAGGGCTCGACCCGCAGTCGCGCCGCCATTTGTGGGGCGTCATCAGGCGCATTCGCTCCGAAGGAAAAACCATCGTCCTGACGACCCACTACATGGAGGAAGCCGAAGAACTGTGCGATCGTGTCGCGATTATGGACCAAGGAACAATCATTGCGCTGGACAAGCCGCAGGCGCTCATCAACCAATTGCTCTTAAACGGATTCACGAAGGAGAGAGTAGAGCGGCTCGCGAATTTGGAAGATGTGTTCCTGAGTTTGACGGGACATTCGCTGCGCGAGGAGTGAGAGACGAGGGTTCAGGGTTCATGGTTCAAGACATACGCTCACCTGAACCGTGACCCCGAACCTCCAATCCCGAACCCTAAGGAAGTACATGAGACTTAAGTGGAAATTGTTCATCGCCTCACTGAAGATGTTGTTCAGGCAACGTGAAGCAATTCTCTGGTCGCTGCTCTTGCCGCTGTTCATGATTGTACTGTTCAGCTTCGTACGGTTCGATGGAATGGGGCGGATTGATTTGGGCGTTGTGAACGAGGCGGGAGAGAAATCGGCTAAGCTCCTTGCGTCATTGAAACATGTCAAGACGTTGGAGCTGCACGAAGGAGAGAAGGACGCCGAGATGCGAGCGCTGGAGAAAGGCGAGCGCGACATCGTCCTCGTGATTCCTCCGTCACCTGATCGCGCGTCGACCACGGAGTTGATCGCCTTCACGAACGATGCGAAGCCGCAAGAGGCGGCGCTTGGCTCGCTCTTGCTACAGGGCGTGCTCGATGACATCGCATTCGAGAATGCGTCGGCAACCGGAAGAATAAAAGTGAAGACGCAGTCCGTCAAGAGCCGCAACCTGACCTATTTCGATTTCGTCGCTCCCGGCATTCTCTCGATGTCCATCATGCAGCTCGGCATTTTCGGCGTGGCGTTCGGCTTCGTTGCGTTGAAGAAGCGCGGCATCTTGCGCCGCTTGTTCGTCACGCCGATTAATCCGAACGACTTTATTCTTGCGCAAGTCGGCATGCGCCTCGTGCTTGTGATGATGCAAATCGTCATCATGACGCTCGTGCCGTACTACTTTCTCGATCTTCATTTCATCGGTCGTTTCTGGGAAATGTTCGTTGTCGGGATTCTCGGCGCAATTGTGTTTCTCTCGTTCGGCTTTGCCATTGCGGGCATAGGGAAATCCGAAGACCAAGTCGCGCCGCTTGCCAATATCGTAGCGATGCCGATGATGATGTTGTCGGGAATTTTTTTTAGTCGTGACGCGCTCCCCGGTGTTGTGCGGGCGGTGATTGATTACCTTCCGCTCTCATTCCTCGCGGACGCGATGCGGGCGATCGCCATTGACGGCGCGCGGCTCACCGAGGTGTTTCCGCAGACCGTCGGGCTTGCGGCATGGTGTGTCGTCGCAGTCGCCGTTGCAGTGAAGCTGTTTCGATGGGAATGATGATCGTGCAGTGAGGGTTTTCGGAGCTTGTCGAATACGCTTCGATACCAGTAAAGGCTCACGAAACCGTTTCGTCAGCCGAGTGACAAGCTTATTATAACACTGAACCAATGGAACGAGAAGAAGTCCTTGCTCTCTTCAAACAAACTCATGCTCTGCTTGAGGGGCATTTTCAATTGACCTCCGGTTTGCACAGTCCGCATTATTTTCAATGTGCGAAGGTGCTGCAATATCCGCAGTATGCCGCACTGTTATGCGGCGAAATCGCGAAACAGTTTTCACACCAGCGCGTGGATGCCGTCATTGCCCCGGCGCTCGGCGGCATCGTCGTCGGACAAGAAGTCGGCCGCCAGCTCGGCATCCGCACGATGTTTACCGAGCGCAAAGAGAATCTCATGCAACTTCGGCGCGGGTTCGAGATTCATGCCGGCGAACGGGTGTTGGTGTGCGAAGATGTGGTGACCACGGGCGGCTCCGTCGTCGAGGTCATCAACATTGTGAAGCAGCACGGCGGCATGGTCGTCGGTGTAGGGTACATCGTTGATCGCAGTGGCGGCAAGGTGCGGTTTCCGATTGACGACGGGGGCGCGCAACTCGCCACGCTGTACATGGACGTTGTGACCTTCGCACCCGATGCGTGTCCACTGTGTGTGCAAGGAATTCCCATCACCAAGCCCGGCAGCCGAGGCAACAAGTCATGATTGAACGACTCAAGGTACTCAAGCAGCTTCTGCCCGACAACCTGATGATACACGCGCTGATTGCCGTCGCGATCATCATCGCGGCGTATTTACTTTCAGGCGTCGTCAAACGCCTCTTAACGTGGGTGGGGAAAAAGTTCTTTGCCAAAACGCAAACCGCTCTCGATGACCTCATCCTCGAAGTCGTCCGAAAAAATGTTCGGGTTCTGATGCTGATTCTTGGAGTCAAGATCGCCACGCGTGAAATCCGCAAGGGGCTCTATCCCGAACATCTCACCATCGAGCAGATGTTGGAGTATGTCGACGCGATCGTATTTGTGGCGGCTGTGTACATCGTGGTCAGAGTCGTGTTCGGCATCGTTCGCATTCTCGTGACATGGTATCTCGACGAACTTGAAGAAGGCGGCGACTCGCAACTCAAGATGACGCTTGCCCCGCTGGCAAGCAAGATTCTCGCGCTGCTCATCGGGATGGTGGGAGCGATCGTCATCCTCGATCATTTCGGCATCAACATCGGGAGCCTGCTTGTTTCGCTCGGGGTCGGATCGCTTGCCGTCGCGCTCGCCGCACAAGACACGCTCGCAAACATGATCGCCGGGTTTGTTATCATGGTGGATCGTCCGTTCCGTGTCGGCGATCGCATCGAGCTGCCGACGGGTCAGATCGGCGATGTGCACCGTATCGGTCTTCGCTCGACGCAGATATTGAATTTCGATGCTAACGTGATCATCGTGCCGAACGCTGAACTGGTGAAAAGTCGCATCGTCAATTTCGCATTCCCCTTTAATCAGATGCGTGTCCTCGTCAAGTTTGGCGTTGCTTACGGTGTCCGCCCCGAATCGGTCCGCTCGCTTCTGCTCGAAATCGTCCGTGCACATCCCGACATCGTGGGCGATCCTCCACCCCAAGTGTTCTTCACCGCGATGAACGACTCGGCACTGGAGTTCACGCTCGTTGCCCGCGCCGCAGACTACCAGAAACGCTTCACCGTCGAGTGCGCTCTGCGCGAACAAGCGTATCTCGCATTCCAACAAGCGGGAATCGAAATTCCATTCCCGCAACGCGTCGTCCACATGAAATCTGCTTCCTGATGGAACTGACTTTGCTCAAACGAGACATTTTGTATACGGGGAAGGTCTTCGATATGATTGTTGACCACGTCGAATATCCTTCGGGGAAGAAAGGCGTGCGAGAAATCGCCCATCACCCCGGCGGCGCCGTCGTTGTTCCGCTCTTCGATACAGGTGACATATTGATGGTACGACAACTGCGCTATCCACTCGGCAAACATATTCTCGAACTTCCCGCAGGAAAACTCGACAAAGGTGAAGACCCATCGCACGCGGCGTTACGTGAATTGGAAGAGGAAACAGGTTGGACGGCGGGGAAGTTGGAAAAGCTCACCTCGATCTATACCACTCCGGGTTTCTGCGATGAAGAGCTGCATATTTATCTTGCGCGTGGCTTGCGCGAATCTCCCCATGGACACAAACGCGAAGAGGGCGAGCAGACGATGACGCTGCACACGATCCCACTTCGCGACGCGGTCACGATGGCATACAACGGCGAGCTGAAAGATAGCAAGACCGTTATCGGGCTGCTGTTGGCGGATCGTTTCATGAAGATGCGATGAACGAACCGAATCCATATCCTGCACATCGCACGTACCGGCTTGACGTGAAGTCTTGCATCGTGCAATCTTGCGGCGGTGAGCTTGCGGAGATTTCGTATTATGAACGCAACAACTGGACGACGATCGAGTTCGAGTGCGAGAAATGTAAGCGAAGATTCGTGGTGAAAGTAGAGTGTTGATTTCGACGCACGTCATGCTATGAAACACGTCGCCCGTTTGAACACCGAAACTCTTTCACGACCACTCCACTATGGCAATCACCGTGAACCCGGTTGAACTCATTAGAAAGAAACGCAACGGTGGGACGCTCACACAAGACGAACTGAGGTCCTTCATCACGGATTATGTCGAGGGGAAGATTCCCGACTACCAAATGTCCGCGTTTCTCATGGCAGTGTACTTCCGAGGGATGTCCGTTGAAGAACGCTCGACGTTAACGGCAGTGATGCTGCACAGCGGCGACGTGGTTGACCTTTCGATGATCCCCGGCGTGAAGGTGGACAAGCACTCAACAGGCGGCGTCGGCGACAAAGTCTCGCTCATTCTCGCGCCGATGGTCGCGGCATGCGGCGTTCCGGTGCCGATGATTTCGGGACGCGGGCTCGGGCATACGGGCGGCACGCTGGATAAACTCGAATCCATCCCGGGCTTCCGGACGAACCTTTCGATTGACGAATACAGGCAGGTCATTGCCGAAACGGGGCTCGTGCTCATCGGGCAGACAAAAGAAATCGCGCCGGCAGACAAACGCATGTACGCGCTGCGCGATGTAACTGCCACCGTCGAGTCCATTCCGCTTATTGCGGGGAGCATCATGAGCAAAAAGTTGGCGGAAGGAATTGACGCGCTCGTGCTCGATGTGAAAACGGGCAACGGCGCGTTCATGCAGAAGTACGAAGATTCCCTTGCTCTTGCCAATGCCCTGGTGGGCATCGGCAACAGCATGGGGAAGAAGACGGTTGGTTTCATCACCGACATGAACCAGCCGCTGGGCTACATGATCGGCAACTGGCTCGAAGTTGTCGAGTCAGTAGAATGCCTACAGGGGAAGCATGTGCCCGACTTGATGGAGGTGACCTACGTGTTGGGCGGTGCGATGGTGTGGCTGGGAAAAAAATCGGACTCGATCGAAGAAGGAATTGAACAGTGCAAGGCGGTGATCGCGAATGGCAAGGCTTATGGAAAATTTTGTCAGCTTGTAAGACGGCAAGGCGGCGATATTTCCTTCCTCAAGAATCCGAACACATATCCTGCGTCGGCGCATGTGGTTGAAGTGAGGAGCGATCGAAACGGGTATGTTACGGGCTATAAGACGATGCAGGTGGGCTTGCTTGCGATCGAGCTTGGCGCGGGGCGCATGAAGATGGACGATCAGCTTGATATGAAGGCGGGCATCATCATCACAAAAAAAATTGGAGACGCTGTCGCGCGCGGCGACGTGCTGGCGACGATTTACACAGACAAGGATGACGTGGTGCGCGAGTGCGCCGCTCGACTGAAGAGCTTGATTCATCTTGATGAAAAGCGAGTTGCGCCGCCGCCGCTGATCGTTTCGTTTGTAGATGGTAGCGGATCGTGAGAGTGCGGGTGCGGGGTGGCGGCTTGTGCGAAGGGATGCGACTGAACTTTTGACGATGTAGTCTGCTTGGCTTCGCGGCACAGACGCTCCTTACCACGACGCAGAGCGTCTGAAGCCCCATATGACGCAGCGGCTGGTCTCAGGTGTCCATACTGAAGTTGCTGTATGGACGCGCTCGGATTGGTTTCCGACCATTCTCCTGCGCCGCAGGAGAGTAGTCTTCTTCTTCGACCCGAAGGGTTCCTTCGGAAAGGGGTCCTTTTAGACGTGTAAAGGTGGGCCGCCTCCCCCGCACATGCCGCCTCCGCGCGAGCCGCGTCGTCGGTATTCCAACCCGCGAAGCGGACAAGGTGTTTTGGGTAAACTCGTGATCTTATACGTCTT
>CAYUFU010000050.1:0-27991 GCA_964444145.1 uncultured Chitinophagales bacterium
CGAACAACAGGATCCAGCGCACGGCGCTGCGCGCCGCCGCTGATGCTGAGCGTTAGCTCGCACCGACCACATGGAAGCACTACCAACAGCCGCTAAGCCTTTTAACTTCGTCAAGTTCAAACAACGCGTCGCCGACCACGGGAGGTGTTCACCCCGCCGTAGCTCGTCGAGGACTGCGGGGCCGCTCCCAAACTCATCCCTCAAGACGACTTCGTCCAGCGGTTCCTGGAAGCAACCGGGAATGCACGATCGGTAATCACCGATCCCAAGGGGTTCTCTTTCGGCATATCGGTGAACGACCAGAGCCTGACACCCGGCAACTACCCACACCTCGATACGACGCGTTACGCAGATTGGCTCAGCCGCAATGTCTGACAGCCGCTTGCAGCGGACGGAGCGTTTGTCGCGCGAAGTCGTAGAAACATAGTTGACGATTTCCTCGGGTGCAAACGCTACGAGCACACGAAACTCACCAACCAGAACGGCAAACCGATTCTCTTGAAAAGTATTGTCAGCAAGTTCACAGAACGGCGTGCCGAGGTCCACGGCAGTAGGAGTCTGAAGGTCACGGGTGGTGTTCGTACCGTGAACATTTCTTTACACATCCTTCACACGCGGACTTGCCTTTCATAGGAAAGAAGAATTAAGTTATACCATGCTCGAACAACGCGATGGACAAAAAATAGACAAGCCTGTTGCGGAACAACGCAAGGTCGAAAGCAGTCCCACCTTTCAACCCGGAGCGAAGCGCAAGGCGCGCATGGCAAAACCGCGCCGCAAAAAACTCGCACCGCAAGCGGATAAAGGCTTGCAGGGACAAACGTCCCTTGATCCTTCACTCTACATCAATCGCGAGCTGAGTTGGCTCGAATTCAACCAGCGAGTTCTTGAAGAGGCACACGATGAGCGCCATCCGCTGCTCGACCGCGTAAAGTTCCTTGCCATCACCAGCTCGAACCTCAACGAGTTCTTTATGATTCGCGTCGCCGCGCTCAAAGAACAGATCGCGGCGGACGTTGTCGAGTATTCGCCCGACGGCAAAGTGCCGATGGAACAGTTGCAGGCGATCCATCGCCGCACGCAAAAAATGCTCAAGGACAAGGCACACATGTTTTGGCATGATTTGCACCCGAAGCTGGCAGCCGCTGGGATTCATCTTCTCAGAATGAACCAAGTGACGAACGACGAGCGGAAGAAACTCGCTGACTATTTCGCAAGAGAAATTTTTCCCGTGCTCACACCGCTTGCGTTCGACCCCGGACACCCGTTTCCGTACATCTCGAACTTGAGTTTGAGCCTCGCACTTGTCGTCGTCAGCCCCAAAGGTGAAGAACGGTTTGCGCGCGTGAAAGTGCCGGATGTGCTATCGCGGCTCGTCCCTATTCCCGGCGACGCCGCGCGGCAAGAATCCCGGTTTGTCTGGCTCGAAGATTTGATCAGAGAGAATCTCTCCATGCTGTTTCCGGGAATGGCAGTGAAAGAATCGTACGCTTTTCACGTGACGCGCAACGCCGACATCGAGATTCAAGAAGACGAAGCCGAAGATTTGATTCACTCGATCGAAGAGTCCATCAAACAGCGGCGCTTCGGCTCCGTCGTCCGTTTGAAGGTAGAAGAGACGATGCCGCAGCGCATCATTGATGTGCTGACGGAGAATCTCGAAATTACGCAGGAGGATGTGTACGAGTGCAAGTCGCCTTTAGATTTTGCCCATTTGATGTCCCTTCTCAAACTCCCGCGCCCCGAATTAAAAGACACGCCGCACCATCCGTCGCTGCTCGCGGTTGACGATGAGACGGAAGATATTTTCGGCGTCATTCGTCGCGGCGACCTTGTGCTGCATCATCCGTACGATTCGTTCGCGCCGGTCGTGCAGTTCATCAAAGCGGCGGCGAGCGACCCGAATGTTTTGGCAATCAAGCAAACACTCTATCGCATCGGCAAAGAGTCGCCCTTGGTGCCGCTCCTGATTCAAGCAGCCGAAAGCGGCAAGCAAGTTGCCGTGCTCGTGGAGTTGAAAGCGCGCTTCGACGAGGAGAACAACATCATCTGGGCGAAGCGGCTCGAGCGCGCGGGTATTCACGTCGTGTATGGACTTGTCGGCTTGAAAACCCACGCGAAGCTGTGTCTCGTGGTACGCAAAGAAGCGGACGGCTTGCGGCGCTACATTCATCTCGGCACGGGCAACTACAATCCCGACACGGCAAGAATCTACACCGACTTCAGTGTTTTCACCTGTAAGGAAGACATCGCCAGCGATGCGTCGGAGGTGTTCAATTTCCTCACGGGCTTTTCGCAAAAAAGTGAATACAAGAAACTGATCGTCGCGCCGCTGAATCTTCGCTCGCGGATTGTTGAGATGATTCAACGAGAAATCGCGCACGCAAGAGCCGGCAAGTCTGCACAGCTTCAATTCAAACTGAACTCCCTGACAGATACGAAGATGATCGAAACGCTTTACGAAGCATCGAAGGCGGGGGTGAAAGTTGATTTGATCGTGAGAGGAATTTGCTGTTTGCGTCCGGGCGTGAAGGGCGTGAGCGAGAACATCCGCGTCCGCAGCGTCGTCGGGAGATTTCTCGAGCACAGCCGCGTCTTTTGGTTCGCAAACGACGGGAACCCGGAGCTGTATTGCAGCAGCGCCGATTTGATGGGAAGAAATTTGGACCGGCGTGTTGAACTGATGTTCCCGATTGAAGAAAAGGTGTGGATGGAGTTTGTCAAGCGAGAGACGCTCGACGTCGGGATGCGGGACAACGTCGGCGCGCGCATGCTCGACGCGCATGGCTGCTACACGCGGCTTGGTTCTACGAACAGCGAAGAGGCGTTCGAGTCGCAACGCATGCTCATCCAGTCGCGCCTGAAAAAGAAGACGTAGTGCGAAAAGGCACGAAAAAAGCCATAGGGCGAATCAGTCCACGACTTGTAGGCGATTCGCCCTACGCTCCCACCGCACACGACAACGACGTTTGCCAATTGTGCCTTCTTGTTAGTTATTCGCCCTGGCTCCGCGTGATTGTGTGGACGGTGGCTTTGATCATGCTCTTCAGTTTCTTCGCGACGCTCTCGCCGAAGTCGCGACAGCAGCAGGCGACAAGGATGTTTGGAAAACTCCCATTCGACGCTGCGTCGAACCGCACGTTTGCCGCTTGATGATGATGCGGACACTCGATAGATGACGACCATTGCACACTTGCAATCGAGTTCATAGCCCTTCCCCCCATGTTTTCTTATAATCCGAAACTCACACCCAACATGCCGACGATGTTGAACTTCGGCTGGTTAATTGCCTCATCGGCATCTGCATAGGTGTAGTTGTTTCGCCCGCTAATCGTAACGCCGTCCGGTCCGTAGGTTGTGTCGTGACCGTACAATGTACTCGCGAAGTAGTGCTCGAGCCCCAGTTTTACCGTGAACCCGACTCGACTCGCCATCGGAAATACGGCTTTTACTCCCGCGCCGATTCCCCATTGGTCGGTTTGAATGTCGAAGAATTCATTACCGCCGACGAACTTGAAATTTGCGGTGAACATCGAGTGCCGTACACCGACGTACACGAAGGCGTCCCGTGTTTCCAACATCTTCACGCGATGAAGAAAATCCAACTGCACATCCCATGCGTAGCCCATCTTCTCCGGCGTTCCATCCGTTGCGTCGTTGATGAAAATCTTACGCGCCTTCTCGGGGCTCCCCGGCTCCATACGAACATGGTTGATCGTGAGTTCGATCGCCAGCGGGAACCCTCGTGCAAAATTGGCAAGCGTCGCGCTTCCGGCAAAACCCAAGCCTCCCTTGTAGCCTGTCGCCACTCCGAGCGAGACATCCGCGGCGTGCAACGGCGACGCCAAGAGCGCGGCGGAGAGCATTCCAAAGAACAGTGTGTGATAGTTCGACTTCATTGTAGTCCTCCTTTTCGTTTGACAGAGATAGTGTGGTAAAGAAGCCCAGCAAATCGTCTCTGCGAGGACTCTGCCGCACAGAGAGACTTACTTGAGCAAAACCATCTTTTTCACTTCAGAAAAACTCCCTGCCTGCACGCGGTACAAGTACACACCACTTGCCAGTGACGCTCCAACAGTATTCTTTGAGTCGAAGGTTACTTCGTACTTTCCCGCTTTCTTCACCTCGTTCACCAGCGTCGCGACTTCCTGTCCCGCGATGTTATACACCTTCAAGGTTACCAACCCATCGTCCGGAATCGCGTAGCGAATTGTCGTCGTGGGATTGAAGGGGTTGGGATAGTTTTGTTCGAGCGCGTACTTCGTCGGCAGAGTCGCCAACGGCTCGGGATTGAATCCTTTGCCGACCTCTTTGATCCAGAGTTGCGTAACGATTGCGGGGCCTTCGCCCAATGCGTTGACGGCAATCGTCACTTCGCCGTTCGCGTAGAGTTCTTTAGGAACGCGCACAAACCCGGTTTGTGTCGGCTCTGTCGAAACGCGTTGTGGTTCCAGCAAACGTTTTCCGTTCGCCGTCAGCTCTTGAAGTCGCTGCAAAGCATCGTTGGCTGCAAACTCTGCAGCGACTTCATACTCACCCGCCGGATTCAAACCGGTGAACCTGTACTGCACCGACGATTCATCCTCGTTCGCTGTTTGCGAGGGAGCATCTCCCCAGCGAACAACGCTTCCCCGAACAAGGTGCGCGTCATCGTTCCGGTTTTCGCTCCCACAATCTTCCGCGTAGTAGAGCGGAAGGTAGAAGCGGGTGTTGGAAATTGTCGGCTCGCCCGCGTATGCTGAAACCGCCATGAGTTCATAGCGATACGTCCCCGCCGGAACCTGCACGCCCTCATCGCTCCGCCGATCCCAGTGCAGGTTCTTCGCCCCTGCGGTCAACCACGATGAACTCAAGGTGCGGACGAGCCTGTTACGTTCGTCATAAATTTTTGCCGCCACGTTCGCGACATCGGTCAGCACGAAGGCATTTGCCACGCTGCTCACGTCTTGGTCGGCGCGGAACTCAATGTTCCTCAATTTGATTCCAAACTTGCGGCGCTGCACGCCGCTGGTGTTATCCCATCGCTCGAGCGCAAACATCTGATCGAATCCGACCCATCGGCGCTCGCCGTCAATCTCGATGCGCGCGAACGGAATATCAACGCTGTTGAGCGCGGCGAACGCATCCGCACCCCCATGCTCGTCAAGCAGTTCCAACTGCGAGGTGAACTTCATGACTTTTGAATTCACATTATCAACGACGTACACGTGTCCGAAATGGTCAGTCTTGATAGAGGTAAAGTATTGGGAGTAATCACCGCGATGGTGTGCCAGGAGTGAAAGCGAGGCACGTTCATCATCGAATGCTCGAACCCGTTTCCCGATTTTATCCACGACGTAAAGCACGCGGTTATTCGCGCCGTTCCATCGCCCGACGGCGATGCTGGTCGGCGTATCGAAGCCATCAAACGTCGCGACGAGTGCATGCGCGGCGCCGCCGGCTGTGTATTTGAAGATTGTGTTCCGCGTCGGATCGGCAACATACAGGAAGTCGTCGCTGGTGTTGAACGGCGTCCCGTTGTCATTGATCGCAAGCTCCGACGGGTTTTCAATGTTGGGGATCGTGCTTTGCAATTGCAAGGTTGTTGTGCCATCCAGCTTCAGCACAAGTACGCGCTTGCGCGCCGGCTCGCCGACAAACACATTCCCGTCCGCATCAACGACAATTGCCGACGGCGCATGCACGTTGTACGACTTGATCCAATTGTTCATGTTGCCATACACGATGCGGTTCCATTCCGCGTCGAGAACGAACTGGACGTACGTAGCGATCGGCGCAGAAAGCCCTCTGCGATAGAGCACGCTATAGTACGACGCAGTTTTGCCCGGCACGCTGAACAACTGCCGCTCAATCTGCGAGCGCGTAACGTCTTGTGTCAGCCGGCTGATGCGACGTTCCCGGCTCACCGCTTGCTCGATAAACGACTCGCCAACGGAGACGCCTGACCTGGCGGCGAGTGATGATGTCGTTGTTTCGTCATTGCTCGGCGTGAAAAAATTCTTCGGGAGCGAACCGCCCGTCACGCTCCATACGCCGTCACGCTGTTCCAATGACAGGCGTTCGCCCGAAGAAAATTCGACCGACGCAGTCGCGCCGTGCACTTTTATGTTGTAGTGCGATGCATGCGTTTTACCTGCGGCAGTGAGTATAGGTACACTGCCATTGCTCGAGTGGGACTTCGCGAGAGACGCAGCAACTGCATCCGCGAGGTTCACTCGCAACAACGCGGACGCGTGTTTCCTCACCACCACACCTGTTCCACCACCTATGGAACGCAGCCCATCAACGATGAGCTGCACCTTCGCCTCATCGGAAACACGCGCCCAGTGTGCACCCAACTGCTCCGGAGCTTGCGACTCTCCTGCGCCTGCCCTCATCACGAATGCCGCGCCCATCATCATCGCACACAATGTCGTTGTCTTCATACGCCTCTCCCTGAAAATAGTGATCGTGTTTAGATTTGAAACTTGATGCTCATCTGAACAATGTCCGCCGAAAAATCCAAATCATTGAAGTAGCGGAAATACATCAGCTCGACTGCCGAGTCTTGCAAGAATTCGAGATCGGGATTAGCCTTCGCAAGCCCGCGCAGCAGGTACGATAAACTGAAGCCGAAATTGTTCGACGTGAACGGCTTGAGTTTGTAATCGCTGGTGCGAAGCCCGGTTGTTGCGAACTGTGCTCCATTGTACTGCTCACTGAAAAAATACGCACCGCTCTGCGTGTAGTAGCGATAGTCCATGCCGAACACGAGATCACGCAGAATGTATTTGTTGAAGCGCAGTTCCGCCGTATGCGATTTCATTTTCCAGGAGTCGAAATAAAAGCGGTAGCTGCCGATGACCGAGGCTTTAATGGGCGGAATGAATTGGCTGAGCTTTGTCGAAACCGCATGGCGCCCGCGCGTGGTCGGATGGAGTTCGTCCACGAGCAGCGCAGCGCCCAGCCCATCCGAGATTTTCACCTGACGATACGGATCGCTCAGGAAACCTTTATGCAAGACAAAGTCGTAGCCCAGATCCCACACCGTGTTCGGAGAGAGGATTTGCGCGAGCGTCGCCGCGCCGTTGTACGTATTTTTCCTCTGTTGGACAAGCTCGCCGCTTTCCAAAATCTCCCCGACGAGATCGAACGAGGCTTGACCGCGTAACGTCAAGGTTGTGTTCTTGTCATTCATCTCTTGCGTGTAGGTTCCGACGAACGAGTTCGAGACGTAATCCACTTCCTGACTGCGATAGTAGCTCCCGCTGATCAGCGCTCCATCACCGACGCCCTGCTGCAACCCGATGATGATTTGCCCGCGATTCTTTTCGAACGGCTCATCTTTGCGGCGCTGCGGACGCGTCGCGCCGGTTACTGCGGTAACGGCGGGCACTGTTACTTGATCAAGTTCGATGTCGAACATGAGCAACGTCTGCTCCGCGATCTTCTTCGCAAGGTTGAACGATGTCGTGACGACGCTGTTCTTTCCGCTGTCGGAGAAATAGTAGGTCGTGAAGCCGAGCTGGTCGCCGCCCGTGCCCGCGCGAAGAGTAGTTGGCACGAATGCCAATAGCGTCCAGATCGAAATATGTTTGATGCGTCGTTTCATAGTCCTCATCGTTAGAAGAGTTGCGTTTCCGCCGGCTCGCCCCATCCCCATCTATTTTGTACAGCCGCAGCCGCCCCCGATGCCGTTGGCGCCGCCGATGCTTCCTTCACGCGTAGAGAAAAATTTCTGCTCGAGTGTTTGCTTTTGGAAAACGCCGGTTTCTGTTCGCTGCATGATCGGATCGGCAAGATTTCCTTTTTGAAACGCTTTCACACCCGAACATCCTGTAAACCAGTAGAGCAGTGCAGCAAGTGCAATCACATGTGTAAGCCGCATAACACCCTCCTATTGTCCGACGGTGTTTGAAAATTGCGTTCCCAAATCCACCCACTCGATCATGGTCAGTAAGTCGCGGTTCGCTGGGCGGAACGGATCAATGCGACCGTTGCTGTCACGCTCCCACAGTTGACTGTGGTCATGCGTGAGGGTACGATAACTGCGGTTGCTCGGATCGTCCATTTGGCGTCCGAACATAATCCAAATAAGCGGACTCTGACGAGCACCATTATGATCATGAACGAGTCGAAGCGATGAACCCGAAGCAGTGCGATACTGCCTATTGACAAGACGATCGTACACCGAGGTGGTCATGTTGGTAAAGGGATTCGGCGGCGGCGTCAAGTCACCTGGAACAGTTGCGAGATTCAAACCACCTGCAGCTTCCGCGCCACTGTGGCATGAGATGCATCGCCGATCAAGAATATTCTGAACGGTGTTCGTGCGCGTCGTCCGGTAGCGGTCGAAGAAATCCACCGTGTCGGTGCGCGCCGAGGGGTGCGCGGTGACCAGCTCTGCGTTATGGAAACCGGACTGATACGGAGCGCCGCTTGCGCGGTTCAAGACCTGACTGTTCGGTTGAATTTGCAGATCGTTGATGATGCGATCGCGATCGTGCGAATCATGGCAACCCGTGCACAGGCGCCGCTCGCCCGGCATGACTTGCACCCATGTCAGTTGGTTCACGAGCATCAACCCGTGTTGATCGAGCGTTTGCATGTGCAGCGAGCGATTGGCAGGCACTTCGACGGAAAACGAACCGTCGGGACGAATCGAGGCGTACCCGATCACGCGTTGTTTCTCGAAATTGGTGTTGCCGACTGTCTGTCCTCGGCGGTTTCCATCGCGCGGCATCGCCACCGCTTCGATCACACGAAGATACTTTGCCTGCCCAACCGTGCCATCGGCATTAACGAAGGTCGGCGAAGGACGCACTTGCCCATCGTTTCTTGCGCGATCATACACATTGCCGTCGAAAAACATGCCGGTGCGGGCTCCGCTCGCCATCGCCGCTGCGACATTCGGATCCGTACCAAGCACTTGCGGGACCCCGCCGGGAATTTTTTCGCGCGGCAGCACAGGAATCGGGTCAATCTCATTGTAATTCGGGTCGTTGTAGATGAGGCGCAGATTACTGCCGTCCTTCTCCATGACGTAAATACCGTAATCTACTCCGCCATTATTATTACCGCCGCTCGGTATCGGCGACATGGCGACGAGAATTTTTTCCTCGCGATCGGCTGACGAGCTTTTGTCAATGATCGGATGCGGCGTTTTGTAAAAAGCGCTTGTCGCCTCCCCTGCATTACTGAACTTAACATCCGGCGGCGTTATGAACGTGATATTGTCGTCTGAACTTGAAATGTCGAGGATCGCAATGGCCCCTCCTTCGAACGGGGAGTTTCGCTCCATAATGGAGCAAACAAGTCCGCCGTCGGAAAGCTCGCGCGCCTCCAGAAAGACGCGGCTTTCGTTCTCACGCGGTGAGTGGTTGCCGTACATGACGAACGGACGCGTGCCGTCAGGATTCATGACAAAGAGCGGAAACTTATTCGGGTTGCCGAGATGCTCCCAGCGGCTGTAAATGACTTTGCCGCTCGAATGGACCATCGGATTCACATCGTGACTTTGGTTGAATGAGACCCGCCGAATATTCGTGAGCTGACCACCCGCACCACGATCACCGACATGCAACAACGGCGAGGTCCTTCCCTCGTACTCGTCGGCAATGCCCGGTCGTGTCGACGTAAAAATGATCTGGCCGTTGGGCAAATATGTTGGGTCCATGTCATCGGCGCCTCGCGGATCTGTGAGTTGCACGAGGCCGCTCCCATCCGCGTTCATTTCATAGAGGCACCAGCGACTGTTGCCATTTCTGTTGACGCGCATCGAGAAGAGAATCTTCTTGCCATCAAACGACACTTCGGGATCGGCAACGGCGCCATAATTGCGCGGCTCGGATATGCCGGCTTGCGTGTACTGCGCGGTCAGGTTCGTGATTTTTCCTTGCGGAGAGATCGGACTCAGCAAGAAGAGGTCGCTGCCCGGATAGAATTCATCTTCATTGCTGCGCATCGCGCTGCTGTTGTTATTTTGACGGCTGTTCTCCCGCACAAAAACAATCGCAGCTTGCCCCGACCGCTCGAGAATATCATCCGGCGGCGATGATCCGCACGACGCGGCTATCATCGCGAGCACACCTAACCCCGCATGCAACGCTGCTCTCTTCACTTGTGCCATCAATGGTTTCATACGCCTCTCCCCGATTGTAAACGTGTTTGTGACTGATTAGAAATAGTATTGCAACCCTACGGTGAACACGATGTTGTGTGTCGTAAACGGCGCAGCGTTGTAGATCGTCTGCGAAAAAATCTGATCGCGCACGTCGTAGCGAACGCCGAACTGGTTACCGCCGAACAATCCTTTCAGCGGCACACGCTTGCCCAAGCCGATCACGCCGGCGAAATTCGACTGACCGCCGTACTTCAGTCCTGCGACCCCGCCGATAACATAGGGCACGTATCCGTTTGGATACGGATCGAACCCCCCGACGAACTCGTACGCGACCACGCGCTCCGATTCATACACTTGCGCTTTCGTCACACTTCCCAACACATCCGACTTCAGGCTCCCAAAACCCAGCCCGCCTTCGGCGAAGAACTTACCGCCCTCGATGAAGTAGTTGTACCGCGCGCTGTAATAGAGATTCGTCCCAAAGCCGCTTGCCGCATACGCCCCTGCGGAAAGACTTACGCTGTGCTCAAACGGCATCTGTGCAACCATCCCTTCGCGCATGAGCAACATCATTGCGGCGAGAAGAACCTTTAACCATGATCTCATGAGCACTCCTGTCCGTCTATCGAATCATGAATGTCACGCCGAGTGTTACCTCTTGAAAGAGCATCAGTTCGCTTCTCTCGTCACGCTTGTTCTTGATGTTTGTCATGTATTGCTTCACCTCGGTGCGGATACCGAACACTTTGGTGAAGTAGTAACGCGCACCTGCGCCAAAGTTCAGTCCGACGGTCGAGACGATGTCGTCACCGATTGTCGCTGTCGGAACCGTCAACAGCAAACCCACGCCGAGCGTCCCGTAAGGAATGAGTCGCGAACGAGTCGAAAGATTGAGCACGCTGTTAAGCGACAAGGGATACAAGTTCGCTTGCTTGCCGAGAACTTGTGCACCGGAAATTTCGAGGTTGAACGAACCGTAGTTCATCGAGAGGTGGAGACCGAACGCACCGCTCTTCCCGACCAGCCCTGTGTATGGTGACACTTCGAAGGTAACCTCCTTGTTGAGATCAATGAACGATGAGCGCGAAGGAAATGAAACGCTGTCTCTGATTTGGGCATTGGTTGTGGATAGAATCAACAGGAAAAGCAGTCCAAAAGAAGCGAGTGCCCTTGCGAAATAGAAGAAGAAAGAAGAAAACATGAATGCGAACCCTCCCTTTGTCTATACTCTCATTTTACTCGTTTATATCGGAGTATATTCAGCAAATCTCTAACAATTACAAATATAATACATTTTCTGAATTTGTCAAGCAAAAATTTTTAGATATTACTAACAGACGTACTTCTCATTTTATCTGTTTTCAAAATAGCATAAAACTACAATGCAAACTGCTGGTTTGCCTGAATGAATGCTGTAGAGCGTCTTCGAAATGAAAATGATTTAAGAGGCGGGAGAGGGGATTTGAGCCGAACGCAGAAGATGGATCAGCAGTTCAAAACACTTTCACCGTCAAGTAACGGTCGGGGTTCTGTTTCAAGTCTATCAAAAGCGAGTCGAGCGACAGAATGCTGCGATTGAGGTTGTCGTACACGGCAGGGTCGTTGGAAAATTTTCCCAGCGTTCCCTCGCTCGTCGAAAGCTTCGCGAGGAGCGAGTCCGTGCGCTTCGCGAGCGAGGAGAGATTGTTGTAAAATGATTCATCCACCATGAGTTTGCCCAATGAGCCCTTCCCTTCTCTTAGCGATGCGGAGACATCCGAGAGATTCGTAATGAGCGACGCGACACGTTTTGCGAGCGCTTCGTCGTTGATGAGCGTCGCCAGTAAGCCGCTACCATGCGAAAACTTGTTCGTCATGGTTTCGATGTTCGACATTGTCTTGATCACCTTTTCGTTCAACTCGTTCGTGGTGATGAGTTTGCCAAGAGAGCCTTCACCGTTGTTGATCTTGCTGGAAAGCTCCTGTATCGTGTTCATCGTTTTGATTGCGGACGATGTCAGATCGTCGAGTCCGGGCTCCAAATTCACTGCGAGATAGTCGCCGTCTTTCAGCTTTACTTGCGAACGTCCGAGCGTGATCTCGACGTATTTGTCGCCCAGTACACCCAGCGCACGAATCGTCGCCTTCGAATCGCTGGTAATGAGTCCGAAGAATTCATCCACGATGTCGAGCGTGACACGCACACCCGATGTGTCAATGCGCTGCTCGAAGTCGAGCGCCTTCACGACGCCGATTTTCTTTCCGGAGATGGCAACCATGTTCCCTTCCGCGAGACCCTTGATGTCGGAGAGAAACAAATACGCCGTATCGTGGCGAGCAAGCAAGCTCGTGTTCTTGCCGACGATAAGGCCGAGAATACCCGCAAGAATAATTCCTGCGACAAAGAGAATTCCCGTCCTGAGATTGCGCCAGCCGATACCGCCGGTTGCTGATGTGTTTACGTTTCCCATGATTTCCTCTTCTGAATAGAGCGAATCCCGAGAGAGAGGCACTACAACTCTTCCGGATCTGCCAGAAACGACTGCACGAACGGGTGATCGCATGCTTTCATCTTCTCGGGCTGGTCGTGGAAGATAATCTTGCCTTGGTAGAGAATGAGCACATCATCTGCAATTGCGAACACATCACCGATGATGTGCGTGACCATGACAGCGCCAAGGCCTTTTTCTTTGTTCAATTGCTTGATGAACGTGAGAATCTTGTTCGAGCTAACCGGATCAAGCCCCGCCGTTGGTTCGTCGAACAAAATCATCTCCGGCTCAAAGATCAAGGCACGGCCGATTGCTACGCGCTTACGCATGCCGCCCGAGAGCGCATCGGGTAACTGGTGCGCGTGCGCTTCGAGTCCCGCGAAGTGCAATTGCTCCTGCACGCGCCTGGCAATCTCGCCTTCGCTCACCTTCAAATTTTCGCGCAGGAAAAACCCCATGTTCTCGCTCACGCTCATGGAGTCGAACAGCGCGTTTCCTTGAAACACGATCCCCATTTTTTTTCGGATGGGGAACAATTGTTCCTCGCTGAACTTGCTTATCTCGACGCCGTCAACGAACACTTCACCAAACGTCGGCTGAATCAGCCCGAGCATAAGCTTGATGATGGTGCTTTTGCCTGAGCCTGAGGGACCAAGGATCGCCGTAATTTTGCCGTCGGGGATTTTCATCGAGATGCCTTTGAGCACCTCGCGGCCAGAATAGTAAAGATGA
Organism: uncultured Chitinophagales bacterium; assembly: GCA_964444145.1. Taxonomy (GTDB): domain Bacteria; phylum Bacteroidota; class Ignavibacteria; order UBA10030; family UBA6906; genus CAADGV01. Next base: position 13,306 of record CAYUFU010000050.1, read on the forward strand.
ACGTCCTTGAATTCAATCATTGTACGCTATGAACGCAGCGAAGAACATGCTCCAGCCAATGCCGTTTCCTCGTCGCAGCGCCCGCTTGATGATGACCAAAACCGAGGTTTCTCTTATATGCAAAGGGAGCGAGGCAGCAATCAAAAGTTCATATTCTCCAACACCAGCTTCGATATATAAAAATTCGCGACCAGCACGAGTCCCGACGACACAACAATACCCTTGATCGTCGAGCGCCCGACGCCTGCCGTGCCGCCCTTCGCTTGAAATCCATTGAAACAACTGACCAGCGTAATAATAAACGCGAAGGCAAACGGCTTGATCGCACCGACAACAAAATCCTTGACCACAAGAAGGCTGAGTGCTGAGTTCCAATAAAAGCCCGAGTCAATATGATGATAGTACTGAGCCACCGTACCGCCGCCGACCAACCCGACGAAATCGCTTACCGCGACAAGTGGAAAGAACATCACCAGTGCGGCGAAGAGGCGCGGCATCACCAGCCTTGCTATCGGATCGGTGCCGAATGCCCGCAGCGCGTCAATCTGTTCGGAGATTTGCATTGCGCCGAGCTCGCTGCCATTGCGCGCACCGACGCGGGCGGCAAGCATCAATCCCGTAACGATCGGACCCATTTCGCGTATCACCGAAAGCGCCGTCGTCCTTCCCGTAAGTAACTTTGCACCAAAGCCTTCGAGTTGGTTACCAACCTCCACGGTGAGCAAACAGCCGATCGAGAGCGAGCTAACGAAGACTATCGGGATTGACTCCGTCCCCTGAATGTACATCTGTTTGAGAATCTCTTTTCGGTAGTGGCGTGTGTGGGCGAATGCTTTGAATGTCCGCATCGAGAACCAAAAGAACTCCTGCATCGTGTGCACGAATGCTTTGAGGCGTTCGTTCAAAGTCTCGGCGTAGTCGCCGACAAAGTTCCAAAGTCTGAGAACGATAATGAAATCTCCCGCGGATGATTGGTCAGCGATGACAAGATATGAAAATCGGCGTTAGGGTGAAAAGAACCGAAGCAAAAAATGCGGGCGTCAGTCCGATTTATGTTGTCCAACCTTTGATTTTACTTGGACAACGATGCCGAGAATTGCCAGGACGATGAGGAGCACGAGTTGTACGTTTTTTTCAAGTGCCAACGCCAGCACAATGAGGAAAGCACCGGTGAGGGATGACAGAACAATCATCGCCCAATCGAACAGGAAGGACAACAGCAACGCGCCAAGCACGCCACCGATGACAAACGGCAGCCACCACGGCAGCGACTGACTCGGGAGAAAATTTTCCCACAACCCAAACAGGACATAGCCGCCGGCAATGAAGCCGGCACCGCGAAGAACAATCTTCTGCAAGAAAACGCCTGCGGTTGCGGCAATAACGCCGATCGCAACAGCGATATAGAAAAGCGTCGGTTGTTGGAGGGTTGCATACTTCGGAATGAACGTCAGCGCGAAGATGAACGCAACTGCACCGGCGAAGAGCCAGAAAATTTTTCTGCCGAGAAAGAGAAGCAGGACTCCGAGAACGATCGGGAATAGAGAAATGAAGTCGAGTTGGGGCATATGGCAATCTTACGTGTAGCAAAGGATCTCCTGGTTCACCTGAACGCAGAGAGACCCTTCACCACGCGGCACTCCATTCAGGGTTTGGTTGGCTTGTAGTATTGCATGGCTTCTGCCATACGCGCTTGAATGTCTTTGATACGCGTTTCATCCGACGGGTGCGTGCTCAAAAACTCCGGCGGCGCTTGTCCACCTTTCTTTGCCGCCATGCGCTGCCAAAATGCGACCGCCTCCTGTGGATGGTATCCCGCCATCGCCATGAAATTCAATCCGAGATGGTCAGCTTCGCTCTCTTGTGTGCGACTGAACGGCAATAATACACCGACCGTCGCGCCCAATCCATACGCGCTCATCCAGAGATTGCGCGTCTCCGCCGGTTTGTCCTGCAATGCGACCTCGAGTGCGACACCGCCCAACTGCGCAAGCAAGCCTTGACTCATTCGCTCGTTGCCGTGCTCTGCAACAGCGTGCGCAACTTCATGTCCCATCACCACCGCCACGCCTTCTTCCGTTTGCGTAATCGGGAGGATGCCTGTATAGAAGACGACTTTGCCGCCGGGCATGCACCACGCGTTCACCTGCTTGTCTTCCACAAGATTGAACTCCCAGCGATAGTCTTTCAACTCCTCTTCGAGGCCTTTCTCTTTGAAGTAACGCTCAACCGCACCTTGGATGCGCCCCCCCACACGTTTGATCATCGCTGTTGCCTGCTGATCGGTACTCAGTTTGTTCGCTTTGAGAAAACCGTCATACTCGGAATAACTCATGCTCAAGATTTGCGATGAGGGAATGAGACTCAACTGCTTGCGACCGGTAATCGGGACCGTGCTGCAGGTGATCAGCGTCAGCGAAAAGCCTGTAAGCATGACAAGCAATGCGTTGCGAGAAAATTGCTTGAGGGGATTCATGGTTTGCTCCACTGTAATTTGTTATTGGAATGTACTCTTGGTAGGCTGTGTACAGGATACTATTCTTTCGGATTATCTGCAACCATAAACGTGGTATTGCTACTCCGAAGGCGATGGCAGGAGCATATCCAGCACAACTTTGAGCGCACCACTTTCCTGCTTTCTCCAAATGTGAATATAGTATCCCTTCTCGCGGATGGATTGGTACGTGCCATACGTATAGCCAAGATCGAATGAGTCAGCAACATGCGATTCGATCGGAGTCCATGTGAGAATATCGTTGAAAGAACGAATCAACGCAACGCATGAATCGAAACCGACGGCGGGAAGATGTCCCTCGCGCAACACACGCGCATCGCTTGCGAGATAGCGCGAGTATGCCGCCACTGAGCCTTTCTTCGACGACAGTGTGGAGAATACCCGCTCAAGTTGCAATAGGACAGATGCTCTGCCGATGTCCTGATGCTGGGTCGCTCGCGATTCCCTTTTCGTCCCAAGAACCAACGTGGTATCCAGCGCGCTGGAGAACGGATGCGACACGCCCGCGTCGAGCACAACTTTCCACTCGCCATTCTTCTGGATGCGCCAGAGCGAAACAAACTGGCCGTACGTCGGCGGCTGATCGAGATCAGGTGGCGGCGTGAAGACTGATGGTCCCGTCGTCCAACCAAGCTCGCCACTCGAGGCAACATCGGCGAAGGTCGGACGCCATTCGAGCGTCGCCTTGCTCCAATCGCGTTTTTGCCAGAACTCCTTACCGTTGATCGGGCCCGGACGAAAAATAATGCCGTCGTCGGCGAGATAGGTGAGGAATGCCGTTTTTATTCCACGCGCCAGTGATGCTGCGGCGAATGCTTGCTCGGCTCGAACAAGCGACTTGAGCGCCGCCGAATGCGATTGCGTATGAGACACTTGGCTGAACATAAACGCCAGTGCGCAAAGCAGGATGAAACTCTTCATTGCAAGAAATGAAGCTGTGTGGTTCTTAAAATTATATCATTGGCGGGAGTAATGTAGGAAATTCAGGAGCGAGTTCCTATCGTAGGGATTGTCATGGACTGCGAACCGGAGAGGGTAACGCTAGAGGCACTGATGCCCCGACGGTCGAATCATCTTCTTGCCAACCACACTCCCGCGATCGTAATCACCGAGCCGACGAGTTGCATGAAGTTGATATTTTCGTTCAATACAAAATACGAAAGTACGAACGCGATGACGGGAATGAGATTGCTGAACGGCGCGGTTTTTCCGGGACCGAGTTGCCGAACGCCGTTGGACCAAAACACATTTGCGATACCAATCGAGAGTCCGCCAGAGATCGCGATCGCAAGCCAAACGTCCCAGCCGAGCGAAACCCATTGCGTCGTCACCGCGCTCGGCGACGCGACTACCGAGAGCCCAACCGCACCGATGGAGACGCTGAGCGTCGCAAGATGCAACGGCGAATAGCGCGTGAGCAACGGCTTTTGCAAATTCGTGTTGAACGCCCAAAGGAGCGCCGCCGCGAGACAAATCACATCGCCGATGATTTCGTAGCCGCCGAGTGACAGTTTCTTGCCGCTGCCCGCGATGATGAACGTAATGCCGCAGAGCGAGAGCGCGACGCCAAGCCATGTTCCCAACCGAATTCTTTCTCCGTGAAAGAACGCGTTGAGCAGGAGCGTCCAGAGCGGCGACGTCGCCATCATGACTGCGGCATTACCCGCCGTTGTAAGGTTTAAGCCAATGATGAAAGCGCTTTGATACATCACACTTGCAACAACACCGACGCGTACAATCTGCCGCCAGTCCGCTCGCTCGACGACGATCCACTCGCCGCGCAGCACGATAATCAGCGACAGCACAAGCGAGGCGACAATGTAACGGCCCGCGTTGAACACAAGAGCGTCCATTTGTGCAAGCGCGTACTTTGCAATAGGATAGTTCGCCGCCCAGATTGTGGCGGTCAGCAGGAGAAGCAACTGCGCCCGACGATCGTTCATGCCGGTCGCAGGTGTCATGGTGTGGAAGGCGCTTTCGCTTTGGGTCTGCAGGCAATAATGTACGCGGCGATATACAAGGCATGCCCGAGGACGAGAAGCTCATACCGATACGGCTTCGGCATCGCACCGCGCAGGGTCGCGTCGGTGTCGTACATGAACGAATAGAGAAGAGCTGCCGTTGCACAAATGGCGAGAAGCCAGGTAACCATCCTCGGTCGGAAATACTTTTGTCCCAACTCTGCCGAGGTCGTCCGCACGACGATATCAACGCCGCATATCGTCATGAGGAGCGCAATGGACGCAGCAGAAATGACGGGACCGATCCACGGCAGCGGAATCAAAAACAAGACATCCCAATCGGCGAGCGAGGCGGGCCAATGCAATATCACTTTCAACCATACATAATAAAAAATATCCCACACACCAAAAGCAATCAGGAAATAGCCAAAACGTTGCCAGCCCTTCTTGCCAGCAACAATTCCGATGGCAGCGAGCATGAGGATTGTCGCGGCCTCGCGCAGCAACTCAACCGTGAGATGTTCGGTGCTAATGACTTTGAGAGGCCATGTAAAGCCCTCAGGATAATACACAGCGCGCAAGTACACAACAACGCTCGCCTCGACGTAGCCAAACGCTACACCGAAGAGCGATACCCAAATGAGGTTGCGAATTGGGATGTGGTCAGTCGTCATTCATTATTGCTCACTCGAAGTCCCGCGGGGACAGCTTGTCCGTCGTAGATGGAACCTATGTGCAGAAAAACCAGATCAAGGAAACTCTCGAAGCCTCGTAGGAGCGACCTATTCATCTCTCTGTGTAACATCCGTTACGAAGGAGAGTACTCAACGAGCCAGAAATCGGCAATTGCCAACCACTCTAATCCCGTAATCTCTCCGCTCAACGCTCTCCGCTCTATATGCTCTATGCTCTATGCTCTTCGCTCTTCGCTCTCCGCTCTCCGCTCTTCGCTCTACGCTCTCTGCTCTACATTGTATTCATCAAGGAACGCAACCGCGCGCCGCATGTGCGGAATGACGATCGAGCCGCCAACGACGAGCGCAACGCTGAAGATGTCGTACATCTCGGCGTCGGTTACGCCATGTCGCTTGCATTGTTGAATGTGGTACGCAATGCAGTCGTCGCAACGCAGGACCATAGACGCCACGAGCCCGAGCATTTCTTTTGTCCTCACGTCGAGCGCGCCCGGCTCGTACGTAAGGGTATCAACACCAAAAAAGCGCTTGATGGAGCGATTCTCGATCGCGAGGATGCGCTTGTTCATTTTGTCGCGAAACTCATTAAACTCGGCTACTCGTGACATGTGTTCTCCTGTCGTATTGTATGATGCATTTTGGATTGATTTCGGATACGGACTCCCAAGCAAAAAACCTGTTCGCTGGGAACAGGTTCTTTTGCACGCACCGGGTTTGCCTTGCGCATCGGAGCCTGCGTAAGGATCTCCCTTATCACATAGGGCGACTCTCCGCATCGCTCCTTGGCGCGACAGAAGCAACGCTGGGGTATCGCTTTTGAATAATCTCACCAGACGCGCTTCAGGTCGTCGCTCCACCGCAACTGCTTCCCGCCCCTGCGGTGCAGCCATAGCAATGCTCTCCAAACACAATCTGCCGCGCCATCAACTTGTCGAAGTCGAAATCCCAAATCGAATCGGGCGCGCCGTGGTTCACCCGCCAGTTCAGCATCTGGTTGAAATCGCAGTCATAGATTGCCCCATCGTAGCCGACGCTGATGAGACTGCGACACATCACGCCGAGCGCGGCGGCGGGATTGAACGCCGTGATGAGTCTCGTCATATACGCATCATATAGGTCGGTACGCTCTAAGAAATGCTTGAAGCGGTTGATAGGCATGTTGGTGATGACAAAGAGATGATTGAAGAGAAGTTGATGCCGCTTCCACAATTCCTCTTTGAATTGCTTTTCGATCGCAGCTTGCGCAGGCGGAAGAAACGCGCCGACGGGATTGTACACGAGATTCAACAGTAAACCCGTTCCCTCCTGTCCGTACCCGAGCGCATTGAGAATGCGAATAGACTCGATGCTTTTCTCGAACACGCCCTGTCCGCGCTGCGCATCCGTTTCGTGTTCCTGAAAATACGGCAGCGACGAAATCACTTCGATGGCATGCTCACGAAAAAATTCCGGCAAATATCTCATGCTCTTTCCACTCAACGGATGCGGATCGAGCGTTACGGTCAGGTTGTGCCGAACCATGACATGCTTGCCGAGTTTCTTCGCCTCGACGACAAAGTACTCGAACCCATCGTTCAGCTCGGGCGCGCCTCCGGTGATATCGAGATTGATGATCTGCGGATAGCGCGCAAGAATCTCGAGGCACCGCTCGATAGCTTCACGCGTCATCATCTCCGTGCGCTTCGGTCCCGCGTCAACGTGGCAATGTTTGCACGCCTGATTGCACAGCTTGCCGACATTCACTTGCAGCGTCTCGATACTCAACGGCGTGAGCGTGAGCTGCTGTTCAGCCAACTTCGCTTCGAATTGCATGGGGGGATTCCTTCTTGTAAAAGAACAACTATCGTTTCAACTGAAGAAGTCGCTGGTCGAACGTGAACACTTCAGGTTTCGCGGCAACGACCGAGGCAAAATCCGGATGCAACGGATTCAACAGCACGTTCGATTCTTCGGGCACAATCACGGACGGCACTCGCAACGCAAGACTCTTCACGCTTTCAATCCATCGTGTCCCGATTTCGGCAAGCGTGGAAATCGCCGACGTAGCGCGCCAATTGGATGGCAAATCGTTAACCCGCAACTCCTCAATCCTCGCGCCCTTCGGAATCGTCAACGCGACGAATCCATACTCGACCTTCAACTGGGCGAACGAAATGTGAACAAGCAACTCCAAGACGGCAAGGGAACGATGTTCTGCCGTGTACACCACGGCAATATTTTTTTCATTCCACCGTCCACCGTACAATCGAGCGCCTTCACCATCAATCACATTTGCGTAGCGCAACAGAGAGAGGCGATAGACGTTCATATGTACACGCCGTGAGCGATACGCCCCATTTCGTCCAACACCATTTGTGTTCCAATCGGTGTGTCGAGCAACTCAATCGGCGTCTCGCCGAACACCGCGCTTTTCGAGCGCAGCCAGTCACGGAGAGTTTCTTTGTCACCGAAAATTTCCACGCCACGTTCGTACACAAGCGCAAGCTGAATGACGCGACTCGAGAGCGCCACACTCAACAACCCAGCAGTCCCCAAGCGCTGCAGAGTTCGTTCCGAAACTTGCAGGATGGTCGCCAATTCCTTGGGGCGCAATGCCAACTCCTTTGCAATCCTGAACATGACACTCTTTGGCACTCCTTTACGGACCATTGCGAGAAGCTTGTGGTCGTTCGCCATGCTTCGACCATTCGTCTTCAAGATTGAATGAGAATTTGTCTTGCCCATGATCATGTCCTTGCGTTGCTTGACATCTGTCACCAATATAGCGACAAATGTCAGCGAAAGCAACACGCCGGTAGCCGCCCCTCTCTCATACATTTTCCCGTCACAAGACTGTGTTTTTTGGGGCTGCAGACAGTCTGCTTCGTGGTCAGCAACGTCCTTGCCGCAAAATCAGCGGGCTACATCGTCCAACCGGCAGTCGCCTGCCCTGCTCATGCCGCCCACCCGCAGTGCGGCGTACCTCGTTAACAACACCCATCAGGTCCGCAGACGCTGTGGTCTGCAACCTCCGTCTTGTTGTATTCCAGCCCCTTGCTTTCTCGCGGATGACGTGTTGCATTCACCTTGCAGTTAAACTTCTTCGCCTCATCGAGCGGAATACTCTCATACGGCTCGATGCCGATGATGCTTGCCGCATAAGGGCCCTTCGCATTCGTGTAAATGGCGTACGTCTTGTCGCACACCGCCATGCGCGCGCCGCGCTGCAACGTATGCCCATCGTCGTCCACAACCACCTTCCATGGACCTTTGTAGATGACCGATTGATTACGCTCCAGGCACTCGCCTTGTTTGCCCTTGTGCGCGACAATCGTCACCGAACGAAATTCGATTCCATTGATCGTCTGCCACGGCTTTTCGTCCCTCTTCACGATTTCCATGCCGTAGAAGCCCGCCTCCTCGAACGCTTTGAGAATCCCTGTTTCCGTGAAGGCCCCGGAGATGCAGCCGCTCCACAACTCCGCGTCGTTCTTCATAGCTAACGGCACCTCCTCATCGCTCACAATGTCGGAGATGGCAGCACGACCGCCGCGCTTCAGGACTCGGAAAATCTCTTTGAACATCTGCGCACGGTCGGCTTCCTTGACAAGATTGAGTACGCAGTTGGACACCACGACGTCAACGGAGCTGTCGGCAATCATCGGCTCGCTCGCTCGCAGCGCGTCGGTGAATTCGTTCAGCCGCTGAAGGTCGGCAACGTTTGCAACAGGGTTACGGTGCAGATACTCCTCCACCAGTTCCAAATTCAGCGCGAGGTCTTGAATTTTTCCCTTACAGAATCTGATAGGCACACCGCCGAACTTTTGCCGCAGCTCTGATTGGTACTTGCGTGCCAGGGCAAGCATTTCATCGTTCATGTCAACGCCGTACACGGCGCCTTTAGGTCCCACAATCTGCGCGGCGATGTAACAGATTTTTCCTCCGCCGCTCCCCAAATCCAGGACAACATCTCCCTCGCGCACAAACTTCGAAGGGTCACCGCAACCGTAATCGCGATCGAGTATTTCTTGTGGAAGCGCGTGGAGCAACGTGGTGTCGTATTCGACGGGACAGCAGAGCGCGGCTTCGCGTTGCCGTGCGCCTTTGGAATAGCGTTCCCGCACCGCTTGCTCGACCACCAATGGTGCTTCGTCAGTCATTCGTACATTCATACTACCGTCCTCTCATGATGTTTGTAGAATCTTTTTCACGTTGCTCCTATGAAGCAATCCTTGATTCAAGCTCTTGTCTACCGGAGTTAGCGCGCCGCCAGCATGCCTTGCACTACATATGCCGCCATTGCCGCGCCCGGCACGGTCACGATCCACGCGAGCAAAATGTCGCGCACAATGTTCCATTGCACGCCGTTGCCCGACGCTAAGCCGATGCCGACAATGCTGCTGATCGAAACATGCGTCGTCGAAAATGGAAATCCAAACGCCGAACCTGTCACAACCAACAACGAGGTGATGGCATTCGACACAAACCCTGCGGTCGGTGCGAGCACGGTAATTTTCCTCGACAGAGTTTCCATAACGCGTCCCCCACCGAGCAAGCCGCCGACGACAATGCCGATGGCGACAAGAAGGAACGGTACATTCGATTGTAAGCCAAACGTTGTCGCGCCCAAAAGCAGCGCCGCCATTTTGGGCGTGTCGTTTAGACCGCGGGCAAAACTCGTCAGCCCGCTTGAAAGGAAATGGAGCATGTTGGTCATCTTCGCCTGAACTGAGAACGAAGCGGGCGGACACGATCGCACGTCGCCGACAACAACGCTGATGAGAGGAATTGAAAACGTAAGTGCGTGTGTGGCGGGGGCAACTGCAAGCCGCTCGACGCACAAACATTTTTCGTTCGCTGCGGCAAATCGCTTGTTGATACGAGGAAACACAAAGAAGGACATGCCAAACGATACAACTGGAGAGACAAGCAGCGGCAAGAGCGCTTTCTTCCCCACACCGCTCCAACTGACACCGTCCGCGCCGAAGCTTGCAAAGCTCGCACCGATAAGAGCGCCGACGATTGCGTGCGTTGTGGACACAGGCAAACCAAGCCGCGATGCGATCAACACCCACAATGCTGAGCCCGCCCCAACAGCAGGAGCAATTGTCCCGGGGTCAAAACCATCCGCGAGCAAGCCCTTAGAAAAAACATTCAATAATAGTTCCCCGAACACCATCGCCCCAACACTCCCGAGCGCCGTCGTGATGACACCCCACATTGTTGCGCGCGCGATGGACGCAGTTCCGCTTCCGACAAGTGTCGCAATCCCTTTGGAGACATCGTTGGCACCGTTGGCAAAGGCAAGACAAAAGACGATAAGGAAAAGAACGGATTCTATCATGAAGAACATCTGACTTCTGACATAACACTCAGGTGCCCACGAATCTTCTCGCATTGGCGGGAATGTATGATCACTAAGGGCATCGAATTGTCATTCCCAAGAACGGGATGAGCCGAGATTCGTCCGGGAAAACCTCTGTCGGCGACGATGAGTTACATCGAGAGCCGTTCGACAATGTTACGGCATTGCACGCCATGCACGAGCGACGCGCCGCCGCGCACCGCCGCCGTAACATGAATCGCCTCGGTCATTTGGTCCATGTTTACTCCGTTTTCTAAACAACTGTTCGTGTAGGCGTCAATACAATAGGGACATTGCACCGTGTGAGCTACTGCCAAACCAATCAATTGCTTTTCGCGTTTGGTCAATGTGCCTTCGCTTGCGGTCGCTTCATTGTACCATGCGATGAATTTGTCCCACAGGTGTTTCTGATTCTTTCCGATGTCGCTGAACTTTGCAAGGTCTTTGGCTTCGTAGTAGCTTGCCATGGGGAAAGGTTACTCCAGTTGTGAATGATATACGATGTTCGAGTACGATGAGATTGCGGATCTGCGTGCCGAAGGCAGATTCAACTTAGCCAACTCGTGTGGGAATGTCAAGAGACCACCAAACCATCGAGGCGTCGGGTCCTATGCGCGGGCGGTTGCAGGTGGAGGTCATCGGACCTTTCAACTAAGATTTTTTTCACTGGTTGCGTACTACCTGAAATCCGACATAGAAATCTCACGCAAAGACGCGAAGCCGCAAAGAAGTAGAGAATGGTTGAGAGTAATTACTTGTATGCACTTTACAAATAACTTCACATGCTTCACCTGCTCGGTGAATTCCTTTTCAGTAAATTTCCAAGACAGACTTGGCGGCTTTGCGGCTTTGCGTGATGCTAAATCGGGTTTCAGGCACTATATTCGCCTTGACAAATGCAACATTCTTTGCTATATTTGCGTAAGCGAATATAGTCAACAAGGAATCATAGATGAAAGAATTAGCCAGAGTGTTCAAAGCCCTCGCCGACGAATCGCGGCTGCGAATCTTGAACCTGATCTTCAGAACAGGCGAGATCTGCGTGTGCGACATCGAAGCGATCACGGGATTCACACAAACGAAAACGTCGCGCCACCTCCTCTATTTGCGGAATGCACAGCTGGTCGATTCGCGCCAGCAAGGACTATGGATGCTCTACTCCATCGCAAGACCGAAAAGCAAAGAGCACGAGAAGCTGCTGAACTATCTGAAAGACATTTTGCAAATCAATCCAGTCGCACTGAGGGACGCGAAAGAACTGAGCAAGAATATCAACAAAGGCTGTTGCGTTACGTTTTCGGAAGTGAAACCGCAAGTGCCGGCAGTTCTCCAATTGAATTGAAATCTACCACGTCCACCTGTAGAGCGATTCTCCAGAATCGCTTATTGCACGAGCGAGAGCGACACTGGAGTGTCGCTCTACTTGATGCTCACACAGACTCTTCATTACGTAGACAGAGTAGAGTGGTGGGCAGTTAGCAGTTAGAACAAAACAGAATTCACGAACCGTTTCACGGAATTGCGCTGAACAAAACCAATCACAAACCAAAAAGAAGGAAAATCGCATGTCAAACAAACAATTATCCTGCGGACCCGACTGCTGCACAGAAGAAACCGCTGTTGTGAGTGAACAAGAATTGAAAGCCAGCATCAAAGACCGCTATGGAAAAATCGCGACTAACAGCGGTTCCTGTTGCGGGCCAAACTGCGGCTGCGCAACCGACAACTCGCTCGAAACAATCTCCGTGATGATGAACGACAAATACACGAATGTGGACGAGCAAATTGTTGCAGCTGCCGACCTCGGACTCGGCTGCGGAACGCCGCTGGCCTTCGCCGACATGGCGGAGGGAATGACCGTCCTCGATTTGGGAAGCGGCGCCGGCATTGACGTGTTCCTCGCATCGAAAAAGGTTGGCACAACAGGCAAGGCAATTGGCTTGGACATGACGGACGAAATGCTGAAACTCGCGCGCAAAAACAAAATCAAGTTAGGCATTGAGAACGCGCATTTCTACAAAGGCGACATCGAGGACATGCCGATTGAATCATCCTCGATTGACCGCATCATCAGCAACTGCGTTATCAATCTCGTACCCGATAAGAGCAAAGCGTTTGCGGAAATGTATCGCGTATTGAAACCCGGCGGCAAGTTCACGATTTCCGATATTGTCTCGATTGGAGACATCCCTTCCGATGTTCGTCGTGACTTGGAGTTGTGGGCAGGCTGTGTTGCAGGCGCATTGGATAAGGAAGAGTATCTGAACATTGTTCGCGCGGCCGGCTTCAAGAATGTGGTGATTGCGGCGGAAAAGCCCTACTCACTCGATAAAGAAGTTTCGTTCGGACTTGAGAGTATTACGTTGACGGCGGAAAAGTAATCTCAACTCGACTTGCAGAGCGAGACTCCGTCTCGCTCTGGAGGGAAGATGGAAGAGATTCTGGCAAGACACAATTCTTGCTAAACAACAAATGGCATCCTCGCCTGCCATCAGCCTTCTGCCAAACTACAGGCGAAACGATTCGGAGAATCGCTCTACAATCCCCCCTTCTCCCTTTGGGAGAAGGGGCTGAGGGATGAGGGAAAATGAAGAGCACAAACATTTTTCACGACAGACATGACTGAAATACGAATTCGAAAAGCAACATCCGCAGACTTCAACCCCGTCGCCTCGCTGTTGCAGTCCGCTTCTCTGCCACTCGACGGCGTCGCTGAACATGTTGAAACCTTCCTGGTCGCTGAGAGCGGTGAAGAGATCGTGGGAGCAATCGGTTTGGAACTGTATGGGCAAACTGGATTGCTTCGCTCGGCGGTCGTGCATCCCTCGCTGCGGAACAACGGGATCGGGTCACGGCTATACGATGCACTTCTTGAGGTAGCGAGATCAAACAATGTTTGGCGGCTCATTCTTCTGACGGAAACCGCAGAGAAATACTTTGCTGCAAAGGGTTTTCACAAAATAGATGCGAGGGATGTCCGTGGACCCATTACGCGTTCGGCGGAGTTTACCGGCGCGTGCTCAGCGACTGCGGTTTGCATGGAGCTTCTCCTTACGCCTCAGCAATCGGCGAAGGGAGTATCCAACGAAGAGATTCCAGGTGCCCCTCAGACTCTGAAGAGAGTCCTCATTCTCTGCACGGGCAACTCTGCGCGAAGCCAAATGTCCGAGGGTTGGCTTCGGCATTTCGGGAGTGGGAAACTTGAAGTCTTCAGTGCGGGCACGCGCCCGTGCTTCGTTCACCCGCTCGCGATTCAGGCAATGAGTGAAGCGGGCATTGACATTACATCGCATCGGTCAAAGTCGGTGAACGAGTTTGTTGATGAGGAATTCGATTACGTCATCACGGTCTGCGATAATGCGCGGGAGGAATGTCCTTACTTGCCGGGCGCACACGTCATGATTCACAAGCCGTTCGAAGACCCATCGTTTGCCGAGGGCACTCCCGACGAGCGGCTTGACGCGTTCCGACGCGTGAGAGATGTGATACGAAATGAGATGAAAGAATTCGCGAATGCCGTGACGAGTTAACCACAAGGGCGAGCGAACGCTTGCCCTTGCGATACAGGAGAAGCAGTCAATTCATGCAACGCGTTTCCACCGCTTCGCGACCTGGAAATAGATCGAAGCCGCCGCGAACAGCTTCACCAGATCCCACCAGGAAAAAATCAGGAAGCCTGAGGTGAACGCGGCACTCACATCGTGGAGATAGAATACGTTGAGGTGAAGTGTGCCCGCGAGGAAGACAATCATCAAACCAACAAACATCGAAGCGACGATGCCGATGTAGCTTCGGGAGTTTTCGGTCAGCAAACCGACGACGGCTGCAACGACGGGGAACGCGAGCAGATAGCCGCCGGTCGGTCCGACGAGTTTCATCACGCCAAAGCCGCCGGCGGAAAACACAGGAAGTCCTACCGCTCCCAATGCAAGATAGAAGATCATGCTTAGTGCCCCGTTGCGTGCGCCTAACATTGCGCCGGCGAGCAGAACGAAAAGTGTTTGCAGTGTGTACGGCACAGGATGATGAGGAATCTCGATTCGTGCGCCGAGCGCTGTCAGCGCGGCGAAGGCAACAATCCAAAGCGCCTGTGCGAGCAACTTCTTTTCGTCGTCTGTAGCTGCTTTGGAAACAACGGCGTTGTTCATGAGTTCTCCTGTTGGTGATGATG
>CAYUFU010000051.1:0-2265 GCA_964444145.1 uncultured Chitinophagales bacterium
CAAAGCAGAACCACGAAGTGGTTCAACTCTCGTTGGACAACACCGTGATTGAACCTCGCAGGGACGGGCAACGCCCCGTCCGCATGGTGAGGCAACACTGCCCGCGCAACGACACGCCGGTGGCGTGGCCCTACACAATGGCTGTAGTGTACGTCGAGCTGAAGCTCGACCGATGGTGCAGCAATTGCCTCATTTCAAGAATTGTCGCAAGAACACCGCCTCCGCCACATTCCGATGAAGCTTTCGCGCTTCATCAAGTTCCCCCAAGTGAATGTCAAAGCCATGCAAAAGGTTCTCCCGCTGGTTGCCATTGGTGAAGATCATTCTCCCCATCGGATCGAATGCGTACGAAGTGCCGCCCTCCTCATCAGGTGCATTGCATCCGATGACGAACGCTTGGTTTTCTATCGCACGTGCTTTGAGCAGCGTTCGCCATGCGTCGTTGCGCGCAGCGGGCCAGCGAGCGGGAACGAAGAGCATCTGCATCCCCTCCAACGCCATCGCCCGCATCAATTCCGGGAATCGGAGGTCGTAGCAAATCGCAATGCCGGCGCGCAGTAACGTTCTTCCGGCTCGAAACGTAAACGTGCCGGCGTTCGAACCTCGGGAAAACAACTTCGGCTCTCCCGTCGGTTTGAAGAGATGGATCTTGTCGTAGCGGTGAATGAGTGTGCCGTGGGAAAAGACGAGCGATGTGTTGGTAGGATGCGCCGTTCCGGCTCTGAGAAACGTGCTTCCACCAACGATTGTGTTTGAGAACTCCTTCGACGCATTCTTCAGGATCGCAACAAAGCCGTCATCGAGCGCATGCGGTTTCATGCCGCGCTTCAATGCCGCATACCCGCCGTCCATCAACTCGGGAAAGAGAAGTACATCGAGAGCCGCAACCCTCTCTTTGTATCGCGGGAGCAACAACACTTCAACAGAAAAGCAACACCCGAGAGAAAGAACTCCCTTGGCACCTTGGCGTCTGGGCGGTTTTCTTACCAAACGTCTTTATTCCTTTTTCTTCAGCAGCAAGTCGTGGAAGTCAAAACTGAAATCCGTTTCAGAAGAGACGGCTTTCATCTTGCAGTGCTCAATCGTGCCGTCGGGTTTGAGCGAGAATGTGACGAATGCGTCGGCGTTGAGTTGGCGGTCACGCCAGCGCGCAATGAACGTGTCGTACTGCCAATGTTCAAGATCACCGACGAGCGCGGGCGTTTTGTCAAAACGGATGACGAGCTTCTTGTTCTCCTCGGCGATAGTCACACCGCCGTACCAGGCGTCTTCATAGGCTCCGGCGTAGGATTTCAGCGACAATGATGGGCGAGACGTTGCGTTACGCGCCGATCGCATTTTCGTGAGTTGCGCGGTAGTCGTTGAGTCTATCCGCGCCCGAATCTGTTGATATGCGCTCAACCAATCGAATGCCGGAGCGCCGAGACAGTGATCGAGCAAACGATATGTAATCGTCGTGTGTGCTTCGTTTGCTTCCTGGTTTGTGAGTACGGCAACTCCCAATTTTAATTCCGGAATCAGCGCGAGCCGAGAAACAAAGCCGGGTAAACTGCCCGTATGCATTACGAGTTTTCTGCCGCGATAGTCGCGCACAAAGAACCCTAAGCCGTAGCCCAAGAACTGCGGGTGCACCGCCGCAAGCTCAGGCTGCGGTTTCGAAATCGGTATCGGCGTTACGAGCGACCACAACTCTTTGGTCGTCGTCGGCGAGAAGAGCGACGAGCCATCGGCGACTCTGCCCGAATCGAGCTGCACAATCATCCATTTCGCGATGTCTTCGGCGTTTGTATTGATGCCGCCCGCGGGATTCGTGTTGTCGCTGCCGAATGCGTTGGCGATCTGTACCTTGCCGTTGATGCGGGCGTGAGGCGTTGCAACATTCGCGCCGTGTCCAGCCGCAGAATGACGGGTGTTGCTTCCACTCATCCCAACCCGCGCAAAGATGCGCTTCTCGATGAATTCTTCCCAGGACATCCCGCTCACCGTTTCGATCAGCTCCCCGGCAATCACGTACAAGACATTGTCGTAGGCGTACGCGCTGCGGAAGCTCGTCGCGAGGGGAAGGTACCGCAGGCGCTGCGCGATTTCTCTGCGCGTGTACGTCGAGGGGGGCCACCAAAGCAGATCCCCCGCACCAAGTCCAAGCCCGCTTCGATGCACGAGCAAGTCGCGCACCGATAGTTCTCGTGTTACGTAGGGATCGGAGAGTTGGAACCAAGGGAGATAGTTTACCACCGGCGCGTCCCACTCGATTTTGTTCTCTTC
>CAYUFU010000051.1:2365-15059 GCA_964444145.1 uncultured Chitinophagales bacterium
AAAGGGCGAGTCGCCTCGCCCTTGAGAGAGAGACTACTGGTCTTCCCTCTCGCGCAAAGCTTTTTCGAGGTCCGATGCTTCCTTCTTGTAGCCGGCCGGAATCTCGAACTCGCTTGCGGCGGGCGCTGCGCGCTCGAATCGTTTCAGCGTTGAGGTAACTTCAATGCCCATGATCTTCGTACTCGATTGAACGGTAAAGCCATCAATCTTTGCGAACGCCTCGCCCATTCCCTTTGCCATCTGCTGCAAGCTGCCCAGTCGCCTGCTGAATTCTTTCCAGTCTTCCGCGTAAGGAGCAAACTCACGAATATCCTTCGTTACCCACAATGTGGAGATCGTCTCATCACCGCTGCGTATGACGTACTTCTTGCAGTTGTAGCCGTTAATAGTTCGCGATTCATTGGTCTTGTCGACTTCGATGGAAGCGCTACTGCCCATGCCCGGAATTTTCCCACCCATCATTTTCTCGACCATCTTGCGCTGCTCCTCGGGCATGTTCGCCAATTCTCGTTCCATCTCCGTGCGAGCTTCATCCGCCTGTCGCGAGCTTTGCATGTTGCCTGCCACCTTCTTTGCCATTTGCTCAAGTTGGGCGAACGTCATTTCTTGATACGTCTTCTTCTTGGTGTCGAGCATCCACATGACTTCGCGATCGAGGCGCATGATGGTGACGCGATTATCGTTTCCGCTGACCGATTTGAACTTTCTCGGCACAGCATAGAAATCGTGTATTTCAGTCTGGCCTCCTCCCGTTTGTTGCTGCTGCCAATGCAAGCCTTGCGCGAACGCAAGCGCCGAGAGGCAAAGAAGCAACGTTACTGCTGCTGCGCGTTTCATAGTAAACCCCTTTGTGTATTGTGATGAGTTTAGTGAACTACGATGGTTGTGTTGTCGGATCGAGAGGTCTGGCGACCATAATGCCCGTGCTCTTTTCTTGTATCGCGAGATAATCAACAATCGTGCGTTTCGTGATTTGAATTGTTCCGGCGGAGAGAGGTGCATGCAGAAATCGCAAGTATCCCTGAAAGCGAAACGCCATGCCCGTGTGCGTGATGTCGAGTCCGTCAATCGTCGTCGTAATCCCGATGATGTCGCCGTCGAGAATCTGTTCGCGTGCAGATTGAATATGTTCCTTTTGTAAATAAAAATGATTGCGGCAAGTCAGGTCTTCTTCTTGCCGCTTGATCGCCTCGAAGAACCTAGGGTTGGAAAGCTGCTTGTAGGACTCGCGATGCGTTGACATGAAGTTGTACGTCTTCTCGAACTCGACGCCGCCGAGTTCTCGCGTTACATTCTTGACAATGCCCTTCTTCTCGTTGTCATCAATCCAATCGGTGAAGTAATGCAACCGACTCGGATAGCCGTCAATCTTCCCGGTGCGATAGCGTATGAGTTGCACTTGCCTCTTGAACGCATCAAACGACATCTTCTTGAGCTTGATGCAGCGCGCAAGCGCAAGGGTTGTTTCGACAAACGTCACGCAATCAAATTCTTTCAGATTGACAATGAGCCGCTCTTTCCCCGGTGCTTCGAGCGTGTGCGCTTTGTACGGCTGATTGAGGAACGTCCAACCGATCATCGCAACAATTTCATTCATCGTTTTGCCGGCTAAGCCGTGCTCGAGTGCGAAAGCGAATTTCTGTTTGCAGATTTCTGCGTGCGGATCGGCGGACCTCTTCTGAGAAAAGAGTCTTTCCGACGGAAGCAAGAGTGCGCCCGCCAAAAGAGTTGAGTCGCGGAGGAATTGGCGACGAGTGAGACAGCGTAAGTGACGTTCTAAACTCACGTTGGCAATCGTTCAATGCGATGCGATGGTTTCTTCTCTATCGAGTTTTACAAATTTGGCGAGCGGTCTTTTCAGACTGTTGCCCCGACCATTTGTAAAGCTCTTTCGCTTGCGCCGTTCGTTCTGGCCCTACAGGCAAGGCGCAAAGCCGCAAAGCTTTCTTGGGAAAAGACCTGCCAAGATGCTTGACGCGCCAAAACTATTTTTTCCCTTTTTCATTTTGCCTTTTTCATTCTCCCTTTCACTCCGCCGTTGCAACGAACTTCTCCACCTCCAGCGCCTCATAAATCCCACCCGCGAGAGCGCCGAACACGACGTGACACCAGAGCATAATCCAACTCTTCATGAAAAAGAACCACGGAAAGAAAGTCGAGGTCAAATTGAAGTTGATGAAATAGAGCGCGAGTCCGAACAGCGCGCCGCCGAGAATGCCGACCACCATCCCCCACCGATGGAGCACGAATGCTATCAAGCACGAGAAGCCGATGCTGAGCGCAAAGTGCACAACCGCCGCCGCGGCGAATGTTCCAAACGTAAATGTCGCAGGCGGAGGCAACACGCTCTTGCCGAGAAGCACCGAAGCCACTAGTCGCGTTACAACCCACGGGCTGCCGACATACTTTGCTGTAAGAAACAGAGCGAGAAGGAGAAACACTGCGCCAGCGGCAATGCCTGCGATGATCGCTGCTCGCCAGTCAACAAGTTGTCGAGTTTTCATGATAGTGTTCGTTGTAAGTGGTAAACCATGACACCGAGGGAGAGACTTCCTCGTGATTATCCTTTCGCCTTCATCGAGCGCTGCAAATTCTCAAGCAGCTCATTTGCTTTGCGCCCTTCATCGAGCGATGCAAGTGATTGATATTTTCTTAATGCATTCAACGCTGTTTGAAAATCCACGCTCAAGGCGGCAACAAGTCCGAGATTGAAATACACGTTAGGAAAATCGGGATCAATTTGCACCGCAAGTTCGTAATGCATCCGCGCAAGCCGCAAGTCACCCTCTTCAAAATACAGATTCCCCAAGTTGTAGTGCGATTCAGCGTGGCGCGGCTCGTGCTCGAGCGACTTGGTGAAGCAATCGAACGCCTTCGCCGTCTGCCCTTCCTTCGAGCAGATGATACCCAGATTGCAGAAAGCATCGGCGATGCAGTCGCCGCTCTCGATTGCGCGCCGGTATGCCTCCTCTGCTCGCTCATCACCCCGCTCATCGAGCAGCAGCGCTTCCTCAAACGGACTAATGTTCGATGGGAGACGCAACACCTGCGCCGATCCTGCGAACAAATTCAACTGCCCACGTTGCTCCGCGCTCGGCTTCTTCTTCTTCTTGACTCGCTCGAAGCCCAGTTTTGCCGGCTGCGTTGGTATGAATTCTAAAATCTTTGCCAAGCGAGAACTCACTTTCGATTCCGTTCCAATTTCCCCAATTGTATCAAACTCTTCACATCCTCAACCGATTCAGGCAAATGCACTTCTGCGACTCGAAGAACTTCAGCAAGAGTGATGTCGTCGGCACCACCAAGCATGCGGCTCACGTCGGCGAGATCTTGTGTGCGCGACGAGTGCAGTTTCATCAACACCAGGTACGGCAATTTCACGACAGGTAATCCCTGAGGGTCTTCTCCGACGTCCCGCACCGCTTCATCAACCCAATCATCATCTCGTTCAAGGACGTCCAGCGTACGCTTGTCCGGCGATTCCCACATCGAGCCGCCGATGAGCAGTTCTTGCACAAACGCAAAGCCCGCGTTCGTCAGTGCGCGACGAACAGTTGCCGAATCCCGTTTGTGAACAAGAACGTCAAGATCGAGCGTCATCCGCTCCGCCATGTACGTGCGCGTAGCGACTCCGCCGACAACCGCCCACGGGACATTCGCAAGAACCGTTCTCAAATCGAGAGCTTTCACAACAGCAGACCTCCGTTCAAGAGTTGCAAGCGAACTTCCCGTCCCCGCTTTCGCGCGCCGAAGTCCAATCGCGATAAATCTCTTTCTGAATTCCGTCGTCGAAATAGTTTCCATCCCGCTTCAATCCGCAATCAAAAATACGCCGTCCGCAATTCCGATCACGCCGCCTTCACCTTTCGCACTTTCTTGCCATTCGCATCCGCTTTGACGGCGACCTTTTTCTTCTCACCCGTCGCCTTCTCCATCGGCTTGCGTTGAGCCTTCGCCTGCTCGATGCTCGCCTTCAACGCCGTCATAATGTCAACAACCGGCTTCTCCTCTTCCTCCACTGCAACGATTTGCTTTCCGTCAACCTTCGCCTGAATCAACTCACGCAGCGCGTCGCT
Organism: uncultured Chitinophagales bacterium; assembly: GCA_964444145.1. Taxonomy (GTDB): domain Bacteria; phylum Bacteroidota; class Ignavibacteria; order UBA10030; family UBA6906; genus CAADGV01. The sequence continues at coordinate 6,442 of CAYUFU010000051.1, forward strand.
GTACTTATCTTTCAAATCCAACTTGTTCAGCGACGTCGTCATGGACTCGATCAAATTCCTGGCGAGCCTCAACTGATCTTTGTCAACGCCTTTACTGTCGAGCTGCGGCACGTCGCTCATCTTCCGCACCTCATCGGGCGAGCGCAAGCGATACAAGCAAATGCCATTCTCCTGCGGCGAAATCATCACCACATCCTCGCGGTCGCGCAGCACCACCTTGCCGATCCCCATCTTGCCGCTCTCCTTGAGCGCAGCGGCAAGAAGCGCATACGCCTTCACCGCAACAGGTCCATCGGGTCCCGCGAAATACGGCGCCTCGTACAACGACGGGTGCACCTCCTTCGCGTCGATGAACCCCTCGATCTCGATAATCTTCGTGCTCTTCAACTTCAATTTCTCCAGGTCTTCCTTCTCGACGATGACATACCGCTCAGGCTCGTACGGATACCCCTTCACAATTTCCTCCGCCGTCACCGCCTTGTTGCACTTCTTGCACTTCTTCTCGTAGCCAATGTTGCCGTGATCCTCCTTGTGCAATTGGTTGAACGAAATCTTTTGGTCGGTATCCACCGCGTTGTAAATGCGCACAGGAATCGTGACCAGCGAAAAGCGGATGTGCCCTTTCCAAATTGCTCTCATGGCGAGCCTCGTAGTTGTTGAAGAACGTTGGCGCGACGAATCGCACGGAGAAATCTATCAAGAATCTCAGACTAATTCCACAACACGACATGCTGCACCGAGCCCTCCGCAGAAACCACCTACAGCAGCCTTTGCAGATAACCAGAGCCCATCTGGACGATGGTGGCATCCTGACCGACAACGAACGAGCTTGCGCAGAGGGATGTTGAACGGGGGCTGCAGACAGTCTACAGCGAAGAGAGTTCATTCTGCGCCGCGGTAAGCGGGCTGCTTCGTGGTGAGAGTCGTCGCATCCTCGCTCATGCCCCCACCACACGCAAGCATCTCACAGACTACTTCAGTATATTCTTCGTGCAGATAGGGACTCCACTGACCATGAATCACAACGCAGGTGGAGCATCGTAGAGTGAACCGATGGAACCGCGTCAACAAAACATTACTTCGCATGCGACAACCTCGTGGGAGGGTGACTTCGACGCGCTTCCCGGCGGCACACTCATTCGCGATGGGCTGAACGATTTGCGAAATGACGTTGCCTCCGTCGAGCGGCTGCTTGTCCTCATCGGCGCGCCGCGTTTACGACGTCTCGGTTTCGATATCCCACACTACGCTGGCGACCCTGAGCGCGAGTTGTACGATCTTCTGCCGAGAACTGCCCCGCGCGCAGCGCACGCGCGCTACAACGCGTTCATCCGTACACTGGTCAGCTTTGAGCGGGCAGCAGAATGCGTGCGCCCGTAGATCGCTCTCGCCTGGAGCGATTGATGCAAGCGCTCGCGGAGAACGCGAGTCGTCAGTCGCGCGTGTATCTTACCGGCGGCAGCTCGGCAGTCTTGCTTGGCGTTCAGAAAGAATCTCGAGGCAATTCTCGCGCAGATAATCGAATGAGCATCGGCACACTGAACTTCTGACCATGAACTACGACCAACACACCCAGCTCCTCACCGACCCAAAAGAAGTGAACGTCGTCGCTATCGAGCGCGAAATCGTCCAGCTTTGGAAAGACTACGGCGGTGGCGACACGGGCTCGTCGCCCATCACCCGTGCGTGCTCGCTCAACTTCGTCATCGTAACGGAGGACGAAAGCAACCTGAACGAGCTTGGCAACATGGCGGGCGACGTGACGCTCGAACACCCCGCGCGTATTTTTCTCATCCACGCGAATCGAAGAATGAGTATGCCGAACTTAGACGCGTGGATTTCCGCCCGCTGCTCGCTTCCTGTCCCCGGCGGTAAGCAAGTCTGCTGCGAGCAAATCAACCTCACAGCAAGCGGCACCGAGGCGAACAAAATCCCAAGCATCGTTACTTCCCTGCTCGTTTCCGACGTGCCGTGCGTCGTCCTGTGGAAGCCCCGCGTCAATGCACAAGACAGCGCCTTGCTCTCGCTGGCAAAAGTCTCGAACAGAATTCTGATCGACACATCCGAAGATCCCTCGCCCGAGCAAAGTCTGCTCGCGTGGCACCTGTTCATTCGTGCGCAAGACCGCCACGTCACCTTCGGCGACCTCGCATGGACGCATCTCGTCCCGTGGCGTTCGGTCATCGCAAATACATTCCAAGCCACCAATGCCTTATCGCAGTTGACCAAGATCGAGTCCGTGAGAATCGAGTATTCCGCAACGACCTCGCCGAAGCATTCCGGCTTGAGTCAAGCACTTCTCCTCGTTGCCTGGCTCGCGCAAAAGCTCCGTTGGATTCCGATTCAAAAACTACAGAACACCGGGCTTGCCGACTACACCGCTTTGTTCCGCCTCGACGAACAGGCAATCAACATTCGGATAACCTCTGTGCCCCCACGTAAGAATTTTCCCGGTGGAGTTGAGAGCGTTACCATACAAACCTCAACGCGGTTACCCAACGGTGGGTTGCACCTCCACTGCGCGACTACCGAGCACAAAGATTGCATCCTCTACCGCAAGCAGCTCAGCGGCGAAACAAGAGAAGAAATCCAAAACGTTCTCACCGATAAAAGTGAGGCAGCGCTCGTAGCACAAGAATTGGAAGTTGTGCAACGGGACAACGGATACGAAGCCGTACTGAACACGCTTGGAGGACTTCTCAAGTCGTGAGCCAGGTTGAGTGCTTCGTCGACGCGACAACGCTGCAGCGAGAAGCCGCGAATACAATTGCGCAACTTCTCCATGAAGCCGTCGCGCAGCGCGGGAACGCGTCGTTGGTACTCTCTGGAGGGTCAACACCGAAAGCCGTGTACGAACTGCTCGGCGCGGAACCGTTGCGATCGCAAGTTGCTTGGAGCAAGGTGCACGTCTTCTGGGGCGATGAACGCTGCGTTCCGCCGACGCACCCCGATAGCAACTTCCGAATGGCACACAGTGCGCTCTTGGAGAAGATTGAAATTCCTGCTACGAACATTCACCGCATTCAAGCAGAGCAACACCCGGGCGCAGCCGCCGCGTCGTACGAGGAAGAGCTTCGAACATTCTTCCGCTTGAAGGCGAGCCCGGCACCGCAGTTCGACGTCACGCTTTTGGGAATGGGAGAAGATGGGCACACTGCTTCCCTCTTTCCGAACACAACGATTCTGAGCGAAACGGAGCGGCTCGTTGCCGACGTGTTTGTTCCAACGTTCAACGCACACCGGATCAGTATGACGTTTCCTGCGCTGAACACTTCACGGACGATCGTATTCTTGATTACTGGAAAGAGCAAAGCCGAGATCCTCCGCGCAGTATTGGAGGGGGAACCGAATCGTTTCCCCGCGCAGCGCATCCAGCCAACGAACGGAAGACTCGTTTGGTACGTTGACAAAGCGGCTGCCGCTAAGTTGAAACGGAAATTGCCTGCAAAAACATAAGCTCCAACTGAAATGAAGAAGGCAATACTGCTGCCAAAACGAAGAGACTGGGCAAGAGAGCGATGGGCAAATTGCTTCCACATGGACGGTGAACGCACGTTAGAATTACGACCCATCAAAACCATTGTGTTGTAAAAGAGAAAAACAAACACCCTATGATCCTCGCAGGCGACATCGGCGGCACAAAAACCAACCTCGCGTACTTCACCGAAGACGGCGGCGTCTTGACTCAACACTTTGCGCGAAGCTATTCGAGCAAACAGCATTCATCGCTCAGCGCGATCATCAAACAATTCATTCAAGAGTCGCCGCAGATGATTGATGAAGCTGCGTTCGGCATTGCGGGTCCCGTTGTCAACGGGCGGTGCGAAGCGACGAATCTGCCGTGGGTCGTTGACGCGCGGAGTATCGCGTCGGAGTTCGGTGTGAAGAGAGTGGGCTTGCTCAATGACCTTGAAGCGACAGCGTACGGCGTTCTGCGGCTTCAGGAGAAGGACAAACTACCGCTCAACACCGGCATCGCTCAACAGCACGCTGCCATTGCCGTCATCGCCGCGGGCACGGGTCTCGGCGAAGGCGGTCTTGTCTGGAACGGCACTCGCTACCAGACGCTGCCGAGCGAAGGCGGCCATTCGGATTTCGCGCCGCGCAATGAACTGGAAATGAACCTGCTCCGATTCCTCCTGACGAAATACAAACGCGTCAGTAATGAGCGCGTGGTGTCCGGAATGGGCATCATCAACCTCTATCAGTTCTTCAGGACGCAAGTGAAGTATCCTGAGCCCCAGTGGCTGGCGACAGAAATGGCGAGCGACGCGGCAGCGGCAATCTCGAGTGCCGCGCTCGCGGGAAAAGATGAAGCCTGCATCAAAACGATGGAGCTGTTTGTCTCGCTCTATGGAGCGGAAACGGGCAACCTCGCGCTGAAACTTCTCTCCACCGCCGGTGTGTACATCGGCGGCGGCATTGCTCCGAAAATTTTGCCGCTGTTGCAACAAGCAACGTTCATGGATGCGTTCACGAACAAGGGACGTCTCTCAAGCTTGATGATGAACATGCCGGTCTTTGTCGTGTTGAATGATAAGACCGCTCTGCTCGGCGCGGCTCACTATGCCTTGCTGTGAGATGCCGAGTCACGCCGTTCCGGCGCACGCACGCTCACGGAGCAGTCAAGAATGAGCGTGAGACTTCATCATTATCGCATAGAAAACGAACGCAACGACAAACCCGACAAACCACGCGTAGTCGTACAGAAATACAAGCGAGGGAATGAACAAACCGATGAGCGCGACAAGAACACCCGCCGCCATTGCCCCGACCGCTTTCCAGTTGAAGCCCTTTGTGAATTCGTATGCACCCCCACGCCGATAGAGATCTGCAACGTTCAACTGCTGCTTCCGCACGAGGAAGTAATCCGCAATCAACACACCTGCGATCGGCCCGAGGAAACTCGAATAGCCGATGAGCCAGCCGAAAATATATGTTCCGTAATCCGACAACAATTTCCACGGCATCATCACGATGCCGAGCACGGCGGTGATGAGTCCGCCGGTTTTGAAACTGATTGTTCTTGGAAGCAGATTCGCGAAATCATTCGCGGGTGAGACGACATTGGCGGCAATGTTCGTCGTGAGCGTCGCAACGAGAAGAGAAATCAGCGCAAGGACGATCACAACTGGGTTTTCGAACTTTGCAAGCAAGACGACCGGATCCCAAATCGCCTCCCCAAAAATCAATACGGTTGCCGACGTAACAGCGACGCCGATGAACGAATACAACGCCATCGTCGGCGGCAACCCGATCGCCTGCCCCACGATTTGCGCTCGCTGGCTTTTCGCGTAACGAGAAAAATCGGGAATGTTCAACGAGAGGGTCGCCCAAAAACCCACCATGCCGGTAAGCGACGGAACGAAGAAGGACCAGAACTCGCCGAGGGTTTGAAACTTGCTCGGATGCGAGAGAATCGGACCGAAGCCGCCGCCTCGAACGTACGCCCATGCAAGCAACCCCAACCCGATAAGAATCAAAAACGGGGCTGAGGCAGACTCGAGCCATTTGATAGACTCCGTTCCCTTCACGATGAAATACACATTCATTGCCCAGAAAATCAGAAAGCCGACTGCCGGTCCCCAATCGAACTTCGCCCAATCGGGAAGAAGCAGCACAATCATCGAATTGAATGCTTGTCCGCCGATCCACGTTTGAATGCCGAACCATCCGCAGGCAACGACGGCGCGCAGCAACGCGGGAATATTCGAGCCGAGCGTGCCGAACGATGCACGCGCGAGAACGGGGAATGGAATGCCATACTTCGTCCCCGCATGCGCGTTCAGCACCATCGGAATCAATACGATGACATTGCCGAGGGTAATCGTCATCAGCGCTTGCCACCAGTTCATGCCCCCTGCGATCAGTCCGCTCGCGAGCATGTACGTCGGAATGCAGACACTCATCCCGATCCAGAGCGCCGCCATATTGTAGGTGCCCCAGGTGCGCTGAGAGATGCTTGTCGGGGCGATATCGTCGTTGATGAGAGGCGAGTGGTTGACGGCGGAGAGATCAACTTCGACCAGGTCCTGCGAGAAGAAATGTTGATTCATGTGACCCTACAGGCTATTGCTTGATATTGGGATTGCAACGGCGTCATCGTATGCGGAGGAGAAACTGATATTCAGTGAACAGAAAAAACACTCTGATCTCATTCTCCTCACAGACAATCCTTTGATGGTCGGTGCGAGATACTTCTGTGAGAAACTTCAAGGGGAAAAACCGGCTACATAATATCCAATGGCAAGCGGAAGGTCAAGTACCTCCATTGCGATCATGTTTCAATAAACAAAAAGGCAGACGATGAAGGTCGTCTGCCTTGGCATGCCATCAAGGATTCCGAGGTGTCACTTCATCATGATCATCTTCTTGATTGACGAGTAGGTGCCTGCTTGCATGCGATAGAGATACATGCCGCTTGCCACTTTTTGACCGTCGTCATTGGTGCCGTCCCAGGTCACTTCCATGTTGCCCGCTGCAAGGGGCTCGTCGAGAATGGCCTTGACCAGCGCGCCGGTGACGTCGAAGATGTGAAGCTTCACATGCTGCTCGCTCGGCAGCGAGAACCGAATTGTCGTGGTGGGGTTGAACGGATTCGGGTAGTTCTGCTTCAGCACGAAGGCATCAGGGGTCCCCGGCAGCTGCTTTACGCTCGTCGGGTTCCAGCCTAAGGCTTTGTATAGCAGCCGCGTTGCATACTTTGCGTTGTGTGCGCCATAACTTCTGTCGTACTTCACGAAGTAGTAGTTCCAGATGCCCTGAATGAGATCGGGACGGTTCTTGACGCGCAGACTGTCTTTCCGCATTGTCACCGGTTCGCCTGTCAGTGAGTCGAGCGGCAGGCGTGCCTTCAACGCGTCGAGCAGTCCATGAATCTCGGTTTGTACGCCTTCGATCAGACCGTTGCGGTCAATATCGTAGAACGCGCGGATGTCATCGAAGTCTTCGATGTCACCGTGGCAGCTCTTGCACACGTCAACCGGCTTCCATACGCCGGTGGCATAGGTTGTATCCGTCATGCTGAATGAGTGGTTGGAGAGCGTATTCCCGCTTCCATCGAGGCGGTTCTTGCGACCCTGCATATGGCAAGTGACACAACCGCCTTCAAGTTGCGCGTGCGTTGTCAGGCCGGTAAATGTTTCGTCCGCGTATTGATAGCCGTTCGATCCGTAGAGCATATCTGCTTGCATATTGTAGTGCGGATAGAAGCGATCGGACCAGCCGTAGTAGGGCGGCGTTGTGGTGATGCGAACCTTCACGCTGTAGCGCGACGAGTGGCAATTGCCGCAGAGATTACCGGGGTTGTCACGATAAGCTGCGGGGAGGAGATAGCCGTTGCGAAGCGTGTCGCCTCGAAGACGTGTGGTGCGAAGATATTTCGGCGTAGGACTGCCGTGCGGATCGTGGCAGACCATGCAGCTGATAGGCGTCTTTGCGTCGCGTGCAAGGTTCCACTGGGCAGCAAGTCCTACGGTGTCGAGGTTATGTTCAATGTAATACATGAAACCGTTGCCGGTATGACATGGCTGGCACGTCACTCGCCCACCTAAGGACGCGCCTCCATTGGGGAGTTGCTCATGCAGTGAGGTGTTATAGTACGTCCCAAGGCTATGGCGACGAGAGCCATCGTGGCACTGGTTGCAGACATCTGCGTTGCGCGACTTGCCGATCATCTTTCTGTCGCCGGTGAGTTTGTGATCGCCGACGGGACCGTGGCACTGTTCGCAGCCCACATTGGCTTGCATGCGCTGGTTGGCATTTAGCATTGCCCACCGACTCGTGTCGCCGGTCGTAATCCAATAGTCGCCGCCCCAGAATTCAAGTCCGCGATACCAACTCGTGTCGAAACCGGTTTGTTTTGCCTGCCAGCCGAAGTTGTTGTTATTGATGGTCGGGTCCCATCCGGTAGTATGGCACTTGATGCAGCCGGTTGCGTACGCGCCTTTGCCGCGTTCGACTTCGAGATAGCCCGTGATGCCGCGTTGGAACATCGTCCCGTGAACAGAGTTCTGCCAACTCGTCTTGATCGCGGCTGCGGTTGGATGACAGAAGCAACCCGCTTGCGCATCAAACCCAACGCCGACATAAGTACTGGCGAAAACGGTGTCGGCGCCTGTTTGCGCCCCGACCGTTGCACTTACAATATACTGACCAACGAGATCGGGCTTAATGCTGTTGAACCACTTCCCATTCACGCTATCGAGCGTTGTTGTGGATCCACTCGGTTTGGACACTAAGGTCCAATTCGGTGTGCCGACCTGACCCGAGCCGAGCGTGTCCACAGTAAAGTACGTTCGGCTGTGGACACCGACAGCGCGCAAGCCGGTAGAAATATTCCATGGTGGTGCCGCCGCCCCCCGAACAGCCGGCGTCATGCTGTTGAGCGAACGCCCGACTGTTTTCACTTTGATAGTTTGCGCCGCTGCATCTTCGACGACAGCAAGGAGCATGCTCAGCGCGACTATCGCCGCACAGATGTAAACGAATTTCTTCATGAATAGTTATCCTTTCATAACTACGTGAGTGATACGTCCCGTAAGGCCGAGGGACATGGGAAAGAACAAGTGGAAGCGTACAATCTTTCAACACTATTAGAGAGCCAAGACTCATGCCAG
>CAYUFU010000051.1:15159-27771 GCA_964444145.1 uncultured Chitinophagales bacterium
TCGAACTCGACTTTGTCCATCAGTGTTCGCATCAGAAAAATCCCCCTACCGCTCGTGTTCAAGAGGTTCTCTTCTTTCAGGGGGTTCTTCACTTTGTCGGGCTTGAAGCCTTTGCCCTCGTCGGTAATCGTGAATTCGAGCAGCTCGGGCAAACATTCGCACACGACACGGACTTTCTTTTTCGGATTGGCTTTGTTCCCGTGGATGATGGCGTTGTTCACAGCTTCGGTCAACGAGACCATAAGTTTGTGCATTTGAATCTCGTCAAGCGCGACGCGCGCGTTGATTTTCGCGAGGAAGCCTTCCACACGCCCGATGGATTTCGGCGTGCTCGGCAGTGTCATGCGAAATGTTGATACCATAGCTTCATAACAGGATGTTGACGTTCATCGTCATGTTTGCGAGCGATTTCGAACCGCCGCCTTCCAGCTTCCGCTGCTCGTACCAACCTTTCAGCGATACCTCGCTGAACGGATTCAAGCGCCAGAGGAGCAAGCAGGTCGGACCAAAACTGCGAAGAAACGAGTCGAGCTTGCGCGTTTCGCCCTCGAAGGAGTATCGCGTTTGGCTGAAATACCGTATGCCGACTGCCATCATCGAGCCGACTTCTGGCGAGAAGCGAGCCTGCACGGCGTACGTTTTGTCCACGAAGACGTTTTCTCTTCGTTCTGCGAAATCGTTCCAGTTCAGTTGTCCGCGGCTGTATACTTTCAAATATACGAAGGCATCCAGCCCGAGTCTATTCGTGACATCGAATGAAGTGGAGTCGCTCCAACCGAATTGTCGGTAGGAGAAGCTGCGGACTTGAGCAGACGTTTGCTCGAAGTCGTACACGGTATAGTTGGCAAGCACCTCGAAGCTGTTGACGCTTGTCAATACAGCGGACGGACGAAACACTGTGCGGGGCGCGAGTCGCAGGATGCGATTGATGTTGTTGTTTGCGCTCCGCTCACCGAAGAGATAGACGAGATGGCCCAGTGTGGCGTCGAGCCTGACCGAAACGTCCAAAAACCTGCTGACCGTGTGGAGTGTAGAAAGTGATAGCTCAACGAGCAGTTCGTCGCGATCGTCGTTGTTCGTTTCGCTCGGCGTATCGTAACGCAGGATGCTCGCGGTCCCTGAAAGCGCAATGCGATCCGAGCTGGAAAGCGGAACCTCAACCGACCCCGAGAGCGCAGTGCGCCGGGCGAGATTATCTTTCGAGCGCTCCTCGTCTTCAAGCGTGCTTTGATTCGGCAAGCCCGATGAAGTCAGAAAATGTCGTTCGTTGCGCTCGCTGTGTCCAAGCCGCGCGCTCAACGTGAGGCCGCTCTTCGGGTCCAGATAGTTTGCCTGCACGAACGCGTCGAGTCGGAACTCGTCTATCCCCGTATTGCGCAGCCCGTTGGCGCCGACAAGGTTCGCAAGTGTGCGATACTCTTTCGCCAGCGAACGATTATGCACGTTCACGAAGAGCGACGTGACGAGGCGCGAGTCGAATTCATAATCCAGAAGATTGGCAAACGAGAACACATGCTCTACTCTGCTCTCCAGCGCGCCGGAAGCAAAGCCGTAAAACTCACGCCGCGTTTTGTGAAACCTGATTTCCATGCTGTCCTGCGTGCTGCCAAGGAACGTCTTCTGTGTTCCGACGCGGACGAAATGCTGCTCGAGCAGGCGTGGGTTCACGCGATCTTGATGGAACTGTGCGCTGCCGTCAATCACATACCCGTCAACGTTCACGTTATTTGTTCGAGCGGCAAGCTCGTAACTCAAGCCGCGATCGCGAAACCCGAGCTGGCTATCCCATCGGTAGCCTACTGCCGGGCTGAGGATAATATGTTCGCTCGGAACATATTCGACCCCGCCGAGCAGTGTGTTGACCGAGGCTTTGCTCAAACCAACAGCTTTGTTGTCAGAGTAGATGAGCGACGACCATCGCGCTTGCACCGCCACACGTTCGTCGAGACGTCGCGCGAGCACGAGCGTATCATGGAAACGATCGCTGCGCAAGCGCTGCTCCCGCGCTGTGGCTGTCGCTTCTACGAGAATGATGTTCGACCCAAACGAGCTCTTAAAGCGCACATGGTTACCAAAGGCATTCGTGTCAACGACGGCGTTCGCAAGCCAATTGAAAGTGTTGAGAGTGCGATCGAAGAGAATGCTCGCAGTGGTGCGGCGTGTGAGGGAGTCGGGGATCGCCGTTATGATCTCTGGTGCGCGTTCTTGCGCGAGCGAGCTCCATGTCCACAGGAATGAAACAACCACGAACGCCCTCATCTCCGCTCCTCTTCTCAGGAGAAACGAAGGGCATCGGGCTTCGGTCGTGTGGAATGGGCTGGAGCACCATGGTGCTCGATGCCGAAGCGTCTCTCCTCGTGCAAGAGGGATTGGCGAGAAAGGGTATGCTGACACGATCTGCCGGTTCTTCACTCAGTGGTTCACTCCAAGCGCACGGTATCCCCTCGCGCCGGGATGCTGACACGTGGCATTCCGCGCTCAGTCAATCCGCTTGCGAGTTTTTCCGATTGGTCAATGTCGCCGTGAACGAGGAACGTCCGCTTCAAGCGTTTCTTGTCGAACCTACTCGCATACTCGATCAGCTCGTTCCTATCGGCGTGGCCGGAGAACGAGTTGAGCACGACGACTTCTGCCTTCAACTCGTGTGGTTCGCCGAAGATGTTCACCGTGGGCTCCTTCATCACGATTTTTTTGCCGAGTGTATGTTCCGCTTGATAGCCGACGATGATGACCATGTTTTTCGGATCTGAGATGCTGTTGGCGAGATGATGCAGCACGCGCCCCGCTTCGCACATTCCCTGGGCGGAGATGACGATGAACGGGCCCTTCCGCTCGTTCAGCTCTTTCGATTGATTCACGTCGCGCACATAGGTGAGCCGCTCAAAGCCGAACGGGTCGTTGTTCGTCGGCGCGTTGAGAATCTTCCATGTCTCCTCATCGAAACATTCGGGGTGCTTGCGAAACACCTCCGTCACGTTCACTGAAAGCGGACTATCAACAAACACGGGAAGATGATCAATCTTCCCTTGCACGCTCAAGGTATGAAGAACATAGACAATTTCCTGCGTCCGCCCGACGCTGAATGCGGGAATAATCATCTTCGCGTTGCGGTCTATGCCGCGCCGCAACGGTGCGAGCAATTGGTCTTCCATCGCGCCAACGGGCGCATGAACTCTTCCGCCGTAGGTGCTCTCGCAAATCAGGTAGTCGGCGTCGCCGATGAAGACGGGGTCGCGCAGAATCGGAAGGCGCGGCCTGCCCAAGTCGCCCGTGAATGCGAGCGAGATGCGCTTGCCGTTTTCACGCATCTCCACCATCACCGTCGCCGAACCGAGAATATGACCCGCATCTTCGTAGCGGCAATCCACCTCGTCCGAGACTGCAAACCATGATCCGTAATCCATCCCGACGAAAAGTTTCATTGTCTCGTCAACATCTTCCAGCGTGTATATCGGCTCGATGGGCGGCTCTCCCTTCTTCCGTTTTCTAGTATTGAAGAACTCCGCGTCCCGTTCCTGAATGAAGCCGCTGTCACGCAGCATCACCTCGCACAAATCCTTCGTCGCTTTCGTCGCGTAAATGGGACCGCGGAAGCCTTGCTTCACGAGCGTCGGCAGATTGCCCGCATGGTCAATGTGCGCATGCGAGAGGACAACGGCATGAATACTCGCTGGGTCGAATGGAAAGTGTTCGTTCACGCGCCGCGCCTCTTCGCGCTTGCCGTGAAACGTGCCGCAGTCAAGCAGAACGGTTTTGCCGCGTACGCTGAGAATGTGCATCGAGCCGGTTACGGTTTGCGCGGCGCCTTGAAAGAAGACTTGCATAGAGGGTGATGAGTGATTGGAGATGCGTCATGGCGAATGGTCACCGATTTGTCGCCCCAAGAATATACTCCACCAAAACATGAGGAGCAACAAGGAAAGGTCACCATGAACACTGAAACGGTCGAACGCAACGTGAGAGAGTAAACATCTAAAATCCGATTTAGCCTCACGCAAAGTCGCAAAGCCGCAAAGTCTTCGCGCCTTAGCGTCTTTGCGTGAGATTTCAATATCGGAATTCAGGAAACAGGTCTTCCTTGACTTCAGCCGCCTCTATCGTGCGGCTCAACGGCTGAGTCTGAGCATTCAGATTGATTTCTCACAAAGAGTCAATGTCGTTCTCAAGCGCGGCAGCATCTCTTCGATCTCCCGCAGCGACACTGCTCCAACGGAGAGTCTGAACCATCCGCTTTCGTCAGTCATGCCGAACGCTTGGAACGGTACGACCGCAAGCCCGGCTTCGTGCAGCAAAAATTTTCGAATGTCTTCATTCGTCCGCAGCCTCTCGCCCGACGCAACGTGTTTTCCATTCAACGCGAAGCGCACGGTCAAATAGATCGCGCCCATCGGAGGAATCGCATCGACGGGAAAACCTTCTTTGCGCAACGCGACGATTCCGTTGTACAGCGTGTCGAGCCGTTGTTGGATTCCGGCTTTCATCTCGCGATGATATGCATTGATGACATCGGTTGCACCCAGCAGCTTCGCGACCGCAACTTGCTCTGCCCGCGGCGCCCACGCGCCGACGTGTCCGATGATGCTCGAAATTCTCTGCACGATGTCCGATGGTCCGACTACCCATCCGACACGAACGCCGGTCGCGGCAAATGGCTTTGAAATACCATCAACGAAAATCGTGTACTGCTCAAGCTCCGGACGCAGGCTGATCGGATTGAAATGCTGTGTCGCGCCGAACGTGAGCATCCAATAGACTTGATCGTACATCAAAAAGAGCGGACGCTCATGACTCGGGCGCCGCGCATTTTCTTCCAACACCAAATCACAAATTTCTTCAAGGCATTGTTTGGTGAATGCCGTTCCCGTCGGATTCAACGGCGAGTTCAGCGCAAGCAGACGCGCACCGCGAAGATACGGCGCCAACAATTTGCGCGTCGGCAGAAACGCGTCCTCAGGTGCACACTGGACTGCAAGACCGCGAGCGCCGGTTTGATGCACGTAATGGTTGTTGTTCCACGACGGCACGGGATACACGACGACATCGCCGGGATCGACCAGCGCGCGATATGTTCCGTAAATGCCCGGGCGCGAGCCACCAGTCACCAACACGGACTCCTGAGAATAGCGAAGGTTCAGCCACTCCTCGTAGAACGCAACAATAGCTTGCTTCAACGTGAGCATCCCATCGGACGGCGGGTAGTTTGTCTCGCCTCGTCGGAGCGCGTCAACAATACCCTCTTCGAGAAATTTCGGAATGCGAAACTCCGACGGGCTGAAATCGCCTACGGTGAGATTGCAGACCGACTTCCCCTCGGCGGTCATTGCGCGAATGTCCGCGGCAATTTTCAGAATCTCCGACCCAACGAGTCCGCTTGCCATCGTTGAGGTTCGCCGTTGTTGGACATCCTCACGCATCGCACCAACGCGCTCGTTCAGCATGCGCTGTTTCTCCTTGGTGATGGTGACTCAAGATTTGCCGTAGAATATACGATAATTGATATGAAATAGGAACGCGTCGCTTGGCAGTGTGGGGATGCTTTGTAGAATCGAACATCGGTGTTCCGATTCGCTCCACGCGAATGCTTCAAGAATAGTCCAATCTCGTCGCGGCATGTTTGTTGAACCCATGTGCGGAAACATGCACACCGAATACGAACATACATGAAACAACTGAAAGAGATCCGTTCGTCATATCAAGCGAAACTCATCGCCGCATTTGCAATACCGTGGCTTGCCGTGGTGGCGTTCGGGATGTGGTACTATCCGTCGAAACAAATAGAATTCAGCAAGGAAGCTGCGCGCAAGCAAGCAGTGTCACTGAGCCAGATGCTCGCGTTCTCTGTTGGCGCGGGCTTGAACGAAAGCAACTATGAAATGGTCCAGCGCGCCTTCGACTGGGCGAAAAAAGACAGCAACGTTACCTACGTGGCGATTCAAGGTGAAGGCGACAGCTCCGTGTTTGCCTACAATCCCACCAAGGCATCCTTGGACAAGAATTACAGCTTGTTTACTGAGCGCCATGTCGAAGTGGACGACAACAATGTCACAGCCTACACGCCTCTTGCAAATGCCCAACGCCGCTTGGGTACGATCGTTCTCGTGTATTCGCTCGACGCGTACAAGAAGGAGATTGAGGAGCAACGGTTCGTTTCGCTTCTCGTGAGCGCGCTGATTTTCACGATCGGTTTGTATGGCATAGGGCTGCTGGCGCAGGAAGCGGCAAAGGTACGCCAATACAATAAGGAATTGATTCACGCGACGGCGAAAGCCAAAGAGCAGGCGCACATGCTCGAAATCAAAGCTGCCGAACTGGAACAGGCGCGCAAAGCCGCCGAGCAATCGGCGAAATACAAGTCGGAGTTTCTGGCGAACATGAGCCACGAAATCCGCACCCCGATGAACGGCATCATCGGGATGACCGAGCTTGCGCTCGACACGAACCTCTCCGTCGAACAACGAACGTATCTCGACACTGTCAGAAGCTCGGCGGAATCGCTGCTCACGATCATCAACGACGTGCTCGATTTCTCGAAGATCGAATCGGGCAAATTGGAATTGGAAGCGACCGAGTTCGATATCCGCGACTCGATCGGCGTCGTGCTCAAGGCGCTTGCACTGCGTGCACACCAAAAAGATTTGGAGCTTGCCTGCGATATCGCGTCCGACGTCCCGATGCGCGTCATCGGCGACCCGGTGCGGTTGAATCAAGTCATCACGAATCTTGTCGGCAACGCAATCAAATTCACCGAACGAGGCGAAGTGTCCCTGCACGTTCATACCGAATCGTTGGACGTCGAGCACGTCGCGCTCCGCTTCGCCGTTACGGATACCGGTATCGGTATTCCACCAGAACAGCAAAAGAAGATCTTCGACCCGTTTTCACAAGCGGATCACTCCATCACGCGAAAATTCGGCGGCACCGGCTTGGGTCTCTCCATCTCCGTTCAGTTGATTGCGATGATGGGCGGCAAATTAGCCGTAGAGAGTCAAGTCGGCAAAGGCAGCACATTTCATTTCGGCGCAGCGTTCGGCTTGCGGCAGCATCAGCCCTCGGCAGTCACCCACGATGAGCAATCGCTCGAGAACTTGCCCGTGCTTGTGGTGGACGACAACGCGACGTCGCGCTACATTCTCGACGTGATGCTCACGAACTGGCATATGCAGCCGCGCCTCGTTGATAGCGGAAGAGCGGCGCTGGAGGAATTGGAACACGCACTACGACAGCGCAAGCCGTACGATTTGATGCTGCTCGATGTGATCATGCCGGAGATGGACGGCTTTCAGCTTGCGGAAGAAATGCAGCGCCGCGGCATGATGAACGATACGCAAATCATCATGCTCTCGTCGTCAACACAGAAGGGGAATGCCGATCGCTGCCGCGCGCTGGGAATTCGAACATACTTGAAGAAGCCGATCATCCAATCGGAGCTGTTCAACGCGATCATCGAAACGATCAATGCACGGCCTGTCGTCGAAACGAACAAAGCGCACGAGATCGTAACGAATCAAACGATCTACTCGCGGCCGCTTCGTTTGCTGCTCACGGAAGACAATCCTGTAAACCAAATGTTCGCCGTTGCGATTCTTGAAAAGAAGGGACACAGTGTCCGCATCGCCAACAACGGTCAAGAGGCGCTCGACATTCTCGCGAAAGATTCGTTCGACGCGATCTTGATGGACATTCAAATGCCTGTGATGGATGGCTTGGAAGCGACGCGTCGCATTCGCGCTCAAGAGAAATCTACGGGCAAGCACATTCCGATTGTCGCTATGACGGCGCATGCGATGCAGCGCGACAAAGACGAATGTTTCTCGGTCGGGATGGATCATTATGTCTCGAAGCCGATTCGCACCGAGCACCTCTTCGAGATTCTCGACAGCATTTCACCGGCGTCCGAGCCTGTCGCAGCGCCGCAGGTGAGTGTGGAGCCGACATTGAAATTCGATCAGCCGAAGCCGTCGGTGCAGGCTATCGCAGCCGACAAAACACTCTTCGATCGCGCCGAAGCGCTCGAGCAGTGTTTGGGCAGTGAGGATATGCTGGGCCAACTTGCGCGCGTCTTCCTGCAGAATGCCGATCAGATGCTCGCTGCAATCGAGCAGGCGATTCAGTCGCAGGACGCTGCAGCGCTGCATCGCTCAGCGCATACGTTCAAAGGCGCAGTCGGCAATCTTGCGGCGAAGAAAGCGTACGACGCAGCGCTCCGTCTCGAACAAATGGGACGAGGCAAGGACTTATCTCGTGCAGGCGAAAACTTTGAACACCTGAAAGAGATATTAGCACAGCTCAAAATACATTTGAGCGAATTCCAAACTGTTTCTGCATAACCTACAATGAACATGGATCAAGGTCGAAGCACTGTTCGCATTCTCATCGCGGAAGATGAGCCGACGCAGGCGATGAAGTTGCAGTTTATTCTCCAGCAAAACGGCTATGCTGTCGCCGTTGCGGAGAATGGCGCCCGCGCGTTGGAGTTGTTGTCCTGCGAGTCGTTTACGCTCGTCATCTCCGACATCATGATGCCGGAAATGGACGGCTACCAGCTCTGTCGCGCGGTGCGTGCAGACGATGTGTTCAAACATCTTCATATCATCTTGCTGACATCGCATTCAGATCCAACGGATGTGCTGCGCGGACTGGAGTCCGGCGCCGACACGTTCATCGCGAAACCCTACAACACGAAGAACTTGCTTGCCCGCGTCGAACAGAGCATTGCGGCACCGCGGATTGATGACTCCTGCACGCTCGATGTCGTGTTCGAAAATCAGCGCTACACGATCAACTCGACACGGCAGCAAGTCCTCAACTTTTTCCTCTCGACCTATGAATCCATGATCGAGAAGAATGCGGAAATCGTGAAGGCGCGGGATGAATTGAAATCGCTCTCGGAAACGCTCGAGAAAAAGGTCGAGGAGCGAACCGAGTGGCTGAAAGAGGAGATCCGCGAGCGGCAAAAAATCGAAGCGCAGATTCGCGAACAAGCGGCGCTGCTCGACAAAGCGCAGGACGCGATTGCCGTACAGGATCTCGAAGGCAGAATCGTTTTCTGGAACAAAAGCGCGGAGCGTGTGTACGGCTGGACAGTCGCGGAGATCATCGGCAAGAATGCGAACGAGTTGCTGTACAAGGGGATCGAACCGCCACCGTCTCTCGATCCGCTGAAGATTGCGCTGGAAGCGGGCGAATGGAGCGGCGAGCTGAGGCAAGCCACGAAAGACGAAAAGGAAATCACCGTGCAAAGCCGGTGGACGCTGGTCCGCGGCAACGACGGTGCACCGAAATCGTTCCTCGTGATCAATTCGGACATCACCGAGAAGAAGCACCTTGAAGCGCAAGTGCTTCGCACGCAGCGGATGGAAAGCATCGGCACACTCGCCGGCGGCATCGCGCACGATTTGAACAACGTCCTCTCGCCCATCATGCTTTCGATAAATCTGCTCGAGAGAAAACTTCCCGACGAGCAGAGCAAAAACATTTTGAAGCTCGTCGAGAACAGCGCAAAGCGCGGCGGCGCGCTGGTGAAGCAGGTGCTGACGTTTGCTCGCGGCTTCGAAGGCGTCAAGACGTTGATGTCGCTGTCCCACATCATCAAAGAGATGCAGATCTTCGCGACGCAGTCGTTCCCGAAGAACGTGGAGATGCGGATCAATGTACCGAAAAACCTTTGGAGCATCCAAGGCGACCCGACGCAATTGCATCAAGTGCTGCTGAATCTTTGCGTCAATGCCCGCGATGCGATGCCCAACGGCGGTATGATCACGATCTCCGTTGAAAATATGACGCTCGACCGTAACTACGCGGCGATGAACCCTGAAGCGAAGCCCGGTCCGTACGTCGTGCTGAAAGTGAAAGACACCGGTACCGGCATTCCGCCGGAGGTTCTCGATAGAATCTTCGAACCATTCTTTACAACGAAGGAAGTTGGGAAAGGAACCGGCATCGGGCTCTCAACGCTGCACGCAATCGTGAAGGGTCATGCGGGTTTTGTCTCAGTACAATCGGAAGTTGGCAAGGGAACGGAATTCTCCGTCTATTTGCCGGCGGTCGAGGCGAACGCCGCCGAGCAGACCGAAGTGCAAGAGCGGACAATTCCAAACGGTTCCGGCGAGCTCGTGCTGATTGCTGATGATGAACCGACGATTCGCGACATCACCAAGGATTCGCTCGAGCGTCACGGCTATACGACCGTACTCGCAGCCGACGGCGTCGAAGCGCTTTCGATGTATCTCCAACACAGAGACGACGTGAAAATTGTCCTGCTCGACATGATCATGCCGTTCATGGATGGCCCGACGGCGATTCGCGCGCTGGAGAAAGTCAATCCCGATGTGAAGGTTGTCGCGGTGAGCGGCTCGTCAGATAAACTCAAAGCCGCGGAAGCGGCAGCGCGCAAGCCGATCAAATTTTTGCCGAAGCCGTACACAACGGACAAACTGTTGTTCACGCTCAATGAGGCATTGAAGGAAGCGGTGTAACAAACTTTCCGGACCTTCGAGTGATCGAGGGGATGGGAACAAGGCGGCTGTCAGAGGGGGACTGGCAGTCGTCTTTGTTTTTCTCCCATGCTGCGCGCTGAGAATCTCGTGCGCATGAGAACATGCTGGATCTTGAAACTCTCCACCGCTCGTCTCGCTCTACCCATCATTCGTAATTCGGCACATTCAAGCCTAACACAATATTCCGGGTGCCGCGCCAGACTCCATTCGAATCGCGTACGACCGAAAGGATACCGCTGCCGCCTCGCAGCGGCTGACTCTTCAGATCCGTACTTGAGAGGAGCGGGTCGTCCTCGAACAGGTAGTCATCAATCCAATACTCATTCTTCCCCGGCTCTTTGATGATAGGATGAATGTGCTGAGGGTTTTTGGTATTGGGATACGATGCAGGGCGAATCGTCGTGAATTTGTATGCGCCTCGTTCGTTGGTTCTCATCCAACCGCGCAAGTGTCCGTGTGCCCTTCCCTGAGTTTGATGTGGCGCGGGCGAGTAGAGACCGCTTGCGTCCGTGTGATAGACATAGAGAACCACATTGGGTGCGGGAGTTTTGCCGTCTCGTTTATAGATTGTTCCTGTGATGATCAAAGGCTCGCCGCGCTCCGTAGGTCCTGCGATGGTCGTTTCCCACCTCAGGACCTTCGGCATTCCTGCAAACATCAGCTCGCAATCTTCGCACCTTCCACCGACGCGATTCGTTTGCAACTCCATCGCGGCGAATTTGCACAGAACGAAAAGGAGTAAGGTAATGGCACTATGGAACATGAGACACCTTCAACGAAAGAGTTGCCCCGAAACTGCTTTCCCTCCGTTCACGGAATGCGTCAGTCGGAGAGGAGTTTGAGAAACCACGTCAACGCCACACTGCCAGAATTCCTCCCATCAACAAGAAGGCGATAAGATTGTAGCCCATGTTGATGTAGTACAATCCCCTCGGCTTGAATTCGAACGTCACCGACGCCAGGTGCGTCGTAGCGACAAAGCCAAGCCAGGTGGCAAATCCGATCTTCACGCCCTGCATGAACGTGAAGGAAGATGTGTAGGTAACGAAATAATTCAGCACGTAGGACATGACCAGCGCGCAAAGAAACGTCACGCCATACATTGCGGCAGGATTGGACGAGGCTTTCTTGATTTCCTCCTCCGTCTTCCCGATGTGCTGCATCCATTGTTTTGCGAACAGCGCGGGCGAATACCACAGCGCGCCGACGATCATCGGCACAAGAGCGGCGACCACAATGGCGAGCCAGTTGATACTACTGTAAGGCATAGTATGCCTCCTTTTGTTGTGAGTGAAGTGCAGCGCACAAGACGCGCCGATTCATCTCCCCTGGCGTATCACTATCGTCGCCGACGCCCCGATTTTTTTGCGGCTTTCTTCGCCGGCTTCTTGGCAGCCTTTTTCTTGACCACGCGTTTTGCTTTCGATGGCGGCGGCTGACTCTTCACCATACCGATGACGTTCCCGTCCGGATCGCGGAATTGGCAGAAGGTAACCATGTTCGGAATCTCAGTCACCGGCACGACGATCGTCGCACCTAAACTCACTGCTTTGTTCAGGGCGCCTTCGATGTCATCCACTTCAGCATAGAACGTCACTGCCGCGAACGACGACGCGTTCGGATCCGGCGCCCCAATACCGCCGCCGATTCCTTTCTTGCTCCCCGTATTGACCATTCCGTAGTGCATCGCATTGTTCGTGTTGATGCTCCAGCCGAACAAGCTGGAATAGAATTCTTGCAGTCGCGCTGCATCGCGGGAAATGATCTCCCAGTGAACGACTGGTGCGCCCATAGAGGTTCTCCTTTCGTGTTGTTGGTGAATGAACATCCTAAGCCCTCCGGTCTTGAACAACAAGACGGGAGGTTGGAAGTGAAGTATCTCATCCTCTTTTCATTTGTCTGATCTCGTTGTTCCGTTACTGGTTGAGACGGCTCAGCAGGACCGAATGCTGCATACGTTCACGCGGAACAATGTCTGTGGAGCGCACGCGCTTGATTGCGGAAGTTTCAATACAGTGAGAATCGAGGTCGCGAAACGATTGGCAGCTTGCTGACGGTTTTGGCTGAGAGAGTATAGCAAGAACTCGGTCGCGATGCAAGAGGGAACTTCAGAATT
>CAYUFU010000052.1:0-10181 GCA_964444145.1 uncultured Chitinophagales bacterium
TGCTCATTCTTCACATCGAACGAAACAGTATCACCTTGCATGAGCGAGCCGCGAAAACCCGTTTCCTTCACATTGCTTTGGTGGAAGAAAATATCCTCGCCCCCTTCCACCGTAATGAACCCAAACCCCTTCGTTGCATTGAAAAACTTTACCGTGCCTGTCATGCCATCTCCTTGAAAAGTTGAAAAAAACTAAACCCCGGTCCCGAAACTATCAAGACGAGACCGGGGAAATTTCATCACCGCGCAATCAGATCTTAGTTACGTTCAGCGCTTGCAAACCCTTCGGTCCCCTCTCCACTTCGAACTGCACCTTGTCGCCCTCATTCAGCGTTTTGTAGCCCTCGCCGACAATCGCCTTGTAGTGCACAAAGACGTCCTCGCCGCCGCTGCGTTGGATAAAACCGAAGCCCTTGGTTCCGTTGAACCACTTGACCGTGCCCTGTTCCATCGAACAAGTCCTTTCAATGAAAATTGTAGATTGTACGGCAATGCCGTCCCGCCCCCCGCGGGACACCAAATTGTTTGCCTTAATAGCCAACGATAGGCGGGTGTCAACACTCGACTCTCACCGCTTCCCGACCATGTCGGGACGTCTGCCGAACTTTCTTACGAACTTCATTGCACAACGAAACCATTAAGCGCAAAAACGGTGTACTGTAATTGCACCCCCAAGATAGAGTTTTGCGATGCGAATTGCAAGAAGCCCTACGACCGAAGACACGACTGAGCCTTGCCCAAGGACCGGGAACCCATGTGAGCGCAATTCAAGAGAACAATTCATCCGCACACGGACTCCCCCTCATGTTCGCTGAACTTCTTTGCGCTATCCGCACGTTGCGACGAATCGCGGAACTCAGCTTTCATCGGCGGTCAAGACAACTTGTTCTCAGGTCGCCGTACTCTTTGCATTGCCACGAACGCGATTCACTACTTGTACGGCGAAGAGCAACCAACGCGCGGAGTCTGGCTGCGGATAACTGGAACCGAGAATGCTTGATGATGTCTGATTTTTTTTTGGGGGCTGCTAACGCGCTACTTCGTCCAACCATTCTACTGCGCCGCATAAAGCAGTCTGCTTCGTGGCAAGTGCAGCCGCCTTCCTTCGCACATGCCGCCAACGCTCATGAGCGCGGCACGGCGCAACGACCCTAAGCACCACCGCCATAGCGCGACATGCAAGCACGCGCTCTGCCGTATTGTCAAAAAAACAACTGTAAGTAAAGCCTGACTTAAAATCATTTAACTCCACATTAACCAACTTTGATTGTATCTCGAAAACGCAATGAATAGATTTTTTCCAGTCAACTCGCCCGCAATTGTGTCAGACTCCCTACTTTGAAACAAGTTTACATCGAAACATACGGCTGCCAGATGAATTTGGCAGACAGCGAAGTCGTTGGCGGCATTCTGCACGCGGAGGGCTATGCCTTCACCAACACGATGGAACGCGCCGACGTCATCCTTGTGAACACCTGCGCAATTCGCGACAACGCCGAGGTACGGATCTACGGCAGGCTCGGTGAGTTCGGGCGCATAAAGAAACAGAAACCCGGAACCGTTATCGGCATCCTCGGCTGCATGGCGGAACGCCTGCGCTTCAAGCTTGTCGAAGAAGAAAGGCTCGTGGACCTCGTCGTCGGGCCCGATGAGTACCGCAAACTTCCCTCACTCATCGAACATGCGTTCATCGGGGAGAAAGGTATTGCGACGCGCCTTTCGCGTGTCGAGAACTACGAGGACATTGCGCCGCTGCGCACCGATGGGGTCAGCGCGTGGCTCTCCGTCATGCGCGGCTGCGATAAGTTCTGCACCTTCTGCGTTGTGCCGTTCACACGCGGACGCGAACGCAGCCGCTCACTGCAAAGCGTCGTAGATGAAGTGCGCGGATTGGCAGAGCGTGGCTTCAAGGAAATCACGCTCCTCGGTCAGAACGTCAACTCCTACACCGACGGCGCCGCCGACTTCGCCGATCTGTTGCGCAGCGTTGCCGAAGTTGATCGCACCATGCGCATTCGCTTCACGACCTCGCACCCGCAGGACATGAGCGACAAGCTGATTGCGACGATCGCCACCAACGACAACATCTGCAAATACATCCACCTGCCGGTGCAGTCAGGATCGAACAGGATTCTGGAGGCGATGAACCGAAGTTACACTGTGGAGCATTATCTTCGCCTCGTCGAAAAAATTCGCGCCGCAATGCCAGGTGCAAGCCTTACCACAGACATCATCAGCGGCTTTCCGTCCGAAACGGAAGAGGAGCACAAGATGACAGTGGACTTGATACGCGCAGTGCGCTACGACGGTGCGTACACCTTCAAATACTCGCCACGCGAAAACACAAAGGCGTGGGAGCTGACGGACGACGTTCCCGAAGACGTGAAGGGACAACGGGTCTTCGAGATTTCTCAACTGCAGCAAAAGATTTCATTCGAATTGAATCAGCCGCTAATCGGAGCTCTCCAGCAAATCCTCGTCGAGGGTCCCAGCAAAAAATCCGACGACGAGTGGACAGGACGAACCGACGCAAACAAGACCGTCGTGTTTCCGAGAAATGGAGAACGTGCGGGAGAGTACCTCGACATTCTCATAGAGCGAGCGAACTCTGCAACGCTGTTTGGTAAACCCATCGGAAGGAACGGAAGAGCCATCAAGCATGCGCAGGTGGAGGCAGTTGCATGACGCTCCCTCGGTCATATGCAACTGTTACCCGACTTGCGGCGGGTGTTCATGCGATTCTGAATCGCAGACCAACCGCTTTGCTGGTTTTTGGACGCGTGTGGGTGAGCATCGCGCTGGTCATGTCGTTCACAGCGAGCGCGCGTGAGCAAGAACCGAACATCGAAGCGTACCTCGCAAGAATCGAGAACGGAGAAGTTGACGAAGTGCGTGCAGAGCTTCCTTCTCTGCTAAGGGCACATCCCAACAATTCCGGTGTTCTCTATCTCCAAGCTTTGTTGACGACCGACGGTGCAGAAGCGGCGCGCATGTACCAGAACATCGTTGATGCATACCCACAAAGCGAATGGGCGGACGACGCACTCTGGAAGACCTACAAGTTTTACACGGCGATTGGTCTGCATCGGACCGCAGAAATCAAGTTGAATCAACTCAGGTCGAGCTATCCAGATTCGAAATATCTGATTGGCAGAGGACAGGAAACGCCGGCAACCGCGGAAAGAAAACCCGAACCCGCTCCGGCGCCGCGCAATGAGCCTTCGAACGAAGAACCCAAGCCGGCTCCGCCATCGCCCGCTGCACCAACGCCGAGCGGCGCGTACACCCTGCAGGTCGGCGTCTATTCTTCCGCCGCAAACGCCAACCGGCAGGCGCAGTTCTTTGAGCACCACAAACTCCTCACCCGCATCGTCAACAAGAAGAAGGTGGGCAGAGAGCTATTCTATGTCTATGTCGGGAGCTTTGCCACCGCAGCAGAGGCACAAGCAAAGGGGGCAGAGATCAAGCGCGAGTTCAAGATTGACTATTTCGTCGTGACAAACTAGTGGAAAGCGCAGCGCTAAAATTGACTGAACGCAGTTTTCAAGAGGAGCACGGCATCGTCGGCGAGTCGGTCGCCATGAAAAAAATCGCTGAGGTCGTTCAGCAGGTAGCCCCCACCGACATCACGGTTCTCGTTACGGGCGAGAGCGGTGTCGGCAAGGAAGTGATTGCGCGCGCGATCCATGCGGCGAGCAAACGCGCGAGCAAAGCCCTCATCACCGTGAACAGCGGCGCGATTCCGGAAGGCATCATCGAAAGCGAGTTGTTCGGACATGAGCGAGGCTCCTTCACCGGCGCCTCGGGCGAGCGGAAAGGATATTTCGAACTCGCGGACAACGGTACGCTGTTCCTTGACGAGATTGGGGAACTTCCCCTCTCGGCGCAGGTAAAGTTCCTTCGCGTGCTGGAGAACGGCGAGTTTCTTCGCGTCGGTTCTTCGATACCGCGTCGCGTGAATGTGCGCGTCATTGCCGCGACAAACAAGGATTTGGAGGCGGAGGTCCGTCATGGTCGCTTCCGCTCGGATCTCTTCTTTCGCCTCCGTTCGGTGAACATCACTATTCCGCCGCTGCGCCAACGCGTCGAGGATATTCCGGTGTTGTTCAAAGCGTTCGCGCAGGAATATGCGGCGAAGAATGCGATCACCTTTGCCGGCATCACCGACGACGCCATGGAGGCATTGAAGTCGTATCGGTTCCCCGGTAACGTGCGCGAACTACGCAACGTCGTCGAGAGCATGTTGGTACTCGAGCGCGGCAAACTCCTACGCGTCGAGGACGTGCGTAAATACCTGAAGGAATATCACGAACCTGCGGCAGAGCATCGGAACCTTCCTGCAATCACCGGCAAGAGTGTCGAGCAAGCGGAGCGTGAGCTGATTCTCCGTGCGCTCTTTGAAATCAAAGCGGACATCGTCGAGTTGACGAAGAAATTCGCGGACCATGTAGCAACCCTCGGTCAAGCGCCGAAGCAGGGCGACCCGATGGCGATCGAACATGATACAAGCCTCTCGCTTGCAGAGATGGAGCGGAAGTTCGTTGTTGAGGCGCTGACGCGCCATAAAGGAAACCGTCGCGCCGCCGCACGGGCGCTCGGCGTGAGCGAGCGGACTTTGTACCGAAAGCTGAAAGAGTACAATCTGGAACATGCGGAATGGAGATGAAGAGCGTCCCCTGCATTTTCACCTCACTCATTATCGCTGCGCTCAACATCGGTTGCTACTCGTTCACCGGTGCCTCGGTGCCGCCGCATCTTAAGACGATCGCCATCCCCCTGATGGACGACCAGTCAGGGTCGGGCGAGCCGAACTTGCGTGAAAAGCTGACGCGTGTCTTGACCGAGCAGTTTATTCGCGATAACAGTCTCGAAATCGCAGACAAGACAACGGCAGATTCCGTCATCGAGGGGGTAATTCTGTCCGCTCCCGACGCCATTCTCTCGGTCGCCAGCGGCGAGCGGGTGAACAAGCGTCGCGTGACCTTATCGGTGAAGGTTGTGTATCACGACATGAAGCTTCGCAAGAAGGTGTACGAGAAAACGTTCTCGAATACCGGCGACTACGATAGCGGCGCAGGGTTCGCCGCCAAGCAAGCCGCACTCGACGAGGCGATCCGAAAAATTTCTGAAGACATCTTGCTGGAGACAGTTTCCGGGTGGTGAGGCGAACGTCTTCTGCATCCAGATTCTCACAATTTGTACAACAACAAGAGGTATAACAAACAGTCGCCATGGCTGAATTTATTTTGGTCGCGTACATCGTATCGCTGTCCATCCTATTTGTGTTCGGACTGCACGGCTTCATCATGATCTACTACTATTTGAAGTATCGCACGAAAAAACACCCCGCCTTTGAGTTGCTCGATGAGTACCCCATCGTTACAGTGCAGTTGCCGGTGTTCAACGAGCGCTACGTCGTAGGCAGATTGATTGACGCATCCTGCGCAATGGTGTATCCCAAAGAGAAGTTGGAGATTCAACTCCTCGACGATTCGACCGACGAGACGCAGGAGGTGATTGCAGAGGCGGTGGCGCGATATCGCAAGCACGGGTTCGACATCAAGCACATCCATCGCACAAACCGGCAGGGCTTCAAAGCCGGCGCTCTCAAAGAAGGTTTGGCAGTGGCACGCGGCGAGTTTATCGCGATTTTCGATGCGGACTTCGTGCCGAAGCAGGATTTTCTACTCAAGACCATTCCGCATTTCAACCGCGATCCGAAAATCGGCATGGTGCAGACGCGCTGGGAACACTTGAATTCCGACTACTCACTTCTCACACGTACACAAGCCATGGCACTCGATGGCCATTTCGTGATCGAGCAGTCTGTCCGAAACAAAGCCGGCTATTTCATCAACTTCAACGGGACCGCGGGCGTTTGGCGTAAAGCCGCGATTGAAGATGCGGGCAACTGGCAATCAGATACGCTCACGGAGGATTTGGACTTGAGCTATCGCGCGCAATTGCGCGGCTGGCACTTTGTCTATCTCAACGACGTCACGTCGCCTGCCGAGTTGCCGTCGGAAATCAACGCCTTGAAGTCGCAGCAATTTCGTTGGACGAAAGGCGCGATCGAAACCGCGCGCAAAGTGCTGCCCGAAGTCTGGAAATCGAAACTCTCCACGAGTGTGAAAATTCAAGCCACATTCCATCTGACGAACAATCTCGTTTTCCCCTTCATCGTGCTGGCGGGAGTTTTGAACGTTCCTCTTGTCTTCATCAAGCACGCAGGCATGCACAACGAATATTTCGCGTTCATGTCCGTTTTCGTCTTCGCCTTCATCGGCTCGTTCTTCTTCTATCTGTTCTCGCAAAAAGACGTGTACCCCGATTGGCAGCGGCGGCTCTTCCTCTTTCCGGTGTTCATGGCGGGCAGTATGGGATTTGCCGTGAACAATAGCCGAGCCGTACTGGAGGGACTCTTCAAAAAGAAAAGCGAGTTCGTTCGCACGCCCAAGTACAACATCAGAGACAAAAAAGATTCCTGGACCAACAAAAAATACGCACCGGCAAAAATCAGCTATACGGTCGTCATCGAAATTCTTCTTGCTCTCTATTGTTTGTTCGGGGTTGTTTCTTCGATTTATTTTCTCGAACTTGCGGCAGTGCCATTCCAGTTGCTGTTCATGAGCGGATTCTCCTTCGTGGCATTCATGTCTATCAAGCACGCGTTACTTGCGCGTGCGATGAAGTAGAACATTCAACGCATCCATCCGTTTCGATTCACTAATGCGCCTCTCGTCGGTTCGACGAGGGGGGGAGCAGTTCTCTCGTGCCAGACACAATCAACATCTCTCCCGCGTTTGCGCGCGAAGCGTCCCAGCTTTTACACGAGGGCTACATTCAACGCGCAACGGAGTTGTGTATCGCGGGAACGGCAAGATTCCCGGCCTATGCAACGGGCTTTCTCATCTTAGGAAAATGCTACGACACAGTAGGCAACGCCGCAGAGTCGTTGGCAGCGTACCGCCGAGCACTCGCCCTCCTGCCCGACCAGCCGACGCTTCAGGATTTGGTTCGGCAAGCAGAAGCCAAGGCACAACGCCCGCCAGCCAAGAGTATCGAGCAGGAACCGGTCGAGGCAACTCGCATTGCGCCTACACCGGCTCAAGCGCCCGCACGCGAGTACGACGCGCAAGCTCACGTGGCTCAACCACGCGAGACCGTTCTCCCTGCCGTTGAGCCTGTCCCACCTCCGCCGTCTCCCCCGCAAGAATCCGTCCAGCAGACAGAAAGCACGCTCGACTATCTCACGCGCCGCTTGCAAAACGTCAAACGCATCAAGCCGAATCCCGCGCTGCAAGTGGAGACCGTGCGTGTTGAAACCGAGCGCGGCGTGAAGTTCGTTACGCCGACGATGGCGGAGATTTTTGTCACGCAGGGTGAATACAGAGAAGCGATCAATGCGTACAAGGAATTGATCAAACAACATCCTTCCGAAGAACACTACAAACGACGCGTGGCAGAAATCGAGCACCTGCTTGTTGTGCAAGAGCGAGAGAAGAGTTGAGATAGCGTGGACGGATCGTCCTCCAATCGCGAGCGCCGAGGTGCAACTCTTCGAACGTGTACAACCCACTCGATCAGATGAAATCTCGTTCACCCGCGTTTTCCGATTGGTTCGGCAATAGAGGTGTAGAACGCTCAAGCTTAGGGTAACGTAGGGCAGGTCATCCGCGTTGCTTCTCGCTGCACTATTCCTGATGTTACGCAACCGTGTTATTGAACCCCTTCAGGGTTCACAGTTACGTTGCGCTTCTTTGTGGGGGCTTCGCCCCGACCTATTCGTATTTGACGCCTTCGGCGTCGGCACTCACGAATTCGTTCAGTCGTTATCCCCAATGCTGCCACCATAGAGCTGTGAATAGCCGAGGGCAACGCCCTCGGTTTTGGGAAAAAAACTTTTGGTGTTTTGGCTGAGAGTCGTTGTGCTCGCCTTGCGTAACGTCAGACTATTCGTTATGTTTTTGTCAAAGAAGAATCCCGATGCTGAATCGGGATAGTCGTTTACAGAAGCAACCATGCCCGACCAGCAAGACTCACCAGAGCAAAAGCCGACCACCCGCGTAACGGACGGGCAAGAAGAACAAGCGCAGCAGCGCCCGCCCTCTCGTACGCGCTATCGTCGTCCGTGGCGTGAGCGATCATCAGAGCACGCGAACGGTGGAGGAAGATTTCCTTTCCAGCGATCCGGCAACGTGGACGTCAGCGTCGTCGTCCCGTTGTACAATGAAGAGGAGTCGCTCAAAGAGCTGCACCACCAATTGCGTTCGACACTCCAGCGCATAGACGCGCGCTATGAATTACTGTTCATTGATGACGGTAGTACGGACAAATCCTTTGAAGTGCTGCGCGGGCTCAAACGGATTGACCATCGGGTGAAGATCATCCGCTTCCGCCGCAACTTCGGTAAGTCGGCGGCGCTCGCCGTCGGTTTCGAGAAAGCACAGGGAACATTCGTCGTTACGATGGACGCGGACTTGCAGGACGACCCGGCGGAGATTCCTTCTCTCGTCAAAAAATTAGAGGAAGGATTCGATCTCGTCTCCGGTTGGAAAAAGGTCCGGCGCGACCCGATCTCGAAAACACTCCCGTCGAAATTTTTCAACTTCGTCACGCGCATGATGACGGGGGTGAAGATTCATGATTTCAACTGCGGGCTGAAAGCATACCGCAACGCTGTGGTCAAGACCGTGGAAGTGTACGGCGAGCTGCATCGCTACGTTCCCGTGCTCGCACACAACGCCGGATTCCGTGTCGGCGAAATGATGGTGCAGCATCGCCCCCGCAAATACGGCAAAACCAAGTTCGGGATCGGAAGGTTCTGGAAGGGCTTTCTCGACCTCCTGACGATTCTCTTCACGACACGCTACTTCCGTCGTCCGCTCCATTTGTTCGGCGTGTGGGGCATGCTGTTTGCGCTCGCAGGCGTCGCCATTGACGGCTGGCTCGCAGCCGAATGGGCGCTTGGAAAAACCGCGCTGAGTAATCGTCCGCTCTTGATCGTCGGCGTGCTGCTTATTATCGTCGGCATTCAATTCGTCGGCATCGGATTATTGGGCGAGATGATCACGAAGGCAAAACAGTCCGAACAACAATACGCAATCCGGGATTTCATCAAATAAACTACTCGACACTGCCCGGTCGCTGCGCATCCTTGCATTCCCAGGGGGACCCGAAGAGTGACGACGGTGTTGTGTCAATCCATATCCGAGGGGGTTCCAACATGAACGATCGAACAAGCACACTCAAGACCGATTGCAAATGGTTCCGCGGCGACGTGCCGTGCAAACCGCACAAACAGCACGGTGTGCATTGCGTTGATACGGGCGGCGCAGTGTGTCTGCATTACGAACAGCAAACAAAGAATATCCTCATCATCAAACTTGGTGCGATCGGCGATGTCATTCGCACCACGCCTCTCCTCCATCGCCTCAAGGAGGAGTTCCCCGACGCACGTCTATGGTGGGTGACGTTATCACCGGAGGTTGTGCCCAGCGTCGTTGATGTCGTGCTTCCGCTGAACGCCGTCTTTTTCCCCTACCTGCAAGGAACGCACTTCGATCTCATCATCAACCTCGACAAAGACAAAGAGGCGTGCGGCTTGATGGAATCCCTCGCCGGCGACGTGAAGAAAGGGTTTACCCTCGTCGAAGGTAAGCCCGCGCCGATTGATGCCGACGCGGTCCACAAATTCATGACCGGCGTGTTCGACGATCTCAACAAGGCGAACACAAAAAGCTACCCCGAAGAAATTTTTGAAATCTGCGGCTACACGTTTTCGGGGGAACGTTATATTCTCGACATTGACCGCGATGCATTCTCTTGGAAGCTCCCGAAGAAGAAGAAGATCATCGGGTTAAATACGGGTTGCGGCGGACGATGGGTTTCGCGGTTGTGGGCAGAAAAGAATTGGGTCGCGCTCGCAAAGAAGTTGAAGCGTGGCGGATACGTTCCGCTTCTCCTCGGCGGTGAGCAGGAGCATGAGCGGAACAAGCGCATCGCGAAAAAAAGCGGG
Organism: uncultured Chitinophagales bacterium; assembly: GCA_964444145.1. GTDB lineage: Bacteria > Bacteroidota > Ignavibacteria > UBA10030 > UBA6906 > CAADGV01. The sequence continues at coordinate 10,018 of CAYUFU010000052.1, forward strand.
GCAACCTACTTCGGCCATTTCCCCCTGAAACAATTTATCAGCCTCGTTGACCAATGCGATCTCGTCGTTACCGCAGTTACCATGGCAATGCATATCACTATCGGGTTGAACAAGAAGATTGTCTTGTTCAACAACATTTTCAATCGCAACGAATTCGAACTGTA
>CAYUFU010000052.1:10281-27414 GCA_964444145.1 uncultured Chitinophagales bacterium
ACAAGAAGATTGTCTTGTTCAACAACATTTTCAATCGCAACGAATTCGAACTGTACGGGCTTGGTGAGATTCTCGAACCGGAGTTCGACTGCCCGTGCTATTTCTCGCCAACGTGCCCGAATGATTGTATGCAGTACATCTATATTGACCGCGTCTTCAAAACAGTAAAAAAGCTCCTTGGGTAGGGACGTTCACGTGAACGTCCCCACCGTTGCATCTTTATGTCAAAACAGGAAAAGAACAAAAGAGCCGCGGACGCACGCGGCTCTTCATTTGTAGCGCCGTTGGCGTTGTCGAACGGGCAGTGCCTCGGCGTGCTCGTGCTGCTCGTTGCGGTGTTCTTTCATAAAATTCTTCTTGGGCAAGCATACTTCTGGGAGGATTTCCTTTATCAAAACTATCCATTCAGAAGCTTCGCCGCGACGTCGCTCGCAGCTGGAGAGCTTCCTCTCTGGAATCCCTACACGTTCAATGGCATGCCGTTCCTCGCGGACATTCAAACGACAGTGCTGTATTTCCCCTGTTTGTTTCTTACGCTCTTTGTCAATGATGGGTCGCTCAGCTACTATTGGCTCGAAGTGATGATTATTCTGCATTTCGTGCTTGCAGGAGTCGGGATGTTTTCTCTCGCGAAATCGTACTCGCTCAGCAACGCGCCGTCGCTGTTTGCTGGCGCGGCGTATATGCTGAGCGGCTACATGATCGTGCATGCGATCCATCAGCAGAACCTCACGTTGGTGGCGTGGTATCCGCTTGTCCTGCTTTTCTTTCGGAAAGCAATGAACGAGTCGGGTTGGTTCTCTGTGTTTCTTTGTGCCCTCACCCTCGGACATTCTATTCTTGCAGGCTATCCTCAGCTCTCGCTCTACTTATATTGTTTTCTCGGAGTGTATTTTGTCTTCGAGTTGCTGACGACATTCCGCTTCAGAGAATTGCTGTCAAAACCAGTGCTCATCCTATCGGCGAAAGCGGCGAGCATCGTCGTGCCATCCGTTGCACTCGCGATGATTCAACTTCTGCCGACACTTGAATTGTCCGAGCTATCGCAACGAGCGCAGATCACGTTCGAGAAAGCCAGCGAAGGCTCGCTTGCCTTCGCGCAGCTTGCGACGCTCATGTTTCCGAAACTGTATGGTACGGCAGGCGCAAACGGCTATGCGTATTTCGGTCCCGGCACGTATTGGTGGTTTTGGGAAACGTGCATCTATCTCGGCGCGCTGCCGCTGGTGTTGGCGGTTCTCTCCTTCACGCTCGTGAAGAAGAACAAACACATCGCTTTCTTTGCCGGCATTGCAGTGTTCTCGTTGCTGTTTGCGCTCGGCGATAATTTCGTTCTCTGGAAACTGTTCTACGAATTCGTCCCCGGCTTCTCCAAGTTTCGCATTCCGGCGCGCATGGGAATTCTGCTGACCTTCAGTGGCGCGTTGCTTTCAGCGTTCGCACTGCAGTGGCTGTTGCATGAAGAAAAGAGTCGTAAGGAGCGGAGTGTAGCGCGAAATACTCTGCTTGCCGCTGCTGGCGTTGCAACCCTTCTCCTATTTTTGATACTGTCAGGAAGTTTCTCCGGCTCACTCGACGCGCAGCAGTATCAACAAGTGGCGTCGGATGTGAGGTCTTCGAGCATTGTTTCCTTTTTCCTTTTGACGTTTTCCTGTGCGCTGGTTTTTCTTGTGATGAAAGGGAAGATCACGCGCCTTGCTCCCGTCGCGCTCGTTGTCGTGTTCTTCATTGATATGTTTGTGTTCGGCGAGAGTCAAAACACTGGCGCAACAAACCCAACCGCATATTTCAAACAATCTGCCGAGCTTGTATCCTTCTTCAAGAAGGAAGGTGAGAAGGAGATCTTCCGCATTAACACGCGCAACGCACAAGGAATGATCATGGACCGCAACCAGGGGATGATGGATCGCATCTTCATGATGGAAGGCTATACGCCCCTTGCGCTCCAGCGTGCATACGCACCGCTCGCTTCAAACGACGTTGCACACGATTTGTTGAATGTGAAATACAAGACCGTCTCGACCGAGCAAGGACAGCGCCTCGCCGAGCATCCGACGTACATGCCGCGCGCATTTTTCTTGTACGATGTGAAAGTGATTCTAGACAGCGCTGAGTTTGTACGCTATCTGAAAAGTCCGGAGTTCAATCATCGCAAGACGGCAGTTCTTGAACGGCAGCCAGGCTTCTCTCTCCCGATGCCGTTAACCGAACCGCAGTGGGACGCGCGCATAACTGAATACCGAAACAACCGCATCGCTCTTGATGTCTCGACCAGTCACGACGGCTTGCTGGTGCTGAGTGAGATATTCTACCCGGGCTGGAAGGCGTACGTTGATGGAGTCGAGACAGAAGTGTATCAGACTGATTACAATTTGCGCGGCGTGTTTGTGAAATCCGGGAAGCACGCCGTCGTCATGACATTTGAGCCGGCGAGTTTTCGCAGCGGGATGTGGATTTCTCTCGTTAGCCTCTCAATCATCCTTATCGGCATCGTTCTCGGCAGCGTGCTCTCCTGGAGGCGTACCACGGTGTCCTTTGCGTTTCCGCGGTGAAACCATGAACATGATCATCCTTGGTACGGCATATCCCTTACGCGGCGGCATCGCGCATTACAACGCGTTGCTCTACGAAGCGTTGAGTAAGAAGCACTACGTGGAGGTTGTTACATTCAGCCGACAGTATCCTGCGTTGCTGTTTCCCGGAACAACACAAATTGAAACCGAGGGCGAAGTACTTCGGGTGCCGAGCACGCCCTTGGTGGATTCGATCAATCCATGGAATTGGATCGCTGTCGGCAACGAGATCGGGCGGCGCAAGCCCGATCTCCTCATTATGAAATACTGGCTGCCGTTCTTCGGACCGTGTTTCGGAACGATTGCGCGCCGCATCAAGACCAATGCGCACACGAAGATCCTGTACATTTGCGACAACATTGTGCCGCACGAGAAACGTCCGGGCGATACCATCTTCACGCGCTACGCATTCGAGCCGGCCGACTACTTTATTGTCCAATCCGACGCTGTTGAGCGCGATTTGAAGGCTTTCCGTCCCCAAGCGCAATACCGAAAAGTCGCGCATCCGGTGTACAACATTTTCGGCGAACGGCTTGAGAAACAGAAAGCGCGGCAGCAACTCGCTCTTGGTGATGAACGCGTGCTGCTGTTCTTCGGCTACGTGCGCGCATACAAAGGGTTGGGTGTCATGCTCGAAGCGATGACGAAGTTGAAAGACTTCAACACGAAACTGTATGTCGTCGGCGAGTTTTACGACGATAGAGAAAAATATGTGAAAGCGATCGCCGAGTACGGGCTACAAGACCATGTCGTTGTGAACTCGGAATATATCGCAAACGATAAAGTCGGCGTGTACTTTTCTGCCGCCGATGCGGTGATGCTGCCGTACATCTCCGCAACGCAAAGCGGCATTGCGCAGATCGCGTATAACTTCAACAAGCCGATCATCGCGACCAACGTTGGCGGCCTGGCTGAGGTAGTGCACGACAATGTGACGGGCTTTGTCGTCGAACCGAACAACGCAGACGCACTTGCGAATGCCGTGCGTCGCTACTTCATCGAGAATCGAGAAGCGGAATTCACAGCGAACGTCGAACGCGAAAAGCAACGATACAGTTGGGACGCAATGACACGCGCTATCGAGGAGCTCATGAGCGGCGAGCGTGGAGCGAAGAGCGAAGAGCAAAGAGCGAAGAGCGAAGAGCAGAGAACAGAGAGCGAAGAGCCAAGAGCGAAGTGAGCGGAGTAGAGTCTAAAGCTATTGTCCGATATGAATCTGAACCCTGACGCCCCGACTCGTTGTCCCGCGTGCCCATCTGCGCGGTTGCGCTCCAGGCCATTCGGCTATTCGTTCAACAACAAATGGCTCGGTGGATTCGAGTGCTGCGAGTGCGGCATCATCTTCATCCATCCCCAGCCGACCGCTGAGGAATTTACGCAGATGTATGCGAAGGAATATTTCGAGGGAGATTTCCGTTGCGGTCACGCAGGGAGCTATTTCGACGAGAAGACTCAAACATCTCTCGAGGACGAGGCGCTCATCGCTCGTATCAAACGGTTCAAGCCGTCGGGAACATTTTTAGAAATTGGCTGCGCGGGGGGCGCGTTTCTGCACGCCGCGCAAAAAGCCGGCTACGAGGTGAAAGGTGTCGAGTTCTCCGACGTTGCTGCGCAACTGGCGCGTGAGAAATTCAGACTGGATGTGTTCACGGGAGATGTCGTTGACGCACAGTTTGCAGACAACTCGTTCGACGTTGTGTTTATGGGCGATGTGCTCGAACATGTGCCGAACCCGCTCGCAACGTGCAACGAAGTTTTTCGCATTATGAAAAGCGGCGGTATCTTCGTCATCGAATGTCCGATGCAGACGAACACAATGTTCTCGCGACTCGGTTTTCTTGCTTTCGGGTTGTTGGGGAAAAGGACAACAGTGCACCTGCCGCCGTACCATCTCTTCGAATATCGCCCTGCGAGCTTGGCGGGGATGCTGCGGCGCGCAGGCTTTGCAATCATGCAAAAATCGGAAGGAATGATTCCGCCAAGTGAGGTTACCCTGCGCGGACCGGGACTCCAGAAGATTGGAAAGAAGCTCTTTCAGTATCCGAACTATGCCGTCACGAGGATGCTGGGTGTGTTGGGGGATAGGGTTGAGATGATTGCAACCAAGGAATGATTCGCTGCAAAGATCGCAGAGAACGTCATGATGAAACATGAAATCACTGAAAGGATCATCGGAGCTGCAATCGAAGTTCATCGAGCCCTCGGACCCGGTCTGCACGAATCCGCGTACAAAGAGTGCTTCGCAGTAAAATTCGAGCTATTTTGTGGGACGGCGTCGAACCAATCCTAAACAGGTACCACGAAGAATTCTCCGCGCCCTCTGGTTCGCTGCGGTGAAAATGATTTTCTCATGAACGAGCAAACTATCACATATTGGCAATACGAGTACGACGTTGCCGCGAAGTACATGATTCCTCTGCTCGAGCGCTGGGGCGTGCCAATGAACGGCGCGAGCGTCATTGACGTCGGTTGCGGCGAAGGAGGCGGACTCTGCGCGATGTACGACGCCGGGGCGTCTTCATGCTACGGCTTCGATATCGAAATCGGACGCGTCGAAGCGGCAGCAGTGCTGAAGGGCGAGCGGAGCATTGCGCTCTCATCCGGGAATCTCTACGAAGAACACCTTCCGTTTACAGAGAAGCAGTACGACATCGTCGTGCTGCACGATGTGTTTGAACATCTCGATAGGAAAGACGACGTGATGCGCAAACTCGCCACGTATGCGAAGCCGACAGGCAGAGTGATGATCACCTTCCCGCCCTACTATTCCGCCTACGGCGCGCATCAGCAATTGCTAAACACTTCGTGGGTCAAGTTCCCGTTCTTTCATCTGGTGCCGTTTGCGCTGTCAACGATTCTGCCGCGGCTTACAGGCGAACATCCGCACATCGTTGAGGAGGTGCAGAAACTTGGGCGCCTGAAGATGGGAATGAAGAAGTTCGAAGCGATCGTAAAGCGCAACGGCTTGACGATTGCCGGTAAGCAAGCCTATCTCATCAGCCCGAATCACATTCGTTTTGGCTTGAAACCGATTCCGGCGGGCAGCGTCGCCGAAATTCCGATCATTGGAGAAGTTGTGTGTACGGGAGTCGTTTATCTTTTGCAGAGAGCGTAGAGCGCGCTCTACGCTCTATGCTCTCTTCTCCAAAAACATTATCTTGATGCATGTCCGAGCCGCCCGTTTTCGTTATTCTGGTTATCTGGAACGGCAAAGCCGTCACGCTCGACTGCCTCGCTTCGCTTACGAAGATCTCCCATAGGAATTACCGCATCGTCGTCGTTGATAATGCATCGTCCGACGGGTCGGTGGAAGCGATTCGCGAGAAGTATCGCGACGTGATCATACTGGAGCAGAAAACGAATCTTCGTTTCGCAGGCGGCAACAATGTGGGGATGCGGTACGCCCTTGAGCATGGCGCGGAGTTGGTGTGTCTTCTCAACAACGACACAACCGTTGACGAACAGTTTCTGACGCATCTCGTTAAACGCATCGAATCGGACAAGAACATCGGCGTGGTCGCGCCGAAGATCTACTATCACGATCACCCGAACCGCATTTGGTTTGCCGGCGGCGAGATTTCGATGTGGACCGGAACGATGAAGCACACCGGCATTCGCGAGTTTGACAACGGCCGGTACAACACGAGCAAAGAGATTGACTACGCAACAGGCTGCTGCATGTTGACACGACGCGAGGTAGTCCAACGCGTTGGGATGCTCGACGAATCGTTCTTCATCTATACGGAAGATGCCGATTGGTCCATGCGCGTGCGGCGAGCGGGGTACTCCGTTGTCTATGAACCGGAAGCCAAGATCTGGCATAAAGTCTCGGTGGCAAGCGGCGGCCACATGTCACTTTTCAAAATGAAAAACAAATTCATCAGCAACATGCGCTTCTTCTTTCGCTACGCCACGCTGCCGCAGAAGTTGGTGTTTCCGTGGATGAACATTGTAGTGAATGCGTGGGCGGCGGTGAAGTATGTGATTTTTCGAACAGCAAACTCCTGAAAGAACTCCATGGCACAGAGTTTCATTCAGCGGCACCCGTTACGTTTTCATGAAGACGATCGCGGAGTGCGCTACAATGACATCTTCCCGGTCGACAAAGGGGATGTGAATCTTACGATCGTCTATCCGGGCGCGCTCTCGGCGTGGCATCGGCATCAGTTTCAGGACGATTATCAAATCTGTGTGAAGGGCGCGCTCAAGTTCGGCTTTTGCGACAAGCCTGCAAAGGACGGAGGGAGAGTCGAGTGGGTCTATTCAAGCGAGCGTAGCACCAGAGAAGGCGCGCTCTTCATTCCGCGCGGCATCTGGCACGGCTACTACAATTTTGCCCATGAGCCGGCCTTTGTTCTGTATTGGCTCACAAGTAAGTACAACCCCAACGACGAAGAGCGGATGAGCATAGAGGCGATGGGATTCGATTGGTTGCGGCATGCGAAGTAAGGTCCTTGTCACGGGCGGGGGCGGGCAGCTTGCCCGTGAACTTGCACGCCTCGATGCGAATATCCTCGCGCCGACAAAGCACGAGATGAATGTCGAATCGTATGAAGCCATTGAAGTGTTTTGCACACAAGCGCAACCCGACATCGTCATCCACGCGGGTGCTGTCACGAATAAGTTCAACGAAGATCGCGACCAAGACTATATCAGCACGAACATCATCGGAACCGGAAACGTCGCGCTGTGGTGCATGAGACACAATGTGCGGCTCGTGTATATTTCATCCGATTATGTGTACCCCGGTGAGGTCGGTGATTATTCCGAGAACGCCGTTCTGTTTCCTACCAATAAGTACGCCGCATCAAAATTAGGAGGTGAACTTGCCGTCGGCATCTATGCGAACAGTCTCATCATTCGCACGTCATTTTATACAACGTTGAATTTCTCCCTTGCCTGCACCGATCAATTTACGTCGCGCATTCCTGTCCGCGAAGCCGCTGAGGCGATTTACAAACTTGCGTTGATGCGTGACGTGAAAGGCATTATCAACCTCGGCAGTGTGCGGAAACGGAGTCTGTACGAAATTGTCAGGAATGAATTCAATCCCCAAACGCAGCCGTGCTTACGCAAAGACATTCGCATTTCGTACATGATCCCGCGCGACAGCTCGATGAACACAACTCGGTACCACAACCTCAAGAAGAACTTGATGGCGGAATCAAAAACACAACTATCATGTCGAGTCTGTAACTCGAAGAGCCTGTATCGGTACTTGGATCTCGGTGCCACACCCCTCGCCAATTCGTACCTGAAACCGGCTGAGCTTACCGCACCGGAATTCAGCGAAGAGCTTGCGCTGCAAGTCTGCCTGGACTGCGGTTTGTCGGAACTGACGAAGGTGGTCCATCCCGATTTGATGTTCAAGAATTATTTATACGTCAGCTCAACGACAAAGACCTTTCGCGACCACTGTGCGGAAATGGCGGCAACAACGAGCGCGATCGTCGGTTTGAACGCCAGCGATCTCGTGATGGATATCGCGAGCAACGACGGCTGCCTGCTCTCGAAGTTTCAAGACCTCGGCGTGAGCGTTATCGGTGTTGACCCGGCGGAGAATCTTGCCGCGGAAGCAAATGCGAACGGAATCCGAACACTGAGCGCCTACTGGTCGCCTTCGATTGCGAACGACATCGTCGCTCGGTTCGGAAGACCCAAAGTCATCACGGCGACGAATGTCTTTGCGCATGTTGACGACCTTCATGCATTCGTGCAGGGCGTTGACCATTGCCTGGCGAAGAAAGGAATCTTCGTCATCGAATGCCCTTATGTGCTCGACTTCATCGAGAAGAACGAATTCGACACGGCGTATCACGAGCATGTGTCCTATATCGGTATAACGCCGCTCACTGTGCTGATGGCCAACTATGACCTCCAGCTCTTCGATGTTGAGTATTTTCCCCAGTTGCACGGCGGAACGATTCGCGTCTATGTTGCGCGACAACATGATTTCCCGGTGTCACCGCGTGTTGAAGAGTATCTTGCGCGCGAAGAACACTTCGGCATCAAGACCACCGCACCGTACGATGCGTTTGCCCGGCGGGTGCTTCTCAACAAGAAACAACTCGTGGAGTTGTTAGAACGAGAGAAAGCACAAGGCAAAACCATCTGGACCTACGGCGCAAGCGCGAAGGGGAATACACTCTTGAACTTTTTTGGGATTACGAACCGGCTCGTTCCTGTTGCGATTGATGACAATCCCAAGAAGTGGAATTACTATACGCCCGGCTCGCGCCTGCGCATCACGAGCATTGATGAATTGAAAACTACGCATGTGGACTATCTGCTGTTGCTCGCATGGAATTTTCAGGAAGAAATTATGCGCCGCTGCAAAACAATCAACTACCGTGGGGCATACATTCTTCCCGTGCCCGAACCAAAAATCGTTTCATAATCTTCTCGCACACCGATCATGAAAGTTGTTGCAATTACCGGCTGTCTCGGATTCATGGGCTCGCATTTCACGCGGGCATGTCTCGCCAAAGGGTGGAAGGTGTGGGGCATTGATAAGAAAACCTATGCCCATCGCTCCGACCATCTCGACGAGTTTCTCCAACACAAGTCGTTCAAGTTCGATCAAGCCGATATCGTGACGATGGACCATCTCTACGAAGTGGAATATCTCTTCAACTTCGCCGCAGAGACGCATGTGGACAACAGCATCATGGATAGTAAGCGCTTTACCTACACGAATATTCTCGGCGTCGAAAACCTTCTTGAACTTGTTCGCGCAAAGCGCAATTATGAGATGCCCGTCCTCTTTCAGATTAGCACGGACGAAGTGTACGGCGACCTGACGGCAGGCAATCACAAAGAAAGCGATCCGCTGCGACCGAGTAATCCCTATTCTGCCAGCAAAGCAGCAGCCGATATGCTCATCCTCGGTTGGCACCGAACGCACGGTGTGCCGTTCATTATCGTTCGTCCGACGAATAACTACGGCATCTCGCAGTATCCGGAGAAACTCATTCCGAAAGCAGTAAAGTATCTCACGCTCGGAAAAAGAATTCCGCTCCATGGCGACGGATCGTATATTCGTAACTGGCTCCACGCCGATGATACCGCATCGGCAATTCTTCACATCATCGAGCATGGTGAGCGCAATCGCATTTACAATATTTCGGGGAATTACGAAGCCCCCAACAAAGAAGTGATCGGAAAAGTCCTGCAGTCCTACTTCGGTAAGCAAGTGAAGCTGGAAGACTACGTCCAGTTCAACTACGTTCGGATGGGAGAGGATGTGCGCTATTCGCTCGACGATTCTGCCTTGCGTTCGCTCGGCTGGAAGAACGCGAGGAATTTCGACGAGGAGTTGGCTGCGATCGTCGAGTATTACAAAAGCAAATTTACTTGGTAGTCGGGGCGAGGCGCATCGCAGAGTGTGAAATTATCCGACCATTTAGGAAAAGGACTTTGGGGCGCTGCCGATAAGGGCTTGCCGATTATCTATGGCTTGGGCTACGTTGCGCTTGTGATTCGGGTCTTGCCCGAGATCGAGCTGGGAAACTTCGCGCTCATTCAGACGATCTTTCTCCTCGTCTCGGGTTTGGCAACAGGCTTCGCATTGCATCCGCTGTTGAAGTTTGCCGCCGAGGAACGAAGCGATAAGGGCGCGCTCATTGGTACCGCGCTGGCGTTGTATCTCCTGTTCATCGTTCTCTGCTCTGTGCTTGCAGTCGTTTTTCGCGCGCCCGTGGGGAGGCTGCTCAATTCTACCGCACTTGTTGATTTGTTGCTCTATCTCCCGGCGCTGCTCTTTGCCTCCTTTATTCGGAACTTCACGCTCGTTCTCCTCCAAACGCGGCTTCGCATCCAGCAGGTGTTCTGGACTGATGCAGTGCATTTCGTGGGAGCGATCGCACTCGTCTATCTCTGGAGCAAACTCAATCTCTTTGACTCCGCCTATGATCTTGTGTTCATCAATCTACTTTCGCTGGGTTCGTCGTCGCTCGTTGGTTTGTTCTTCTGTCGGCGACTGCTGCAGGTCGCTTGGAAACCAACGGCAGAGTATGTGCGCTTGTTTTGGAATTACGGAAAGTTTGTGTTCGGTGGACTGCTCAGCTACTTGTTCTACTCGAACGCCGATTACTTTTTTCTCTCGGCGTTTACCGGACCCGCGCAGGTTGGAGTGTACAACGCCGTGAAGACATTTGTGCGCATCTTCGACACGATGCAGCAGGTGATTCAGATGTTCATCCTTCCGGGTGCCTCCCGCCTATCGTCCATCGGCGATAGTCGCGCACTGAAAGTGTTGACCGAGAAAGCCATCTGCTTCGGTACCATTGCGCTGCTTCCGATATTCTTCCTCTTCGTCGTGTTTGCGCGCCCGCTTATGAGCGTCGTGTCGGATGGACGGTTCGTTGATGCGGCGCCACTACTACAACTGTTTGGCCTCCTCTCGTTTTTGACCGCGGCGAATGCCGTGGGATCGAATGTTCTGCTTGGGCTCGGACATGCCAAAGAGGGCTTTACGCTGAGCATTGTGATTCTTATTGCTTCGACGGTCTTCTATCTCCTGTTGGTTCCACCGTTGGGCGCGCTCGGGGCAACGTTAGGTTACCTTGCCGCTTCTGCACTCTTGACATGGCTGACGGTCCGCAAAGTGCAAGAGTTCGTCCCGTTTACGTTCCGTGAGGTTGTCGCTCGTGTCAGGGATGTTACCTCGTTCATCAAGGTACGGCTGGGCCGAGCATAGCATGCCGGGAGAAAGTCATACGTGTGAAGTATGCGGAGTGGGCGCGCTGACCTTTGCCTTTCCTGCGAAGGATCGAAACCGCGCGGTTGATGCGCGCGAGTTCGGCATCATGCGTTGCGCCGAGTGCGGCATCGGCCATACAGTCCCAACACTTTCAGCGCCAGACCTCTCGCGCTACTACACGCACGAGTACTACAGTCTCGACAGTAATCTGGCGTTGGAAGCAGCAACGCGCCCTTACAACCAAGCGCGCATCAAAGCGATTCGTCGTTTCGTTGAGCAAGGTAAGCTCCTCGATATCGGTGCCGGGACGGGAATGTTTCTCAAAGTCGCGCAAGAAAGTGGCTTCGACGCCGAAGGTTTAGAGATTTCGGAAGATGCCGCAGCGTTCGGACGGCGCCAATGGAATCTGAATATTAGACAAGGAAACCTCCTGGACGCGCATTTCCCCGAGGATGATTATGACGCTGTCACGCTCAGTCATGTGTTCGAGCACTTGCACGAACCTCGTCGCGTTGCCGTCCAGCTCCATGCAATGTTGAAGCCAGGCGGACTCCTGATGATCGCTGTTCCGAACTTTGCAAGCGTGCAAGCCCGGGTGTTTCGCTCACGCTGGTTCCACCTCGATGTCCCGCGCCACGTCTTTCATTATTCCCCGCAAGCGTTGACGCGTCTGATCGAAAGCGTGGGTTTCCGCGTCGTCGAGACGAATTATTTCTCAGCCGAGCACAATTGGGCAGGGATACTCGGCAGTGTCATGCGCTTGAGCCGGCCCGGCGAATCGTTTCTTCACAAAGTGATGCGCAAACTTCTCGGTGTGCCGATTGCGAAGGCGCTCGCGTTCGCCGAATCAGCCCTCGGACGGGGCGGAACGTTCGCACTCTACGCTATCAAACAATGAGTCTGCCTAAAGTCAGTATCGTTCTCCTTAACTGCAATCGCAACGACGACACGCTGGATTGCATTCGCTCGCTCAAAGAAACAGACGACACGTTTCACATTATCCTCGTTGATAACGGTTCTCAGCCGAATCCCGAAGCGCTGTACAAAACGCAGTATCCCGACGTTGTGTTTCTTCGGAACGAAGAAAATATGGGAACGCCCATCGGCAACAATGTCGGCATCCGGCACGCCCTCGATCACGGCGCCGATTATGTGATGATGTTGAACAACGATACCACTGTGGACAAGAATTTCTTGAAGCCACTCGTCATGGCTATGGAACGGGATAAGAGTATCGGCGTCGCCGGTGGAAAGATCTACTATTACTCCGACCCAAAGCGGATTTGGTTTGCAGGGGGAAAGTTCAGTCGGCTCACGGCGAGAGTGGAGCATGTCGGTATGTTGAAATACGACGATGAACTTGGAGTCGTTCATACCGACAACGATTTTATTTCCGGGTGCTTTGCGATGTTCAGGGCATCGGTCTTACGTGAGGTGGGCTTGCTGGATGAACGGTTCTTCGCGTATATGGAAGATGTTGACTTGAACGTTCGCATCAAGAATGCAGGGTACAACCTCGCCTACATCCCGGAAGCATTTATCTACCACAAAGTCTCGACGACCATCGCTGTAGATTCGCCGTTCTATCTTTACTTCAACATGCGGAACAGGCTCCTCATGCTGAAGAAACACAATTCTGCCTTGGAACTTCTTGCGGCCGTTCCGTATCTGAGTTTCTATTATGGGCGACAACTTCTGCGTCTTGCACTTAAGCATCGCTACTGGCAAGGGGTGAAAGCGGTATTGTGGGGAATTGGCGATGGGTTGCGCGGTTATATCGGAGCATTGGGAAAAGGTCGTCTGGATCGTTTGCAAACAACACGATGAAGAAGAAGATTCTCCTCTATTCCGAATACTGGCAGAGCTTCGGCGGCGGTGAGAAATACCTTGCGTGCTGCGCAGAAGCGCTGCTCCGTTCCACTCGCTACGATGTGACGATCATCGCGCAAACGGCATCCTTCGATCAAGATACCGTTGCGCGGTATTTCAATGTCGCTCTCTCGGGTGTCACCGTCCACACGGTTGACGGCGGGGTGGACGTGTTGCGCGCTGAAGCCGAACGCCTCAGTGCAGACTTCGACCTCTTCATCTACATGACGAATTACCGATTCATTCCCTCGCGCGCTCGTCAGACGTTCGTCATTCTGCAAGTACCGTACGGCAGTGTTACGCCGTTCTCTCTTCTGAAAACTTCGATAAGGCACAATCTCAAGGAAGCCGGAAAAGACATCGTGCGGCGAAGAATGTTCAAGCGCCTTCACGACACGCAGGCGGTGATTGTGTATTCACGCTTCGTCCAACTCTCGCTCGATGTTATTCACGATATTCCTTCGACAGTGATCGAGCCGCCGATTGATGATTTCCTCATCGAAGGCGCGACGAAGGAGCGCGTCATTCTCAGCGTCGGACGCTTTTTCGACGGGCTATATAATAACAAGCGCTATGACGTATTGCTTGACGCGTTCAAGAAGTTGTGCGAGCGATTACCGAACACGACATGGCAGTATCGTCTCGTCGGCAGTTGCGGTGCGGACGAAGCATCGCAGTCATATTTACGCCAGTTACAAGATGCCGCGCGCGGGTTCCCGATTTACTTCCACGTCAACGCGTCATACGAGGATTTGCGAAGGCACTACAATGAAGCAACGATCTTCTGGCACGCGGCGGGCTTCGGCGTGGACGAAGACAAACATCCCGAACGCGCCGAACATTTCGGTATGAGTACGCTCGAAGCAATGTCGGCGCGATGTGCGCCCGTTGTCATCAACGCGGGGGGGCAAAAAGAAATTGTATCGCACGGCGAATCTGGCTATCTTTGGAGCACGATTGAGGACCTTGTCGAGCATTCCACCACACTCATTTCCGATCGTGAGCTTCTCGCCGTCATGCAAACGAATGCGCGAAAGCGCTTCAGTGGATTTGACCGCGAACATTTCTCGACAAAACTCCTCTCGACATTAGAATTGTAGCGTCACCGCGATCGAGCACCTTTCCTTTCAATAATCCAAACACGCTCATGGCAAAAACTAAACGATCCCCGCAGGGCAAAGCAGCAAGGGAATCAGCCTCCTCAATGTCACCCTTCAAACGAGACCTGCTCTGCATCGGCGTTCTCTACCTCGTCACGCTCGTGCTGTTTCGCGGAATCATTTTCGAGGATAAAGCCTTTTCCAACGCGGGCGACACGGCGAACGCGCTGACGTGGGCAAAGGTCGGCGACGACATCAAAAAGAACGAAGGCGTTGACCCCCTCTGGATGCCGAATTTCTTCAGCGGCATGCCGACTTTCGGCAATGTGCACTACGTTCCACACAACGTGAGCTACCTGCAACAGATTGTTGTTACCGTACTCGACTTTTTTTATTTGCATCGCAAGTGGAGTTGGCTCATCGTCTATTATTTCTTGAGCGGGTTGTTCACCTTTATGCTGCTGCGAACATGGAAGCTGCCCCACGTTGCGGCGTTGTTCGGCGCGCTGACGTTCATGCTCTCGCCGTATGCTATCGGGCTGGCGGCGGAAGGGCACGGCTCAAAGCTCATGGCGTTGAGCTATCTGCCGCTCGTTGTGCTCCTTGCGAGTCTCGTCTTTGAACGACGTGACGTGCTGAGTTTCGGGCTGTTCTCCGCAGCAATCGGCACGCTGCTGCTTACCAATCATATGCAGATTGTCTACTACGTGTTCATCACACTCGGCGTGTATGTGTTCTACCACATTGTAAGTGATTGGCGCGAGAACAAATTGCTGATTCCGAAGAAAGCGGCGCTCTTCATTGGCGCGCTGGCAATCGGTGTGAGTATTTCGGCATACATCTATTTGTCGGTGTACGAATACGCGCAGTTCTCGATTCGCGGCGGCGGCACAGCAGGCGCCACGGGGGGCTTGACGTGGGACTATGCCACGAATTGGTCGTTCCATCCGCAAGAGATGCTCACCTTCCTGATTCCATCGTTCTTCGGATTCTCATCGCAGTATATGTACACCCTGCAAGGACAAACCCAACCGCTTCCGTTGTATTGGGGGACGATGCCCTTCAACACCTCGACCGTGTATTTCGGCGTCGTGCCGCTTCTGCTCGGCATGCTCGCGCTCATCTACAAGCGCAACACGAAAACACTGTTCTTCGCGATCCTTGCAGGTGTTGCGCTGCTGATGTCGTTCGGAAAACATTTCAGCCCGCTGTACGAACTTCTCTTTAACGTGCTGCCGTTCTTCAACAAGTTTCGTGCGCCCGTGATGATTCTTCACCTCGTCGCGTTCGTGTTTGCCGTTCTGAGCGCGTTCGGGCTGAGCTTCCTGCTCGAAGAGTTGGGCAAGGACTTCAACGCTGACAAGTTGAAGAAAGGACTGTTCTCCGTACTCGGGGCTCTGGGTGTGATTCTGGTATTGGGATTTCTGATGAAGTCGTCGCTCGTCGAGTTGTTCGGTTTCACCTTTTCAGGACCCGAAGAAACATATGAGCCGAAAACGATGCAGTTCCTCAAAGATATTCGCTGGGAAGTGTTGTGGAAAGATTATGTGAAACTTGTCGCGCTCGCGGGTGCTGCCATCGGCGCAATCGTTCTTTACGTCAACAAAAATATCACAGCGAGCGCGTTCAGCGCGATCATCATCGGCATTTTGTTGATTGACTTGTTCATCATTGATACGAAGTACATTGACCCGAAGCCTCGTGCCGATCTTGAAGGCATGCCATCGAATGCGACGGTGGAGTTTCTGAAACAGCAGCCCGGTGTATTCAGAGTCTTTCCGTTGGGTGAGTTGTACCAGTTCGAAACGTCGTTCCAGTATTTCGGCTTGCACTCCGTTGGCGGTTACAGTCCTGCAAAACTGAAAATTTATCAGACGGTTGTTGATTCGTGTTTCTACAGCGGACCCGATCCCAGTTTTCCGCTCAATATGAATGTTGTCAACATGCTGAACGCGAAATATCTTGTTGCGAATGGGCAGCTGCCGCCGGAAAAATTCAAGCTCGTCAACACTGACGAGGCGAAGCGGTTGCTGACGTATGAGAACGCAGACGCACTACCGCGTGCTTGGTTTGTCGACACAATTTCCGTTGTGCAGAAATCGGAAGACGCTTTGCAGCAGTTGAATTCGCCGGGGTTCGATCCCGCCGCAACAGCGATTCTCGAGAAGCCGCTCAACGAGTTCATCGGTTCCCCCGACAGCGCGTGGAGCGTTTCGATTGCGGAGTACAAATCGCGAGAGATTAGGCTGAAAACGAGAACCACAGCAACTGGGTTACTCGTGCTGAGTGAGATATACTACCCCGCCGGCTGGAATGCATACGTTGATGGCAACCCGACCGAAATCTATCGGACAAATTACATCTTGCGTTCGGTCGTCGTGCCCTCTGGCTCGCATGAGGTCGTCTTCAAGTTCGAGCCGAAGTTCTACGAGATTGGCTATGTGGTCTCGAATGCAGGGTGGGTTGTTGCTCTTGGATGTGTTGTGGTTGGCTTGTGGAGAATGCCGGCGCTTCGATCGCGGCTGTGGCGTCGTCTCAATCAACCTTCACAATGAAGAAGATCGGCGTGCATCTCTTGCAAACCGATTGTTGCCTGAATTCGGATATTGAATCTCACGCAAAGACGCGAAGCCGCAAAGAAGAGGAGAAAGGTTGAGAGTAATTGCTTGTATGCACTTTACAAATAACTTCACATCCCTCACCTGCTCGGTGAATTCCTCGGTAAATTTCCAAGACAGACTTGGCGGCATTGCGGCTTTGCGTGATGCTAAATCGGGTTTCAGGTTAGGTGTTGCGCCTTGCTAACCGCCTCTGTTTTGTGTACCTTTTTTCCGACATCACATCATCACCAAGCGATGATACAAGAGACAACGCTTGGTGATTTTGTTTC
>CAYUFU010000053.1:0-27363 GCA_964444145.1 uncultured Chitinophagales bacterium
ATCGCAAAACCCGCCGGCGGCGGGTTTTTGCTTTTCTCATACTTCATACCTATTTTGCATCCGTACCCACGACACGAGAACGATGCAATTCTTTCTTACACTACACAGGAAGAAACTCTCCTTTGAATTGTTCTGTTGGACTGCCGGCCTTCTGTACCTCGCGCTCATCTATCCCGCAGCTGAGCACCCTTCGCTGTGCCTGCTGAAAAATCTCGGCATCGCGTTTTGTCCGGGCTGCGGACTTGGCGCATCAATCTCTTATTTGCTTCGGGGCGAGATTGCGCTTTCGTTTAGTACTCATCCTTTGGGAAGTTTTGCAACGATCGTTCTTGCACATCGGATCATTGTGCTGTTGCGACCGTAACGGCACCGCTGCATGTATTTCATTGAACCGTGCCCATGCACGTTGTCCTTACTTAAGCGAAATCAGGGTTATTGCGAATCCAACCACCACAAATAAAGGAGCTCCCCATGCCAAACGTAATGCAGTTGCTGCCCGAAATTGACAGCGAAGAAATGGTGTATCTGCAAGGTTTGCTGAAAGACTTTTCCGACCAGCAAGCGCAGCAGTTCGCGATGATGTATCGCAGCCGCCGTCGAGATCCGCAAACGATTCTGCTCGTCACCATCGTCGGCTTTCTCGGCATTGCCGGCATTCAGCGATTCATGACCGATCAGGTCGGGATGGGAATTTTGTATTTTCTCACCGGCGGACTTTGCCTCATCGGAACGGTCATTGATTTGATCAATCACAAGAAACTCGCGTTCGATTACAACCAGTTGCAAGCGCAGCAGCTTGCGACGATGGTGAAGGCGAACGCGTAACTTCCGCATCAGAACTTACGGTACAAGAGCCAATCTGCCGTGCCGGTGCGGCAGATTTTTTTTCGCCAACAGGAATTCATGGAACTCACCTCCACAACGGCTTCCCGTTTGAATATCGCCCGCTGGATCTCCGTGATCGGTCATCCTTTTTTGTTGATGCCGCTGCTCACCGGACTCATTGCGTATCGGCTTCTTCCGCCGCACCAAGCAATACTTGCGGAGGTGGTTGCGCTTGGCGTGGTGATTATTCCCGCAGCCGTTTATACGTTTGTCAAAGTCAGAAATGGAACATGGAATAATCTCGACGTCTCCGATCGGCAGCATCGAGGTCAATTCTACCGCATGCTGAGTTATCTTCTCGGTCTGCTCACCATCATCGCGTGGTTTGCCGACGTGCCTCGTTCTATTGCGATAGGAACGAGTATGGTTTTCGCGCTCATCTCCATCGCATTTGTTCTCATCAAGGCAATCAAAGTCTCGCTGCATACCGGGTTCAGTGTATTCGTTGCCTGTGTTCTGTTCTTGATACAACCACTGTTCGCACTCCTCGCCTTTATGCTTGCAATCGCTGTGGGGTGGTCAAGAGTTGTGTTGGAAAGACATACGACTCGAGAGGTTATGCTCGGCGGGGTGTTGGGTTTGGCAATGGGTGGAGTTTTCATTTATGCCCTCCATCTGCAGGGTTGACGCTCGCTATTGTGAAGCCGATGCCTTTATGTCGAGCGTTCAATGGAAATCCTCTGCATGAAACTCGGATGTTGAAACTGCGATGGTTTTTACTATTGCAATAGATCGAGGTGTCCGAATGACGCTACGTCTTGTTGTAATGATTGTAATGAGCCTGGTTGTCCAATCACAAATTGCGTTTGCGCAGCCAACACTCACCAAACACATGATCGCCCCAGCCGAGTCTCTCATCGGCTTGCGGTTCAACGACGCGAAGCGCGACTCGATGCTCGACGATCTGAACGATAACTTCAAAGATTATCAAGCCATACGCAGCGTCGCCATTCCGAACAACATTCCGCCGGCAATTCTCTTCAATCCGATTCCTGTCGGGATGAAATTCGATTCGAAACGAATCCCATTCACCACGAGCTACATCGGCAGAGTTCCCATGCCAGGAACCATCGAAGAAGTTGCATTCTATTCCATCGGGCAGCTTGCCTCGCTCATCAAGTCTCGAAAAATCACATCAACGCAACTCACCAAAATGTATTTGGAGAGATTGAGGAAACACGGACCGACGCTCGAATGCGTCATCACGCTCACCGAATCGCTTGCGCTGGCACAGGCGCAACGTGCCGACAACGAAATTGCAGCAGGCAAATATCGCGGACCGCTCCATGGAATTCCGTATGGAGCAAAAGATCTCCTCGCGACGAAAGGTATCCGGACGACGTGGGGATCAGTGCCGTTCAAAGAGCAAGTCCTTGACGAAGATGCGACGGTCATCAAGCGACTTGAAGAAGCGGGCGCAGTGCTCGTCGCAAAGCTGACGATGGGCGAACTCGCATGGGGCGACGTTTGGTTCGGCGGCAAGACGAAGAATCCCTGGAAGCTGGATCAAGGTTCGAGCGGCTCATCCGCTGGCTCTGCTTCGGCGACTGCTGCTGGGCTTGTTGCGTTCGCTATCGGCACGGAAACGTACGGCTCGATTGTCTCACCCTCGAATCGCTGCGGCACGACCGGTTTGCGTCCAACATACGGACGCGTAAGCCGTGTGGGTGCGATGGCGCTGAGTTGGTCCATGGACAAGATTGGTCCGATCTGCAGAACGGTAGAAGATTGCGCTATCGTTTTCAACACAATTCAAGGTCCTGACGGAATTGACCAAACGCTGTACGACGTTCCCTTCAACTATCAACCGAACGTCAACCTGAAGAAGCTGCGCGTCGGATATTTGAAAACAGATTTCGATTCTGCGAAAACAAACAAAGAGCAAAACGACGCAATGCTCGCAACGCTCCGTTCGATGGGGGTCGAGTTGATCCCCATCGAGCTGCCGAAGCTGCCCTCACAGCATCTCGGTATCATCTTGAGCGCCGAGGCTGCCGCCGCGTTTGATGATCTCACCCGCAGCGGAAAAGATAGCCTGTTGGTTCGACAAATCAAAAATGCCTGGCCTAATGCGTTCCGCTCGTCGCGGTTTATTCCGGCGGTCGAGTACATACAAGCAAACCGCGTCCGCTGGATGCTGATTCAGCACATGGCTAAGCTCTTCAACGACATTGATCTCTACGTTGCCCCATCGGTCGAGGGACGCAACCTCTTGCTTACGAACCTCACGGGACATCCGTGCGTCGTGGTGCCGAATGGGTTCACCAAAGAAGGCACGCCAACCAGCATCACATTTATGGGGCGATTGTTCGACGAGGGAAGACTTCTCGCGTTCGCAAAGAAGTATCAGGAGGCGACGGGTTTTCACCTTCAGCATCCACCGCTCTTCGAATGAATACTTTTTTTGGACTGGGGTGCTTCTTTGCCGCACTCGGTGTTGCCGCCGGGGCGTTCGGCGCGCATGGGCTAAAGAGCATTCTTGCACCCGACATGCTCGCTGTGTATGAAACTGCCGTGCGCTACCAAATGTATCATTCCATTGGCTTGATCATTGTCGGCATCCTTGCGAAAAAAGTGAATGCGCGTGCAAGACTGACTGGTTGGTGTTTCATCGTCGGCATCTTTCTCTTTAGCGGCAGCCTTTACGCGTTGACGCTTACAGACATCCGATGGTTTGGTGCGATTACACCGCTTGGCGGCATCGCATTCATTGCCGGATGGCTGTTCCTCGCATTCTCGTTTATCGCCGACCAATCGGTGGACCGTTCTCTGTAGAGCGATTCTCAAGAATCGCTCATTGCACGAGCCAGAGCTACACCTGGAGTGCCGCTCTGCATGATTCTCACACAAGCTCTGTAGGAACGGGGCACCTTGTACCGGAGGGTCGGGATGCCCCGTCCAGCAAAAGGGTGCGCGATGCTCGAACAAGAAATAAAATCATACCTCACATCGAAACACGTACCGTTCGAGGACGGCACGCGCAGCAACACGGCGCTTGACTTTCATCTGCCGCGCCACAAGATCTTCTTTGATGCAAAAGAGAAAGCGCAGGCATTTTCAATGAAAAATTGGAATGAAGCGCCGACGAGTCAAGAATACTTTTTTATTATGGACGATCTCGCCGCCCGCAGACTGCTTCTGCACGCTCCGCGCAGTTTCGTCCTCATCAAAGATTCTTCCATCGTTTCTCCGATGTACTACATCTACTCTGTCGTGGACCTTTTGCTCATTCCGAAGCGGCGTGTGCGCCGCCCCATTGAAAAGAGGGTCAAGACATTCAAAGGCAAGTGGCTTATTGATCTGCGCGATGCGGCGGCTTTCGACAATCTCCCCGATGCCATTCACTACATGCTCAACTACGAGAAAACTTTTCCACGCATCTTCGGCACGCACATTGACTGCTGGGGACACTATCCATCCGAGCACGTGAAGACTTCTGGCAGCACGCGCAGAGCCGAACATTGGGCAACGGACTCCCACAAACATTCCTGACGGAACTTTTCGACTATCGCCAGCGTAATAAAGCTGGTGGCTGAAATGCGTTTGAGGCATAAGCGCAGAATTCGTATCTTATTCGGGCGGCATATGCACCTTTGCCCAAATTCTTCCTCGATGTATGCTCAACTATAATCGTATCCATGAGTGTGACGACAGAAAAAGCAGATCTCTCAACATTACGGATTGACCACCACAAGCGGGACAACGGCGAACGGGGTAACCCAGCGAAATACCTGATCATCGGCGGCGTTGGGCTTGCGTTGCTTACCGGCGGCTATTTCCTCTTGCGCGGAAGTATTGAACCTGCACTTGAAGTCGGGCTGACATCGGCAACGCTGACCTATCCTTCCTCGGCGAACGCCGTGTTGACAGCGAGCGGCTACGTTGTTGCGCAGCAGAAGGCGGCGATTGCGTCGAAGGCAACCGGGCGCTTGGTGTATCTCGGCGTTGAAGAGGGCGACAAAGTTGTCAAGAACCAAATTATCGCTCGCATCGAAGACACCGACGTGACGGCGGCGCTTGCTCAGTCGCGCGCAAACAACGAACTGGCAAAAGCCGACTACGACGATGCAAGACAATGGCTCGAACGCGCAAGCGCGATGTTCGCGTCAGGCACAATGTCGAAAGCGGAGCTGGACGCTGCCGAGGCGCGATTCAAGCGCGTCGAGGCTTCGATAAAATCCGCCGAAGCGTCGGTGCGAGCTGCGGAGGTCGCGCTGGAGAATACGCGGATTCGCGCACCGTTCAACGGCACGGTGTTGACCAAGAACGCAAATGTGGGTGAGGTGGTCGCGCCATTTGCCGCTGCCGCAAGTTCTCGCGCCGCAGTGGTGACCATTGCCGATATGTCCTCACTCGAAGTCGAAGCGGATGTCTCCGAATCGAACATCACGCGGGTCAAGCCCGGCGCGCCATGCGAAATCGCTCTCGATGCGTATCCCGATGTGCGCTACCAGGGTTACGTGCACAAAATCGTTCCGACAGCAGACCGAGCAAAAGCGACCGTGCTGACGAAAGTACGGTTCAAAGAACGCGATGAACGCGTCCTGCCCGAAATGAGCGCGAAGGTGACGTTTCTCTCGAAACAACTCGAGAACGTTGATGCACAACAAACTCCTCGCTTGACTGTCCCCGCCGGCTCGGTGGTTCAGCGCGATGGAAAGGATGTTGTGCTCTCCGTTCGCAATGACCGCATCGTCGAGGTGCCGGTTCGAACCGGTGGAACACTCGGCGACCGCATTGTCATCCTTGAGGGGTTGTCGCAAGGCGAGAAGATTATTCAGCGCCCCGAGCCGTCGCTCGTAAGCGGGGCAAAAGTCAAAACACAATAGTAGCACACCTGTTGCGCGGGACATCCATCCCGCTCACACGCTAAACAAAAAAATCTCAACGGAGAAATCATGGCATCCCAAAACGGCGCCATCATTCAAGTGAATAGCGTTTCCAAATCGTACTGGCGCGATTCGCTGGAAGTACCAGTCCTGCGCAATATCTCTCTGAGTATTCCCGAGGGCGAGTTCCTTGCGTTGATGGGACCTTCGGGTTCCGGCAAGACGACTCTTCTGAATCTCATCGCTGGAATTGACAAGCCGAGCGACGGCAATGTCGTTGTTGGGGGTGTCAACATCACCTCGCTCAACGAATCGGCGCTTGCAACATGGCGCTCGCGGCACGTCGGGTTCGTATTTCAGTTTTATAATCTGCTGCCGGTCCTTACGGCATACGAAAATGTCGAGCTTCCACTGCTGTTGACAAAACTTTCGGCGAAAGAAAAAAAAGAACACGTTGAACACGCCCTGAGGCTTGTCGGATTGGGCGAACGCATGAACCACTTTCCAAAACAACTCTCCGGCGGGCAAGAGCAACGTGTTGCTATCGCACGGGCGATCGTAACCGACCCAACGATCATCGTCGCAGATGAACCGACAGGAGACTTGGATCGCGCATCCGCCGAAGAAATCATGACGCTGATGGACAGGCTCAACAAGGAATTCAAGAAGACTATCGTGATGGTAACGCACGATCCGCGTGCCGCGGAGAAGGCGCATAAACAAATGCATCTCGATAAGGGTGAACTTACGAATTAGGAGAAGCGACCGTGTTCATTTTGAAACTCGTGTTGAAGAACGCTTTTCGGCACAAGCTAAGAACGCTGTTGACTATTGTGGGAATAGCAATTGCGGTGATGTCGTTCGGATTTATGCGTACGATCGTAACAGCGTGGTCTGCAGGGGTTGAAGCATCGGCGGCGAACCGCATGATTACACGCCACAAGGTCTCGTTTATTTTCACGCTCCCCCTTTCCTATCGCGATCAGTTGTTGAAGGTCCCCGGCGTTTCTGCGGTGACGTATGCAAATTGGTTTGGCGGAGTGTACAAAGACCCGAACGATTGGAAAAACTTCTTCCCGCGCCTCGCGATAGACCCTGAGACGTATTTCGATTTGTATCCAGAATTTATCGTCCCGCCCGAACAGTATGAGGCGTTCAAGAAGGAGCGCAATGCTTGCATTATCGGCGAGAAGATTGCGGCAGAGCATAATTTCAAGATCGGCGACATCATTCCCGTCGAGGGCGATATCTACCCAGGCAAGTGGAACTTCGTCGTGCGTGGCATCTACAAGGGAAAAGATGAAACGACCGACAAGACCCAGATGCTCTTTCATTGGAAATATCTTGATGAGACCGTGAGCGCCAACCAACCTATTCGGGCGGGCGCCATCGGTTGGTACATCCTCAAGGTGAACAACCCGAATGACATGGCAAATGTTGCAGTCACCGTGGACAACTCGTACCGCGATTCCCGAGCCGCAACGAAAACAGAAACCGAGAAGGAATTCCAACAAAGCTTCGTTTCGATGTCAAGCGCCATTATCACCTCGTTGGAAGTCGTCTCGTACATCATCATCGGCATCATCCTGCTTGTTCTTGCGAACACGATCGTGATGTCGGTGCGCGAGCGGATGCGCGAGTATGCAGTGTTCAAGACGCTTGGGTTCTCGCGCGGGCACATCGTCGGGTTGATCGGCGGCGAGTCCATGTTGATTGCGATTCTCGGCGGACTGCTTGGCCTTGCGCTCACGTTCCCCATCGCTCAAGGGTTTGCGAAAGCCTTTCCGACGTTCTTCCCGGTCTTCAATGTGGAGACAATTACGATCATCATGGCAATCAGCACTGCACTGCTCGCGGGCGTCGTAGCGGCGTTCTTTCCCACGATGCGGACATTGCGCATGAAAATTGTTGATGGATTACGATCGATCGGATAACTGAGCAGAAAGAACCCATTCGAACCCACTGAACCATGAAGATACCGTTCCCGTACATTTGGCGCAGCTTGTGGAACCGCAAGCTGACTACGATCCTCACGTTGAGTGGCATTGCCCTTGTCGCGTTCGTCTTTGCGGCGGTGCTGATGCTTGCCGCAGGAGTTGAAAAGACATTAGTCGCAACGGGTTCGGAAGAGAACGTGCTCGTGATTCGCCGCGCTGCGCAGTCGGAACTCGTGAGCCAGATCGAGCGCGAGGGAGCGAACATCGTGAAGACCCAACCCGAAGTCGCCATGAACGCGAACGGCAAACCCCTCGCGTCGGGAGAAACATATGTCATTATCAACCTCCACAAAAAAGAATCGAACGACATGGGCAACATCTCTGTGCGTGGTGTTTCGCCTGAGGCACTGGAATTGCGTACCAGTGTGAAACTCGCCAGCGGCAGATGGTTCACATTCGGCACGAACGAGATCGTCGTCGGCACGAACATCGCAAAACGGTTCATGGGCTGCGAGATCGGCAAGCAGATCAAATTCGGCGACGACCTCTGGACCATCGTCGGTCATATGGACGGCGAAGGGACAGCATTCGATTCAGAAATCTGGGGGGATGCTGATCGCACGATGCAAGCCTTCGGTAGGCCCGTATTTTCGTCCATGACGCTTCGCCTGAACGATCGTAATGCCTTCGATGCTCTCAAAGCCCGCATGGAAAAAGATCCTCGGACACAATACATGGAGCTGAAGCGTGAGCGGCAATATTACGAAGACCAGTCCAAGATGATGTCGGATTTCATCAAAGTGCTCGGCTTGATTGTGACGATTATCTTTAGCATTGGGGCAATCATCGGTGCGATGATCACCATGTACGCTGCCGTGGCGAACCGGACCGTCGAAATCGGGACGCTTCGATCGTTGGGATTTCGCCGCCGGAGTATCCTCACGGCATTTCTCATCGAGTCCATCGTGCTTGCCCTGATCGGTGCCGTCGTCGGCATTGCGCTCGCGTCACTCATGTCTCTTGTACAGATTTCGACGGTTAACTTCGGGACGTTTTCAGAACTCGCCTTCAGTTTTGTGCTTACCGGCGGCATTGCTGTAGCAACACTCTTTTTTGCCGCATTCATGGGATTCTTCGGCGGGTTCCTTCCTGCGGCACGCGCTGCGCGGATGAGCATCCTCAACGCTCTGCGCGCTGCGTAGCGTAAGTTCACACATTGTTCCACAACAAGCCCCGCCGCAAGCGGGGCTTTTGCGTTCGGCGCCGAGGATGAACGCTCATCCCGACGCGAATCCTCTCTGTTTTTCGCACCTGTTGTAATTCTCTCATTCCGTTGAAGGAAACCTCCCGTTACCGTTCTCACGACGCTTCGCTTTCCATCTCAGTTTTGAATCGAAATACTCTGGCATCGAAATGGAAACCAATGCTGAGCCCGAAGTATATCGGCGCGAAAGAGTCAAACAGACAATGAAGCGATTGCATCACATACTACTCGTCGGCCTAATACTCGGCTCTCTTCAAGGTCCGAGTTATTCTGCAGAGAACTCTGCTGCGGCGAGCAGCTTCGTATACGCGCAAGCGATTGATCAAAATGGAACGTTATATTTCGCAACCGGCACCCAGGGAGTTTTTCTCGTCACGGAGAATCATCTTCGCGAGATCAATAATGGACTTCTCACCCGATCAGTGTACAGCCTCCAGTGCGACGACCAAGGAGCGCTGTATGCGGGAACCGATAACGGCGTGTTTCGAACGACAGACAAAGGGGCATCGTGGAACAAGCTTGGCACAGGCTTGGAGGATGTCGCGATTATTGGACTGGCTGTAGGGACTCGCGGCTCCGTCCTTGCAGTTTCTGCCGAACATCAACTCTTTCGTTTCGATGCGAACAACCGAAAGTGGCAGAGAGTGCTTCTTGACGGCAGCGCTCTCACGACAATTGCCAGAGATTTGGAAGGGAGTATTTTCGTCAGCCGTGATAACGGAACAGTGTTTTGCAGTAACGACAACGGCGCGCATTGGCAGCAGGTCAGCGCAGCAACAACTGCAGAAGATATTGTTTGTCTCGCGATCAACGGGGAGCGAGTTGTTGGCGGAACGCGAGGCGGCGGCGTTATCGAGCTGCACGAAGGTGTTTGGCAACAGCTCGGCTATGGTTTGAAGTCGGGTGTCATCCATACGTTGGCAAGCGACGGTATATCCCTCTACGCGGGTACCGATGACGGTGTGTACGTTCTTTCACATGAAAAGCAGTGGGTAACATTTTCGGATGAGCTTGCGAGAATTCCTGTACTGTCGCTGATCGTGCGCGAACACGATCGCGTGTACGCGGGCACGAGTGGGTTTGGGCTTCGACCGGTGCGGCATTCGTCAAGCGCACGTATGCAATCTGAAAAGTAACACACTTTGTTCCGAAGACGAAATTAGTTGAACAACCATTAAGGTGGGTTTGCTATGACATTAGGTCAATCAATGTTTGCGATGGGTGCACTTTCCATCATGGGCTATCTTGCCTTGAACACCGATAAGGCGATGATGTCGGACAACGAACGGGTGAACCGCGGTGAGTTCGGCATCACGGCGCTCGCTATCGCGCAATCGGTCGCCGAGGAAGCAATGAGCAAGTACTACGACGCGAATCCGGAAACGTCGGTGCCGGGAGAAATCTCGAGCACATCGTCGCTGACGCCGGCTGCGTCGCTCGGGAAAGGCAGTACGGAACAATATCGCGCCGGTACGAACGATTTCAACGACTTCGATGATTTCAACAATCTCTTCCTCGTGTACAAAAGCAGTAATCCTTCGGACACAGCGAAGACGGCAGGCTCGCATTGGGAAACGGTTATTCCGAATCTTGAGCGAAAGTATTACGTGAAATGCACCGTGAACTATGTCAAGCTCAGCCCATCGGGCGTCCCAATGCTCGACAGTGTGTCCACTACGCCAACCTGGCATAAACGGATGCTGATCAAAGTGATCAACCCCCAGGCCTTCCAGCCGACGGCGGACGACACGGTGACGTATCCGATCATCATGAGCTATTGGAACTAAGGGAGATCGCCAATGTCAATAATGATGGATTTGATCGGATCGGTGATCATTGCAGGCTATGTGATCCTTCTTGGCTTGCGGCTCAACATGAATATGAGTGACAACGCAGTCGCGACCTCGACGAACGTCAACTTGCAGGAAGCAATGGTGGACATCGTGCAAACGATCGAATCGGATTTCAAGAAAATCGGGTTCGGGTTGGCTGATCCCACGCTTGCAGTCGCCTATGCAGATTCGCAGAAGATTCGGTTTCGCGCCGACATGGATCGAAACGGAACAATTGACTCGGTTGAATGGTACGTCGGTAATGCGATGTGGAAGGTGACGGGCAACGGAAACGTCAGAGATAGCCTGTACGTCCGAAATCTGTACCGAAAATACAACAACGGAACAGCGTTGCTTGCCGCGGTGAATGTCACGCAATTCAATTTGAAGTTTCTCGATCAAGATGGCGTTGCAACGACGATTTTGACGAATATCGCGATGATCGAATCCACGATTGCGATCTCGAGTCCGTTCAAGGTCGTTGATCAAGTAAACCCCGATAGGACTGCGTACGCAACAACGATCTGGCGTCAGGGCCGTACCTCGACGCGCAACACGAAACGTCACGGCTAACACATTTACTTAGGAGAACAACCATGGGAAAGCAACTTCTGGTGTACGTGATCGGCATGTCTATGATGATCAGCTACGCCATGTTGAACATGAACAAGACGAGCCTCGATTCGCAAGACTCGTACGCGCTCTCGTACGGTCGCACAATGGCGCGCAACATCGCGCACGCCGGTGCGAACATCGGAACACAACTGTGTCTCGCCGACACTGGCTATAGCACAAACCTACTCGATCAAAAGTTCAATGGTGGAACGTACAACGTTTATGTCACAAAGAATGGCGATACAACGCGTGTAACAAGCGTCGCGCGCGTCGGCATGCGCTACTACGATGTCGCAAACCGGTCGTGGCAGACGCAAATCCTCGATACGGTCGAGGCAACGCTGCGCCGCATCTCGTTCTCGAAGTATGGCTACTTCTCCAACAGCGAGACAAACGGCTACATGTCGCCGACAAGCAACACGACAAGCGGCAGCAGCATGTGGAAAATCACCGGCGATAGCATGTACGGACCGGTGCATACGAATGTGCGATGGAATTTCAGCGGGAGACCGTATTTTCATAACAAGGTCACCGCAGCGAGCGCGCCGAACTTGTCGAGCTTTTTTGCTCCCCCGAGTCCAATTTACAACGGCGGCTATCAGTGGGGCATCACAGTGCCGCGACCGCCCTCGCGCATCACCGACATCGAGAACGCGGCAACGGCCGGCGGCAAGCTCTGGACGAACACCGCCACCGGGAACCAAGATCTCGGTCTTGAGTTTCAGTCCGATGGACGCGTGAGGGTGAAGATCCCGTGGAACACAGGCGCAACAAAGGATACAACCTATGGAAGCATCGCTTCACTCGCACCAAACGGCGTGATAGGCGTGAAGGGCATTGATCTGCGAATCTGGGGAACCTACAACGGCAAGGCAACGGTGTTTGCGCGCACTGGCACGTCCACTGGCGCATTGAAAGGAAATGTCTGGATTCAAGGCAACCTCGTCGCGGCGGATAATCCGCAGACGAACATCAACTCAGATGACTTGATGGGGCTTGTTGCCGAACGGATGGCATACGTTACGACGACAGGTATTTCGCGAACATCAAGTTCTCAGACGACGATTCAAGCGGCAATCTATACGCAGAACGGTGTGTTTGCTGTCGAGAATTACACGAGTTGCGGTGTGGCAGGCAGGCTCAATCTCTTCGGCGGCGTGACGATGAACGCATCAACATCAACGAACACCAGTAGCGGCGGCGTGATTACCAACGGCATGTTGAAATCATTCCGCCACGACCCGAGGTTCCTCACGCAAGCGCCGCCATTCTATCCAACGGCGGACAGGCGCGAGGTGATTGCCTGGTGGGAAAACTAATGCCCCTCCAAACTGTCTTTGTTTACAACCGAGGGGCATAGTGCCGCACCAACATGCAAGACGCTTTGCGGTTGTGTAGAGCTATGTAGTTGGAGCGGCACTAATTGTGCAAGGCTGAATGAGGGGGAGATGACAAACGGCTCGCTACAGGCGAGCCGTTTGTATTTTGTCGCAATCGTCTGTGAGCACTTCGAAGTATGGGGCTTCAACGGGTGTTCCTCGACCAAACGGGCTGCCATGCCGCAAACCAATAGTGTACCTCGTGGAAAGGCGGTCGCCCTCGGGACCCTCAAACGTCAAACGCCGCCGCAAGCGCGTTTCGATTTGCCCTCACTGTCTTTTCGATATCGTCATCGCTGTGCGCCATCGAAACGAACCCCGCTTCGAATTGCGACGGCGCGAGATAAATCCCCTGCGCCAACATTTCTTTGAAATAGACCGCAAACCGTTTCGTATCCGATGTAAGCGCGGTTTGATAGTCTCTCACGCCCGTTGAAGTGAAGAACAACGTTGACATCGAGCCGACACGATTCATCGTTACCGGAACACCAAGCCGCTTGATGTTCGCCGCCAAGCCATCAGCGAGTTGAGCGGATGTTCTTTCAAGCGTTGAATAAAACCGCGCATCCTCTTGAATGATGGAAAGGGTCTCGAATCCCGCCGTCATTGCGAGCGGATTTCCCGAGAGCGTTCCAGCTTGATACATCGGTCCTGCGGGCGCGACCAGTTGCATGATGTCGCGCCTGCCGCCGTACGCGCCAACGGGCAACCCACCGCCGATAATTTTTCCGAACGTCGTGAGATCGGGTTTGATGTTGTAGAGTTCTTGCGCGCCGCCACGAGCGAGTCTGAAACCCGTCATCACCTCATCGAAGATCAAGATGATGTTTTCTTTCGAACACAGTGCACGCAGACCCTCGAGAAATCCGGCGACGGGTGGGACACAACCCATATTACCGACAACCGGCTCCACAATCACCGCCGCAACTTCATTCTTGTGTTCATCAACGAGTCGCTGGACCGAGTGCAGCGAATTGAATTGCGCTGTGAGTGTAAGCTGTGCAAGTGCCGATGGGACACCGGGAGAATCCGGAACGCCAAACGTCATCGCCCCCGAGCCGGCTTTGATAAGAAACGAATCTCCGTGCCCGTGATAACAGCCTTCGAACTTGATAATCTTGTTCCGACCGGTAAATGCACGCGCAAGACGAATCGCACTCATCGTCGCTTCCGTGCCCGAGTTAACCATTCGCACCATCTCTACTGACGGGACGAGCTTGCAAATCAATTCTGCCATCTTCACCTCAAGTTCCGTTGGTGCACCGAAACTTGTGCCGTCCATCGCCGCCTTCTTCAGCGCCTCGATCACTCGAGGGTGCGCGTGACCGAGAATCGCGGGTCCCCACGTTCCGACATAATCAATGAATTCGTTTCCATCCTCATCCCAAATCTTCGAGCCAGAAGCCCGCTTGATGAACAGCGGATTTCGCCCAACGGATTTGAACGCGCGAACGGGAGAGTTGACGCCACCGGGAATAACCTGCCTCGCTTGTTGAAAGAGTGTGTCTGATTTTTGAGAGTTCAATGTTGGTTTGTTGAGTTCTTAGAGTTTGTAGAGTTTGTGGGTTCAGGTTTCAAGGTTCATTGTTCAGGACATTGTGAAATGAACCTTGAACCCTGAACCTTGAACCTTGAACCTCTTTTTGCTCTCTATATTTTTCATTTTACACTTATCGCTGTCTATCCAACACCGCCGCCGCTTCCTTCGCGAAATACGTCAGAACAATATCCGCGCCCGCTCTCTTGATTCCCGTGAGCATCTCCATCATCACCCGCTCGCCATCAATCCAGCCTAACTTTGCCGCAGCTTTCACCATAGAGTATTCGCCGCTCACGTTGTACGCGGCTGTCGGCATTTCGAATCTGTCCTTCACTCGACGAATAATGTCGAGATACGGCGTCGCAGGTTTGACCATCACGATATCCGCGCCTTCGAGAATGTCCTGCTCGACTTCTTTGAGGGCTTCGTTCGAGTTTGCCGGGTCCATTTGATGCGAACGCCTGTCGCCAAATTTTGGCGTGCTTTCCGCCGCCTCGCGGAACGGTCCGTAGAATCCCGATGCGTATTTCGCTGCGTAGGACATAATCGGAATGTTGTGAAAACCGTTCTCATCGAGGATTTGCCGAATCGCCCGCACGCGTCCATCGAACATGTCCGACGGTGCTACTATATCTGCACCGGCTTGCGCATGCGTCAGTGCTTCTTTCGCAAGAAGTTCAACCGATTCGTCATTGACGATCTCACCGCCGCGCACGATGCCGCAATGGCCATGAGAGGTGTACTCGCAGAGGCAAACATCGGTGATGACGACAAGCTCCGGCACTTCCTTCTTAATCGCCCGCGTCGCTTGTTGAACGATACCGATTTCATCGTACGCGCCCGAGCCGACTTCATCTTTTTCTTTCGGAATGCCGAACAGAATGACAGCAGGAATGCCTATGTGCTTCACCTCAGCGCATTCGCGCACGATATGGTCAACCGACATCTGATAGACATTCGGCATCGAAGAGACTTCCTTCTTGACATTCGTACCCTCGACAACAAAGAGGGGATAGATAAAATCGTTCTTCGACAATTCCGTCTCACGCACCATCGAGCGCAGCGGCGCCGTCATCCGCGTGCGCCGCAGGCGTTTGAAATCTTGTGTCGCTATTTGAGTGGCTTGCATATTACCTCCTTCGTCCTTACACCTTATTGTTTTCATTCCAGACTTCATCGTCAATCGGATTGTCCCACAACGAGAGACTCCTTTCCGAGGCACTCACCAAGTCTTCAAACTAATTGGAATCTTGTGTTTGCATATCCATGCCTTGATCGTACACTTTTCGTTCTCGTAGGGACGGGGCATGCCCCGGCGCTGCAAGAGAATTCGTCATGATCCTCTCCGCCACCTTCTTCCCATTCATCACGCAATCGCCAACAGCAATCCCCCCCTTGAAGTTACTGCAAAAATACAAACCCGCATGTTCCCCCTCGCATCGTTCGATCGCTTCAATAATCTTGTGGTAGCCCAGATTGTACTGCGGAATCGCTTTCTGCCATCGAACAACTTTCGAGAAGACGGGATTGCCACTCACACTCATGATGGATTGAAGTTCTTCCGTCACCATCTTTAGCAATTCGGCGTCGCTTCGTTCAACCAAGGCAGGCTGCCGCGAACCGCCTACGAATGTCGTCAACGCAGCATGCCCACTCGGCGCACGATTGGGAAATAGCGCCGACGACCAAATGGTGCCGAGAATGGTGCGTTTCTCTTTCTCCGGAATGAGATAGCCAAATCCATCCAACGGACGATGGAGTTGCTCGTTTCGAAACCCTAGAAACACTTCTGCCACCGGCGGGTAATAGATCTGCTTCAACAGCTCGGAGAGCGGCGCCGACAACGGTTTGATGATCTCGCTTGCTGCAGAGGACGGTACAGCAAGAATCACACACTCGGCTGAGAGCGTTCCCCCTTCCAACGCAATAACGAAACTGCCATTCTTACGGGAAAGGGAACGAACAATGCAATTCAGCTTCACGCATTCGCCTAGCTCTTTCGCAATCGCTTCTGGGAACGTCTGCATTCCCTGCGCGAACGCGAACATCTTCGCACGGTCTTTGGATTTCTCTGCACGTTGTTTTCTCTCTCGTGCACCCTTGATCATTCCTTTGATGAGACCGCCGTACTTTTCTTCTAGCGCGTATAACTTTGGAAATGCAGCGCGCACACTCAAGTGTTCTGGATTGCCCGCATACACGCCGGCAACGAATGGATTGATGGCATAATCGAGAAACTCCCGACCCAACCTTCGCTCGACGAACTCTGCGATGGACTCTTCCTTCTCGGCTCGTCCAACGAAAGGTTCTTTCATCAAGCGGAGTTTTCCCGAGAGTGTCCATAACGAACTTTTCAGAAACGCAGGCGGCGACATCGGCAATGCATGCAATCTTCCGTCGCGCAAAATGTACCGCCGATCCGCCTTCGCATCAGGATATACTCGCTCGCCAATAATGCCCAAGCGCTCGAACATCTCGTTGAAAAGAGGCGTTGTTTCCAGCGCGCTGTTCGGTCCCGTTTCGATGAGCCATCCATCCTCGCGCAAAGTGCGCATCGTGCCGCCAACGAACGGCTTTTCTTCCAACACGGTCACGTCAACTCCTGCGCGATGCAGCCACCACGCGGCAGTCAAACCCGAGATACCGGCACCAATAACGACAACCTTCATATCACCTCGGCGACGGTCCTTGGATCGTGAGAAGGTACGCTGACGTGTTTCAAGACGAGGTCAGCAAGCGCTTGAATGAACAGCGGATTCGTTCCGAGCGCAGGCATCATATCGAAATACTCGATGCCCAACTCGTGCGCCTCTTCTCGTGTTTCGATATTGATTTCTGAAAGCGTCTCGATGTGCTCCGAGACGAATGCAATGGGAACAACGACAACATGCGACACGTTCTCCTTTGCCAGACGCTCGATCGTTTGATCGAGCGAGGGCTCCAGCCATCGCTGAGGTCCTACTTTGCTTTGGAAACAAAGATGATGCTTCAATCCGAACCTCCCTTCAGCAATCACTGCTTCGTATGTTTTTTGAATCTGATGAGAGTACGGGTCGCCCTCTTTCACTAATTTGATCGGTGTGCCGTGTGCGCTGAAGACCAGATGAATCTTTGACCGATCCGATTGCGGTACCTTCTCTACTGTAGCGCCGATGTTCTGCACGATCGCTTTGACATAGAGTGGATGGTCAAAGTAGTCGCGCACCGGGGTTGTCGGAACAGCTGCCTGGTTACGCGCTGCAACGACGCGATTCCATTCGTTCACACTCGAGCCGGTTGTCGTTCTCGAATACTGCGGATAGAGCGGCAGGAGAATGACGTGCCCGATGCCGTCATGATGCACACGTTCCACAACTTCGCTCGTCATCGGGTGCCAGTAACGCATCGCGACATAGACTTTGGCATTGATCGCTTTACGGAGCTCCAACTCAAGCGCCGTCGCTTGGTCGTTGGTCTGAGACAAAATCGGAGACTTGCCGCCAATTTCTTTGTACAACGCCTGAACCTTCGGCGCTCGCTTCGATGAAATGAATCTTGCCAACTGCTTGCGAAACAAGAAGGCAAGCGGTAGATCAATGATGTCGGGATCGGAAAACAAATTGTAGAGGAACGGCTGTACCGCTTCCAGCGAGTCGGGTCCGCCGAGTTGGAAAAGGACAACACCGATCGGTTTTTCTTGGTTCATAGCTCCAGTCCTGCAGTATTGAAGGGTTCACTTCTGGGTTCAGGGTTCGTCAATCGTGAACCTTGAACCCCAACGGCGCACATGAAACCATCACAGCGGCGAGAGAGCATACACCGATTGCTCACTCACAGTGCGGAATCACGCCCAGCTCCTCGGGTGCCGCACTATGTCAACAAGCCTCGCCTCGCGCGAGTTCGGTTCGGGCTGCATGTTGTAGTGCCATTCCACTTTCGGCGGCAATGAAACGAGAATAGACTCAATGCGCCCCTTCGTTTCGAGTCCGAACATCGTGCCGCGATCGTACACAAGATTGAATTCAACATAGCGGCCGCGGCGCACGGCTTGCCACTGTTTTTCTCTCTCGCCCCATGGTTCATTCATGCGCTTCTTCACAATTGGCAGATACGCATCGAGAAACGCGTCGCCGACAGATTGCACAAACCCGAAGTAGTGCTCCACATCGCCCCGTAAGTAATCGAAAAAAATACCGCCGACGCCGCGGGTTTCTTCGCGATGTTTGATCAAGAAGTATTCGTCACACCATGTTTTGAAACGCGGATAGAACGTCACATCGTGTTTGTCGCACGCTCTTTTGAGTGTTGCATGAAAATGGTGAACATCCTCGTCGAACAGATAGTACGGAGTCAAATCAACCCCGCCGCCAAGCCACGCGTCGCCATGCACCTGCTCGAAGTAGCGAAAGTTTGCATGCACGGTGGGCACCAGAGGGCTGAGCGGGTGGATGATGAGGGAAATACCGGTTGCGAAAAAATTCGATGGCAGTACATTCATTTTGAGCGCAAGTGACTCCGGCAAACCGCCATAGGTTGTCGAGGTCAGTACGCCTGCTTTCTCGAAGATGCGCCCCTGTTCCAGCACTCTCGTCAACCCGCCGCCGCCCGATTTGTCGTGATGCAGCGCGTCGGCTTTCTCCCACCGATCATCGGTGAATTGCTTTCCGGGTTCGAGCGATTCGAGAGCAGAGCAAATCGTCTGCTGGAGCCGCTCGAAGTAGGCGCGGGCACGATCTGCCAGTGGCTTTAGTGTTGTTTCCATTTTACATCCTGAGCATAGCAAAGGATATGGCAAGGTGAATCATGTCGCTGCACTCAGAGTCTTCACGGCTTCGACCATCACCTTCGCATGGTCAACCGGAACATCGGGCGCTATCCCGTGGCCGAGATTGAACACGTGCCCGCTTCCTTTCCCGAATTTTCTCAGAATCGCTCTCACCTCATGTCGAATCACGTCGGGCGAGGCGTACAACACCGCGGGATCGAGATTTCCTTGCAACGCAACTCTTTCGCCGATGAGTTCTCGTGCGTTGTGAATGTCCACCGTCCAATCGAGACCGACAACATCCGCGCCGATGTCGGCAATATCGTTTAACGACTGATTGGCACCTTTCGAGAACACAATCACGGGCTGTCCGTTGCGATGCAGCTTCGAAACAATGTTGTGGATGAAATCGAGCGAAAACATCTTGTAGTGATCGGGCGTGAGCACGCCGCCCCAGGTATCGAAGATCTGCACAGCATCGGCACCCGCGGCAAGCTGTGCTTCGAGATAGAGGCGAACTGATTCCTCGAGTTTCGTCAGCAGCGCTTTGAACATCGCAGGCTGATTCAGCAGCATTTGCTTGGTGTGTTTCCACTCTTTACTGCCGGACCCTTCGATCATGTACGCAGCGAGGGTGAACGGCGAACCGGAGAATCCTATGAGCGGAACGCGCTGATGAAGGAGCCGTTTCGTCATCTCGAGCGCTTGCATCACAAAACGCAAGCTTGTTTCCGGGTTGGGAATGCGCAGCGCGTCGATGTCTTCTCGTGTCCGAATCGGGTTTGGAAACTGTGGTCCCTTCGCCTCAAGCATCTCGAGCTTCATACCCATCGCTTCAGGAATCACGAGGATGTCGGAAAAAATGATTGCCGCATCCACGCCGATGATATCCACGGGCTGCACAGTGACTTCCGATGCGAGCTCGGGCGTCTTGCACATTGTCAGAAAATCCGTTTTTGCGCGCACGGCACGATACTCGGGCAAATAGCGTCCCGCCTGCCGCATCATCCAGACAGGCGTGCGTTCAACCTGCTCTCGTTTACATGCTCTGAGAAATAAATCGTTCATGCAATACTTGGTTTATGATCTCATGTCCAACGTGCGAAATCGGGGCTCTTGCGTTTCCGCCGAATCCTGAACCGTGAATCTGTTCTCAACTCTACTACGTCGTCGCTTTTGCGAACGCTTCCTCAATCGCATCCACCAGCCCCTTTCCCGTCGCTTCCCTTGCTTCGATAGCAACAGTGAAACCAAATTCTTCGGCGGCAGCGCGCGTTGTCGGTCCAATAACGGCAAGCTTCGTATGATGGTGAATCATGTCGAACACCTCGGGAAGAACGGCTTGATGAAATCGCTTTATCGCCGAAGGACTTGCGAAGGTAACGACATCGAACTCTTTCTTGAGAAACCGTGCACTCAACTCTTCCAGCGTTTCCTTGGTCGGGGGAAGATTGGTATACACTTCCACCTCATCCACGATCGCGCCGAGGGAACGCAGATGGATCGGCATGTCTTCCTTCGAAAGATTTCCTCGAGGAAAGAGAAACCGCTTACCACGTGCGTTTTCGGCTGTAAACCATCGTTGCAATGCCGCCGACGAAAACTCTTTCGGTTTGAACGTGACATGCAGTCCATATTCTTTCACCAACTCCGCTGTTCGCTCGCCGACCGCATAGATTTCTTTTTGTGCAAACGCCGCGCTGTAGAGACTTTTCAACTCACATCGCTGGAGAAATTTTTCGACGGCGTTGCCGCTCGTGAAAATGATGGCGTCGTATAACCGGAGATTTGCAATCGCCGCGTCGCACGCCGCCCACTCTTCAGGCACAACAATGCGAATCATCGGAATGACGACTGCCTTCCCGCCCCGCCGCTGAATTTCGTCAACGAACTCACGCGATTGTTCACGCGGGCGCGTCACAAGAATCGTTTTCCCTTCAAGCGACATTTTCTACCTGCATGTACCGTTTCATGGTTCAAGGGTCATATCCTGCACTCTGACCAACGAACCCTTGACGGATTCGAGAATCCTCTCTGCACCACCCTTCACCAACACCTCCGCAAGGTTCTCACCGATCGCTTCTGCCGATGAAGGAGCACCGCTCATCTTCCCACGCACAATCAGCTTGCCGTCGAGTGAGCCAACGAGCGCATCCAACTTCAGAATGTTCTTGCCGTGTTCTTTTTCGACTCTGCCAAATGCTCCGATCGGCACTTGACAGCCACCTTCCAGCCTTCGCAGCAACGCACGTTCAGCCCGCGCAGCTTGTGCGGTGTCGTAATGATGCAGCGACTGTACAAGCGACGCAACGCGCTCATCGTCTTCACGAATTTCGATGGCCAGCGCTCCTTGCCCGACGGCAGGGAGAATTCTTTCCGCATCAATCGTCTCGCCGATCTTGTCTTGCCAACCGAGGCGAACAACTCCCGCGCGCGCCAGAAGCATTCCCGCCCAATCACTTTCCTCCAACTTCTTGATCCGCGTGTTGAGGTTACCGCGAACATCAATGATTGCAACATCAGGACGCAGATGAAGGATCTGGCATCTGCGCCGAAGACTTCCCGTGGCAATCGTTGCGCCGCGCGGCTGGTCAAAGAGCGTTCTCCTCTGATTCTGGGGATGCGGAATGAAAACATCGCGAACATCTTCACGCTTACAAATGGCGCCCAGCGTCAACCCATCGGGAAGGCGTGTCGGCAAATCTTTGAGACTGTGAACAGCGATGTCAATTTCTTTAAGCAACAGGGCGGACTCGATTTCCTTCGTGAATAATCCCTTGTCGCCGATTGTTGAAAGCGGCGAGTCGAGAATTTTGTCCCCCTTGGTCTTGATGACGTGGAGCGCGACGGAGAGATTGCTGAAACGTTTCTGCAATTCCGCCTGCACCCACCTGGCTTGCCAAAGTGCAAGGTCGCTACCGCGGCTACCGATGACTATTCGTGAACTGTTCATCTACGATGTTCTATCCCTCCTTCTCTCAAAGAGAGAGGAGAAAACGTTACTCTCCCTCTGGGAGAAGGATTTAGGATGAGGGATCATGGGGAGTGTGACGAGAGCAGGTCACTGGCCCTTGGGCTCCTTCTCCGCAATCCCAAACAAATCGCGCAGCACATTGATGCGCATCGTCGTTTCGCTTCCGCGCTGCCCATTCTCCGCGCCGTGTTTCAAATTCGTGATCGGCTGGTGAAGAATCTTGTTGACAATACGCTTCGTCACCAATTCCACCAGCTCGCGGTCTTCGGGCTTGAAGCGATGGATATTCTTTTCGACCTCCTCCTGACGGATGGATTCCAACGCCTCGCGAAATTCCTGAATCGTAGGACCGACCTGCAGTGCATTATGCCATTTGAAAAACTCGATCATCTCTTCGCGAATAATCGTCGTAACCTTCGGAATTTCCGCTTTCCGCTTTTCTACATTGCGCCCGACGATGGAGCTTAGCGAATCCATGTCGTACAGGAAGACGTTCTCGACTTTATTGCAGGAAGGGTCAACATTGCGCGGCATGCCGATGTCAATAACAAAGAGTGGATTGTGCGAGCGCTGCTTCATCACGTTGCGCACATGCTCGGGCTGGACAATGTACGACGGACTGTTCACCGACGTAATGACGATGTCAACCTTACGCAGCGCATCTTGCAAGTGTGCGTATTCGACAACCTCGCCCGGCGCCCCACAGGCGGCGATGAGCGCCTCAGCTCGTTCACGCGTCCGATTGGCAATGAGGACCCGCCCGATTCCCTTTCCGATCAAATGCTTCAGCGTCAGCTCGCCCGTTTCCCCTGCGCCGATGAGAAGCACCGCTTTCTTCGTGAGGTCGGCAAAAATCTTCGTCGCAAGCTCTACCGCTGCATAGCTCACCGAGACTGCGCCCTCACAAATCGTCGTTTCCGTTCGGACGCGTTTCCCGACGTGCAAGGTGGCTTGCATCAAACGATTCATCACGGGTCCCATCATCCCCGTTTCGCTCGAGAGCTGAAACGCTTCCTTGACTTGGTTCAAAATCTGGATATCGCCGATGACCATCGAGTCAATGCCTGCCGCGACTTTGAACAGATGACTGATCGCTCCGCCGGAAAAGCTCCCGTAAAAATGCTCGGGCTTCACAGTCGCTCCGGCGTTTTTCACTTCGATTAAGAATCTCTTCAACTCTCCATCGCCAACTTGCGCAGTGGGAGTCAGTCCGTACAACTCCGTTCGATTGCACGTCGAAACAAGCATTGCTTCGTTGAAGAACTTCCCTTGAAGTTTCTTCAACACACCGCGCGCTTCGTCGTTCGACATCCACATTTTTTCGCGGACCTCGAGCGGTGCAGAGTTATGACTGATGCCTATGGAAAGTAAGTTCATCGTACATGCCAAGACAGTGGCGCCACAGCGCTAATAGAACCCATGAAACCCACTCATATACAAATTCACCACCGTCATTGAAAGAAACACAAACCCAAAGGCAACGAGTGACAGGATCATGATCTTGCGTCCCTGCCAGCCGAGGGTTTTCTTTGCAACAAGCGCAGCAGCGTACAACAACCAAATCGCCAGCGTGCCGATGAGCTTCGGATCGAAATACGAAAAACTCGGAAATGCCCGCGGCAGCCAAATCAATCCCACCGCGATCGCGATGCTCAACATGATGAACCCAAACACCTCCGCCTTGCCGCTCATGTTTTCGAGCATCTCCAAATTCGGCAGCCGATTGTAAATCAACCCAAAGCGCGACGATTTGATTTCGTGATACAACATCAAATAGAGAAACCCATACACCGCCGAAAGGGAAATCGCTGTGTACCCCAACAGCGCCGACGAAACGTGAAAGCCGAGCAGCCGACTCCGCAATATCGGTGCAACTTCGGTCAGATCTTTGATATTGAGAGACGAGATGGTTTGGAAGACGAACGCGAGCAGCAAGATGAACACGCCCGTATTGCCCGCTTGCCCAGCCGCGTCGACCTCGTTGCTGCGCGCCAGCGACGCCTTTGTGCGCAACTCGATATATGCATACGCTATCGCAATGCACGCGGCGAGCATCGTCATGATTTCAAACACCGTGGTCACGGGCGGATGATCGAACGCCGTTGTCCGGGCAATCAAATACGCAACATGGAGAAGAACAGTGAGAAGAAGCAGCGACGTCTTGAAGCGTTCAGTCGCAGGCGCCACTCCAAAAAACGAAAGCGCGTAGACGCACACCAGCGCGCCATACAGCACCGGCATCAGAACAACGAACACATCAATGAACGCTTCAATCATCGTTGGGCAGAGGAGCAAACAACAAAAATATACGGAAAATGCGGGCGAATCAGAACGCCCATCACCAGGGGGTCAACAAACGTGCCGACCAACCCGAACCATGAATCGTCGAACAGCAAGTGAAAACCAACAGGCCGAGAAAAGACCGCGACAAGAGAATTGTCAAAAATCAGAAATGAATCTCAAGAATCGGAATGCCAAAGACCATGACGTGAAGCCCTCGCATCGCGCAGAGCTTTTCATCCGAGTGCGATCACTGAGGACGCAGCGCCTGCTCTGCCTGCCACAGATGCCGGCGCTGATGCGCGAGAATGTTTGCGAACGCCGAGTACAAATTGTAGGTGATCTTCTTGTTGAACGGCGATGCAACCAAAATCGCATCGAGCGCGAGTCCGTCGGCAGAAGCAAGCATCGCACGCAACCGCTCCTGCGACGCGAGAAATTCGCCGAGCACCTTCTTCGGCTCGTGCACCTCGTTCACGTCAACGAGATGATACGTTTTCACCCTCATCCGATACGGCGGCTCAAGAACCCATTTCAACAACCGCCCTTTGAAATCCATGGTGAACGGACCCTCTCCCCTCGCGCCGCGCCGCTGCGCGTCGTTCACGGCAGAAGGAACAAGGCGCTCGTACAAACCCGTTGTCAACGCGAGATGCTCGATGCACTCGACCGCCGACCAACCGCCGCTCGGTGGACGGCGCTTCAACGATT
Organism: uncultured Chitinophagales bacterium; assembly: GCA_964444145.1. GTDB lineage: Bacteria > Bacteroidota > Ignavibacteria > UBA10030 > UBA6906 > CAADGV01. The sequence continues at coordinate 24,991 of CAYUFU010000053.1, forward strand.
CCTCACTCTGCATGTCGAACATTGCGTGCACACGCGCCGAGTTTTCATTCGCCTCGTCAAGAAGTTGTTGTACCTGCTTCGTCATTCCAATTCCTCTCGTATATGGTTCAGTTCATCGGCATGGGCAATGTCCCGCTGAAAAGTTCTTCCCGCGCGCCCATACCAATACCGGCTATTCCCCTCGTCACCTTCGATCTTATGCAACACCGCGTGAATCCATGCGGCGTACTCATCATCATACGCCTGCACGATCCGATGGGCGTCATCCCATTTGCCGCCGAGCGCCAACTCGATGGCGTTGAGTAAATCGGTCTTGTTCATCCTCTCGCGTTTGTTCTCTGGACATTCTTTTTTTGGGGGCTGCAGACAGACTACATCCGCCTGCGGCGAGATTCGCCGAAGGCGATCGTCAAAAGTGTCCGCCGCAGGCGGACCGCAACACCAACGGGCTACTTCGTGGAAAGTTCAGCCGCCTGCCCCCCACATGCCGCAACCCACTCCCGAACCCGTTCCGCAAGCTCGACGAGAACATCCTCATCCGTTTTTCCTGTCCGCGTCGGAACATGAAACGAGTGGTCAGCCTCTGCGACCACATGCAACGTCGCTCGCTTGCCGAGCTTCTTGCAAACAGACTTCATGCGCGCCAGATCAGCAAGCGCGTCGCGCGTACCTTGAAGAAACAACAGCGGCACCTTCACCTTCGACAGATGATCCGCTCGCTCGGACGACGGCGCGCCCGCAGGATGCAACGGAAAGCCGAAGAAGACAATCCCCCGCACATTTCGCAGTGGTTCCTCGGATGCGGCAAGCGACGTCATCCGCCCGCCCATGGATTTCCCACCGGCAAACAACGGCAGCCCATCGCACCATTCATGTGCACACTCAACAGCGGCACGAACCGTCGCAAGCAATATCGGCTTCGCGTCGGGACGCTTCAATCCCTTTTCCGTGTACGGGAATTGATAGCGCAAGGTTGCTATCCCCTGCAGTGCTAACTGCCGCGCCATGTTCTCCATGAACCGATGCCGCATATCCGCGCCCGCACCATGCGCGAACAGCAAGAGGCTGGTCGCATTCTTCGGCTTCCACAAAAGCGCGCTGAGGCTCGTGGTCGAATCTGCTCCTTTGAATCGTAAAGTCTTCATGCATTCTCGAAGATGGATTCAGGGTTCAGGGTTCAGGGTTCAAGGTTTGAGTTTGATTCCAAGCCAAACCAATATCCATCCAAGGAACCAACGATCCATCAATCCACATATCCATCACTCCAATTCTCCAAGACTCCAATACTCTATCACTCCACTACTCCAACACTCCATCACTCCAACCATCGGCGAAACCTCTTCCCTCGATCGTACGGTGTGACATCGAAAATCTCTCCGTTGTTCAACCGCTCGGTTAATCCGTTCCAAAATTCCAGCGTGTACAAATCGCCATGCACAGCCTTGAATACTCCTTTCAATGGATACGGGATGCCGGAGTAGCGATCAATCTCGTCCATGAAAAAATCTTCCGGGGTGGCAAGAATCCAATTCTCCTCAGGCTCGATCTCTTCGTAATCATCGCGGGGCACGGGCTTCTCGCGAAACCGAATCCGCTCGATCGGCAGCACGTCGTCGTAATCGAACAACACCACGCGTCCCCAATCGGTAACGCCGTAATTCCAGATGTTGAACAAATCGCACGGGAACACGCCGCTCGCGCCGAGGTCTTTCAGAAAGTAGCCGAAGTCTATCAACACATGACGAATGGCTTCCGGGTCTTTCTCGCTCTTGAAGTACAGCGGCAGCGGCATCACTTTCCGCTGAACATAGAGATGCCGAATGATGACCGTATCATCGCTGATGATGACATTGTCCTTCGCCGCCTGTGCAAACTCATCGAGCAGGTCATCTGCGAAACGTCTCCGTTTGAAGAGCAGATTTTCGAACTCCTGCGTATCCACCATCCGCCCTGCGCGGTCGCGATGCGAAACGAAGTCGTATTGATACCGCACTTGCTCCTTCGTAATCACCTTCGGCGTTTCGAGCTGCGAGCGGAGGAAGCAGGGCTTGTCCTTGATGATCTTCAATACGAAGTTGAAATTCGGCAGGGTGAACGCAATCATCACCGCTCCTTCCAAGCCGGGCGCAATCGTAAACTGCTCGTTCGAGACGTGCACGAATTGATGGAGGTCGCGATAGAACTCCGTCTTTGCATGACGATGGAACCCCAGCGCAGTATAGAGGTCTGCCGTCGTCGCGCGAGGAACGATCGAATGCAGAAACTCGATCAACGCGTCATAACGCTCGACGTCCACAAAAAAATAGGAGTACGCGAAGCTGAACAAGATGCTCGCCTCCGCTTCGTGCAAGAGCACCGTGTCGGCATACACCC